>CAYWAS010000032.1:0-22286 GCA_964455915.1 uncultured Oscillibacter sp. | reverse complement strand
AGACTTTATATCTAATAAACTATAAAATCTAAAAGCATGATAACGGCGTTTATCAACGCTGATAAGATTTTGATAAGCATCCACAGTACAGCTAAGATAATATGGACAATCACAACAATCAGAATAGCAGGTGCGATATTTCATAAGCAAAACTGTTTAAGCCATAGGCATCTGCAACGAGTGGGAGTGATCTCATGACCTGAAAAGAGCTGACCGGCGAGACCGGTCGGCTCTTTTTGCCTCTTCACCGTCGGCTCCGAGCGATCGACCTACGCGCTCGCGCCGGACGCGGCGCGAGCGCGGTATCTCACGATCCGCGGTGCGGATTGAATTTTGCGATCGCCTGCTGTATAATCAAAACAAACTTGAAGATCACGGAGGGACGCGGTGAAAAAATATTCAATGCCGATCACGATGCTGGTCATATTTGAAGCGGTCGCAGTTACCCTGTGGCTGACGAAGGGAAATATGTTTTACCTGCTGAATTTCAGCTATATTGGCTGCGCCATCGCGCTGGGGCTGACGCTCTTTATCGGACAATACAAGTACGCCCGCCGCGTGACGCAGCTTTTGGTGGGGTCCTATATGCTGCTCTATCTGGGCGTGGTCTGCAACGAGAATATGCAGATAGAGGGCTTCTGGTATTATCTCTTCACCGGCGTTTTCGAAGCCGCCACCATTCATTATGCGGTCGCCAAGATCTTTGGACCGCTCGTTTTCGGAAGGGGCTGGTGCGGATATGCCTGCTGGACCGCGATGGTGCTGGACTTTTTGCCCTATCCGGTGCCCGAACAGCCGCGAAAGAGGATCGGCTGGATCCGGTACATCGTGTTCGCTGCGTCGCTGGCGTTTGTTGCCGCTCTGTTTTTGGCCCATGTGGGCAGCATGGAAAAGATTATGTTCTGGGCCTTTATCATAGGGAATCTTTTGTACTACGCGGTCGGCGTGCTGCTGGCGTTTGCGTTTCGGGACAATCGCGCTTTTTGCAAATATATATGTCCGATCACGGTGTTCATGAAGCCGATGAGTTATTTCGCCCTGATCCGAGTCAAGTGCGACACGAGCAAATGCGTGTCCTGCGGGAGATGCAAACGGGTCTGCCCGATGAATGTCGATGTGACGGACAATTCAAGAGGACGGCAAAACGGAACGGAGTGCATTTTGTGCTTTGAATGCACAAAGGTCTGTCCGAAAAAGGCGCTGTAAGAGGCCACGCCGGCCCGGTCTTACAGGAAAGAAGAGTCGGCAAAGCAGCGCTTTGCCGACTCCTTTTTGTTGTGCCGCATCAATTCCCCGCATTGCGCGCCTTTGTCAGCTCGATGGCCTCCTTGCCTGTTATATGTTCGAGCGTGATCTCCACGCAGCAAAGCGCGCTCCACTCATTGCGGATCGCACGATCCACGCGCGCACGGTCGGAGTTGAAGCGAAGCCCGAGCAGCTCCGCGGCGCGGAAGATCTCCTCGTCCGTTTCCAGCACGCGGGCGCGGCCGAAGGCGATCACGCTCTTGAAGTAGGTCGTCAGCTCCTCGCGCACGATCGTATCCTGCGATACGACGCAGAGCGAGACCTTGTCGCAGCGGGTGATGGCGTCGAATTTGTGCCCTGCCTTCGCGCCGTGGAAGTAGATCTTTCCGTCCGCGTAGACATAGTTGATGGGCACCGTGTAGGGGTAGCCGTCGTCGCCAAGGACACCGAGCACGGCGACCGTCCCCTCGCGCAGAAGCTGTGCGCTCTCCTCGGCGGAGAGCTGTTGGCGAAAGCGCCTCATTTCACGAAACATGGGAAGCATCTCCTTTCTTTTTCTGCTTTCAGGATAAACGCCGCGCGGCAAAGTGTCAAGAAAAATCGGGGGGAGGGGACGCCGGAGCGCGGCGGCAGCGATAAAATTTATCGTTTAACGATAAAAAGATATTGACAAACATAAATTCTCGGCGTATACTTGCACCATCAAAGCAATGGGAGGAGCGAACGATGGAAAAGAAAGGCTTCATCACAAAGGCCGCGAAGATCGTCATGAAATGGACGGAGATCGTCTACTGGCTCTTAACCGCCGTCATGCTTGCGGGCGCGGCGATCGCGCTCACGAACCGCTCGTTTATCACGGAGCTCTGGGCGGAGCACGCCGACGCAGCGGGCAAGGTCAGCATGAGCGTCTGCGGCTTCGAGCAGATCGTCCCCGTCGAGAGCAGCGCACGCGCGAGCGTCCTCTTTTTCATTGCGGCGGTGGTACTGCCCGCGCTGATGGCGATGATCTTCCGCAACCTCTATCGCATCATCAAAAGGTCTGAGGGCGGCACGCCTTTTCAGGCGGAGAACCTTCGTCTGCTGCGCGAGATCGGCATTTTCGCCATCGCCATTCCGCTCGTGGGGCTGGCGCTGAGCACGGTGAGCCGCCTGCTCCTCGGCGTGGACGCGGTGGAGACGAGCGTGCAGATGCAGGGCTTTTCCATGGGGCTCGCGGTGCTCTGCCTGACGCAGTTTTTCGCGCACGGCATCGCGCTTGAAAACGATGTGGAGGGTCTCGTCTGAATGGGAAAGATCGTTCTGAGGCTTGACCGCATGATGGTCGAGCGGAAAATGTCGCTCAACGAGCTGGCGGAGCGCGTCGGCATCTCCAATGTGAACCTCTCGAAGATCAAGAATAATCGCGTGACGGCGATCCGCTTCTCCACGCTCGCGGCGATCTGCGAGGCGTTGGAGTGCGAGGCGGGCGATATTTTAGAGTTCCGGCCGGACGGGGAAAATTGAACGGAAAAATCGGAAAGCTGCGGCTTCCCGATTTTTCTGCTTGACAATATCGATATTCGATACTATACTGTAAGCAGATATATCGAATATCGATAAAAGAGGGTGAAACGATGGCGCGCGAAAAATTTCAGACCCTGACCGAGCAGATGTTTTATGTGCTTCTCTGTCTTCGCGAGGAGTGCTGCGGCATGGACCTCATGACGCGCATTCGCGAGGTGACGGGCGGGCGCGTGACGGTCGGCCCGGGGACGCTCTACCATCTCCTCGACGACTTTGCCGCCGAGGGCTACATCGTCGAAACGAAGAGCGAGGGCCGCCGCCGCAGCTACCGCCTGACCATTCGCGGGGAAGAGCTGCTGCGCGGCGAGATGGAGCGCCTGACGGCGCAGATGAACGATTATCAACGACTTCTGGGAGGAGGGACAACGCCATGCGCACTACCCGATACGAACTGAATCTCTATTCCTTCTACGACCACACCGGCATGGAGCGACACTTTGAAAAGATGGCGGCAAAGGGCTGGCTGATCGAAAAGCTCGGCGGAATCTGGCGCTATCGCCGCTGCGAGCCGCGAGCGCTCCGCTTCTGCGTTGCGTACTATCCCGAGGCGTCGGAGTACGACCCCGCCACGCCGAGCGAGGGCGAGCAGACCTTCTGGGACTACTGCGCGAGCGCGGGCTGGCAGCGCGCAGCGTACCGCGCGCAGACGCACGCTTTCTACAACGAGGACGAGGACGCCGTCCCCATCGAGACGGAGGCCGCCGTGCAGGTCGAAACGCTCCACCGCGCGGCAAAAAAGGAGTATCTTTTCTCCTTCTGGGTGACACTCGCACTCACCGCGTTCCAAATCGTCATGTGGGGCGTACAGCTTTCCGGCGATCTGATCGATGTGCTTTCGAGCACGACCCGTCTCCTTAGCACTGCGATCTATCCACTGCTGTTCCTTTTCTGCGCCTGCGACCTCGCGCGCTATTACCGCTGGCATCGAAAGGCGGTCCGCGCGGCGGAGGAGCTCGGGCGCTTCACGCCCACGCGCTCGCACCGCCTGCTCTCGGGCGCGGCGGTCGTCATGGCGCTTGCGATTTTCGCGCTCGTCCTCCTCGGGGTGGGCGAAAACCTGCCGGTCTATCTCTTCTCCATGGGTGCTATCTTCGGCGTTATGGCGCTGACCTTCGGCGTGAAGGCGTTCCTGCGGCGGAAGAATGTGGAAGCCGGTACGGCGAAGATCGTGACCGGCATCGCGGCAGGCGTTTTCTCTACGCTCTGTGTCGCGCTCATGGGCTATGGCGTTTTCCACGACTGGTTCGAGCGCGCGCCGGAAAACGCCGAGCCCTACGAGTATAGCTATCAGCACGGCGGTGAGGTCCACACCGCCTACGCCTACCACGACGAGCTGCCGCTTTATGTCGAGGAGTTGACGGAAACCGACTACGACCGCTACTCCTGCGAGCGCACAGCGCAGTCCTCGCCCTTCCTCGCCAAGACCAAGTACGATCAGGAGGCGCGCTGGGGCGACTGGGGCACCGACGCGCCGGAGATACACTACACCGTCTACGAGGTGAAGTGCGCGCCGCTCTTTGACCTCTGCCTCGATGAACTTCTGAACGAGTACACCGGCCGCAGCTATAACGCCTTCCGCTACCGCGCGGCCGATGCCGCGCCGTGGGGCGCGGACGCGGCGTACCGTCTCTATGATCCCAACGACAATGTGGACTTCAACACATGGATATTGACCTACGGTGCGCGCATCGTCGTGCTCGGCGTGAACGAGTTCACGCTTGATGAGGCGGACATGGCGCTCATCGGCGCGCGGCTGGGCGCATGAGCGGCTTTACAGCTCCGAAGACATGAAGCCGCCGTGCAGCCAGCGGGAGAGCTCTTCGGGCGTGCCGGGGGCGGCGATGGTGGAAAACTCCGTGCGCCCCGGGATCATCTTGGAGTTATCGTTGCTCTCCGCCCACTGCACGCGCTGGAGCACACGCTCGGTGCAGTGCTCGAGCGGGCCGTCCGGCACATTTTTGTGCTGGAGCAGAATGGTCACATAGCGGTTGTCCGAGGTCCAGCGGCCGAAGTTCGTGGTGGGCTTGCGCCACTTCCACAGGCACTCGCTGCCGCTTTCCTTGCGCAGCTTCAGATAGCCGTTGGCGATGTCCTGCGTGCAGCGCATGAGCCACACGACATGGTAGCCCGCGCGCTGGAGATGCGCGCAGACATCGAAGAAGCTCTGCTCCATCAAAAGCCCGTCCTGTATCATCATCGCGAAGTGATTGATCTGCACATAGGCAACGATGGTCTTGCTGTCCACCGTGATGGGGACATTCCGGCACTCCGGCGGCACGAGCGCCTGCCACTGCTCCCGCCAGCGCTCGGTGGAAGACTGGACGATGGGCGTGCGCTTTCTTTTTCCGAAAAACAGCATAAAGCTCCTCCTGCGGCAATGATTTTGCTACGATTATACCGTCTGCGCGACCCGCGCGCAAGCGCTATCTTTCCCGCCGCGGCGGAAAATCCGCAAAAACGGCTTGTTTTCCGCCGAACGCTGTAGTATAATCTTTCTACAATTATGCACATTTGCGGCGCTGCCGTATCAAATCAATGGATAGAGGGAGAGTATGCTATGAATATGATCCAGAGCGCAAAGGACCAGATCGCCGCCCTGACACAGTCCGCCTATCAGTCCGCCGTGCAGGAGGGACTGCTGCCCGCGGGCGTGGAGACGGTCCCCGCGGTCGAGATCCCCAAGGACACCGCCAACGGTGACTATACCACCACCTTCTGCCTCGCCGCGTCGAAGGCGATGCGCAAGAATCCGCGCGAGGTCGCGACGATCCTCACGCAGCATATCGACCTTGCGGACACCTATTTTACCTCCGTTGAGATCGCCGGCCCCGGCTTTCTGAACTTCCGCCTCGGCGACAAGTGGTACACCGATGTCCTCGCCGCCGTGGAGAGCGAGGGCGACGCTTACGGCCGCGGTCACGGGCTTGAGGGCAAGAAGTACATGGTCGAGTTCGTCTCCGCGAACCCCACCGGCCCGATGCACATGGGCAATGCCCGCGGCGGCGTCCTCGGCGACACGCTCGCGAGCGTGCTCGACTGGTCTGGCGCGAAGGTCTGGCGCGAATTCTATGTGAACGACTTCGGCAACCAGATCGAAAAGTTCGCCAAGAGTCTGGAGGCGCGCTACTTCCAGATCATCAAGGGTGAGGACGCCGTGGAATTCCCCGAGGACGGCTACCATGGCGACGATATCCGCGAGCTCGCGCAGGCGTTCTATGAGGAGCACGGCGAGAGCTATATGGACAAGAGCGAGGAGGAGCGTCACGCTGCGCTCGCCCGCTTCGGCCTTGACCGCAACATTCCCAAGATGCAGAGCGACCTTGAGCGCTACGGCATCAAGTTCGACGAGTGGTTCTTCGAGTCCGAGCTGCACAATACCGGCTATGTGAAGGACACGGCGGACAAGCTCACGGAGCTCGGCTGGACTTACGAGAAGGACGGCGCGCTGTGGGTCAAGACCGCCGAGATCATGCGCGAGCAGTACCGCAAGATGGGCAAGAAGGACGAGGACATCGATAAGCTCGACCTCAAGGACGATGTGCTCCGCCGCGCCAACGGCTTCTACACCTACCTCGCCGGTGACATCGCCTACCACCGCAACAAGTTCGGCGTGCGCGGCTTCGATAAGGTCATCAACATCTGGGGCGCGGACCATCACGGCCATGTCGCGCGTCTGCGCGGCGCGGTCGATGCGCTGGGGCTCGACGGCACGAACCGCCTCGACATCGTCCTCATGCAGCTTGTCAAGCTCGTGCGCGACGGCGAGGTCGTGCGTATGTCCAAGCGCACCGGCAAGACGATCTCTCTCGCCGACCTTCTCGACGAGATCCCCGTCGATGCCTGCCGCTACTTCTTCAACGCCAAGCCCGACACGCAGATGGACTTCGACCTCGGTCTCGCCGTGCGCGAGGACAGCGAGAATCCTGTCTACTATATCCAGTACGCCTACGCCCGTATATGCAGCCTGATCAAGACGCTTGCCGACGAAGGGCGCAGCGTTCCTGCGGCGGACAAGACCGACGCGGCGCTGCTCGCGAGCGAGCAGGAGCGCGCGCTCATCAAGGAGCTTGCGAACTTCTCCGAGGAGATCCGCATGGCAGCGCGCGACTACGACCCCAGCTATATCAACCGCTACCTCCTGCGGCTCGCCGGCGCGTTCCACCGCTTCTACAATGCCTGCCGCATCAAGGGCGAGGCGGACGATGTGGCGTCCGCGCGTCTGCTGCTCTCCGCGGCGACGCGTCAGGTGCTCGCCAACGGTCTCGGCATTCTCGGCCTGAGCAAGCCCGAGAAGATGTGAGCCTACCTTATTATAAATCGTATCACGGCAAGGGGCGGTCTCTTCGGTGAAGAGGCCGCCCTTTTGCGCCCTCAGCCCATCAGTAGCCGCACTGCGGCGGCGGAGGTGAGGAACATCACGAGGTCCGCGCACAGCGACGCGGGGATCGTGTAGCGCGTTTTCACGATGCCGCACGAGCCGAAGTAGACGGCGATGGTGTAGAAGGTCGTTTCGCTCGAGCCCAGCATCACCGCGACGACGCGCCCGATGTAGCTGTCGGGCCCGTAGGTCGCCATCAACTCGCTGCCGACCGCGAGCGCTCCGCTGCCGGAGACCGGACGGACGAAGATGAGCGGCGCGACCTCCGGCGGGATTCCGACCGCCTCGAGCAGCGGCGCGAGCAGCGCGCCGAGCCATTCCATCGCGCCCGACGCGCGAAACATATAAACGGCGGTCAGCAGCGCGATGAGCGAGGGGAGAATGTGGACGAGCACATTCAGTCCCTCCTCCGCGCCGCGCGTGAGCGCGCTGTAGACATCGACGCCCTTTCGCAGCGCGTAGCAGGCGGTGGAGCATAGCAGCGCCGGAACGACGAGTGAGGAGAGAGACACCGCTTCACCTCCTCCACACGCGCGCGAGCAGCTTCGCCGCGAGCAGTCCCGCCGTGACCGAGAGGATCGACGCGAGCCACACCGCGGGCAGGATATCGAACGGATCGGCGCAGCCGAGCGCGCCGCGCACACCGGCGACGGTCGTCGGCAGCAGCTCGATCGAGGCGGAGTTGAGCACCACGAGCAGGCACAGCTCGTGCGAGGCGACTCCGTTGCACCCGCGCGCCATGCGCTGCGCGGCGCGCAGTCCCAGCGGCGTCGCGGCGTTGCCGAGTCCCAAAAGATTCGCCGAGAGATTCGCCGAGAGCGCCGCGAGCGTCTCACTGTCGCGGCTCGCCTGCGGCAGCAGCCGCCGCAGCAGCGGGCGGAACAGCCGCGCGAGCGCGGCGGAAAGCCCGCACCGGTCCATCACCTCCATCACGCCTGTCCACAGCGCCATGATCCCCGCCATCGCCACGCACAGCTCCACCGCCGCGCCCGCGCCCTCGAGCGCGGCGTTTCCCAGCGCGTCGATGCTGCCGGTCTTGAGACCGAAGAGCAGCGACACGGCGACCATTCCCGTCCAAAGCCAGCTCATTGCCATAAGCCATAACCTCCCGTAGCCTCATTCACGCCATTCTATGCCGAAAAAGGGGAGGGGTATGCCCGAAAAGCCCGCGCGCGGCGCTTTCGCATACTGCCACGGCGGATTGAACGAAAAAATGCGAAAAATTTCTCAAAAAACTTCAAAAAATCCCTTGACATCGTTCTTCTTTTCCTGTATCATAGGCGAGTCCGCGAATGGGAGTATCCTGCCCTGACGCGAACAAACTGCGATGAACCGGGAGATTGCTCAGTACTCTGAGGTAACTTCCGGGGAGTATGTCCGAGAATCGGGCGGCTGAGATAACTTCTATGCGTTGCGTAGATCGCTGCGCCATGTGTGGACCGGCCGTGTTTTCGCGCCGGTTTTCTCATGAGCCGGAATGATACGCACGGATAAGCGTATAAGAAATCATCTCACCGTACGGCTTCGACAACCAGTGAAAAAAACCGTACAAAATGAAGGAGAAACCGAAATGGCAAAAGAAATGATTCGCATTCGCCTCAAGGCCTATGACCATCAGGTCATCGACCAGAGCGCAGAGAAGATCGTCGAGACCGCCAAGCGCACCGGCGCGACCGTGTCCGGCCCCATTCCTCTGCCCACCAAGAAGGAGATCGTCACGATCCTGCGCGCTGTTCATAAGTATAAGGATTCCCGTGAGCAGTTCGAGCGCCGCACCCACAAGCGCCTGATCGACATCACCAACTCCACCCCCAAGACCGTTGAGGCTCTGATGGGTCTGGAGCTGCCTGCCGGCGTGGAGATCGAGATCAAGCTCTAAAAGCCTCGCAGAGTTTCGCGTCCGCAGACGCGAAATAAAGTGAGATCGTTTTTGACCGCGACCTGTGCGTGGGCAAAAACACCGCTCGGCTTGCAAACGTGCGAGCGCAGCGAGTGCGCTGCAGCAAGCCGCAAGCCAAAGTCAAAAAACAAAGCCCTTTGTTTTTTGAAGTAAAATTTGTTGCTCAGCCCAATCGCTCATCGACTTGCGTGAGATGAGCGGGGTCAAGTCGGCAGAGCAATGCGGTACGCCGCAACTAAGCCGACCAATAACCTAATAGGAGGATCATACATGAAAGCAATCATCGGCAAAAAAGTTGGCATGTCTCAGATCTTCGACGAGAAGGGCCATGTGATCCCGGTCACCGTGATCGAGGCCGGTCCCTGCGTCGTCACCCAGAAGAAGACCGTCGAGAAGGACGGCTATGAGGCGATCCAGCTGGGCTTTGAAGATGTTGCCGAGCGCAAACTGACCAAGCCCGAAGTCGGCCATCTCAACAAGGCCGGCGTTTCCCCCAAGAAGCACCTGCGCGAGTTCGCCCTCGATAACGCCGCGGAGCTCGAGCTCGGCGCCGTCATCAAGGCGGATATGTTCAAAGTCGGCGACTTCGTCGATGTGACCGGCACCAGCAAGGGCCACGGTTACGAGGGCGTTGTCAAGCGCTGCGGCTATGCCATTCAGCGCAAGAGCCACGGCGGCGGCCCCGTCCACCGTCATGTCGGCTCCCGCGGCTCGGGCACCGATCCCAGCCGCATCTTCAAGGGCACCGGCGGCCCCGGTCAGATGGGCGGCGAGACCGTCACCATTCAGAACCTTGAGGTCGTCAAGGTCGATCCCGAGCTCAATATGCTCGTCGTCCGCGGCGCGATCCCCGGCCCGAAGTACAGCCTCGTCACCGTGAAGAACACGGTCAAGGTCCACAAGGTCAAGCAGGCCGGCGCCGGTATCAGCGCCAACCCGCAGAAGGCTTCCGGCCGCAACCCGCAGAAGGCTTCCGCCAGAACGAAGTAAGGAAAGGAGTGCTTAAAGAATGTCTACGATTAAAGTTGTCAGCATGACCGGCGCTGAGGTCGGTACCGTGGAGCTGAACGACGCGATCTTCGGCATCGAGCCGAACATGAGCGTTGTCCACGAAGTCGTGAAGAATCACCTTGCCAACTGCCGTCAGGGCACGCAGAGCGCTCTGACCCGCGCTGAGGTCTCCGGCGGCGGTCGCAAGCCGTGGCGTCAGAAGGGCACCGGCCGCGCCCGTCAGGGCAGCACCCGCGCGCCCCAGTGGACGCACGGCGGCATCGCCTTCGCGCCCAAGCCCCGCACCTACAGCTATGTGCTCAACAAGAAGGTCAAGCGCCTCGCGCTCAAGTCCGTTCTCTCTGCCAAGGCGCAGGACGGCGAGCTCGTCGTGGTCGACAAGATCGCGCTCGACGAGATCAAGACCAAGACCTTCAAGACCTTCCTCACCGCCGTCGGCGCGGAGGGCAAGTCCGTCGTCGTGACCCCCGAGGTCAACGACATCGTCGTCAAGTCCGCCCGCAATATCCCGGGCGTCGTCACCAGCCCTGCAAAGCTCATCAATGTCTATGACCTCATCAACGCCAAGAACCTGGTCATCGACAAAGATGCCCTCGCAGTGATCGAGGAGGTGTTCGCATAATGGCTAACATTTACGATATCGTTATTCGTCCGATCATCACCGAGCGCTCCATGGCCTCCGTCGCGGACAAGAAGTATGTCTTCGAGGTCGCCAAGGACGCGGGCAAGATCGAGATCAAGAACGCGGTCGAGGAGATCTTCGGCGTCAAGGTCGCCAAGGTCAACACGATCAATGTCGCCGGCAAGGCCAAGCGCATGGGCGCGGGCCGTCCCGGCACCACCCGCAGCTGGAAGAAGGCTTATGTCCAGCTCACCGCGGATTCCAAGACCATCGAGATGTTCGAGGGCATGGTGTAAGGAGGAGAATGAGAAATGGCTATCAAGACTTATAAGCCCACTACCCCCTCCCGCCGTCACATGACTGTGTCCGCCTTTGAGGGGATCGATAAGAAGGCGAAGCCCGAGCGCAGCTTGGTCGAGCCTCTGAAGAAGCACGCCGGCCGCAACAGCTATGGCCGCATCACCGTCCGTCATCACGGCGGCGGCAACAAGCAGAAGTACCGCATCATCGACTTCAAGCGCAACAAGACCGATATGTTCGCGACTGTCCTGCGCCTGGAGTATGACCCCAACCGCAGCGCCAACATCGCTCTCGTCGAGTACGAGGACGGCGAGCGCCGCTATGTGATCGCTCCCGTCGGCCTCGCCGCGGGCGACAAGATCATCTCTTCCGCTTCCGCCGACATCAAGCCCGGCAACTGCCTGCCCATCGCCAACATTCCCGTTGGTACCGTGATCCACAACATCGAGATGCACCCCGGCAAGGGCGCGCAGCTCGTCCGCTCCGCCGGTGCTGCCGCGCAGCTCATGGCGAAGGAGAACGGTGACGCGCAGATCCGTATGCCCTCCGGCGAGGTCCGCATCGTGCGCACCAACTGCACCGCCTGCATCGGTCAGGTCGGCAATCTCGACCACGAGAATATCCAGATCGGTAAGGCCGGCCGCAAGCGTCACATGGGTTGGCGTCCGACCGTCCGCGGTTCGGTCATGAACCCCTGCGACCACCCCCACGGCGGCGGCGAGGGCAAGAGCCCTGTCGGTCGTCCGGGTCCTGTCACTCCCTGGGGCAAGCCGGCTCTTGGTTACAAGACCCGCTCCAAGAAGAACCCGACGAACAAGTTCATCGTCAAGCGTCGTAATGAGAAGTAAGGAGGCAAAGGAACAATGAGCAGAAGCATTAAAAAAGGCCCGTTTGTTGCCCCTGAGCTCATCAAGCGAGTCGAAGAAATGAACAAGACCGGCGAGAAGAAGGTCCTCAAGACCTGGAGCCGCAGCTCCACGATCTTCCCCTCCTTTGTCGGTCACACCATCGCGGTCTATGACGGCCGCAAGCATGTTCCCGTTTATGTTCAGGAGGATATGGTCGGCCACAAGCTCGGCGAGTTTGCGCCCACCCGTACCTTCCGCGGCCACGCCAAGTCTAAGTAAGGAGGATGCAGAATATGGAAGCAAAAGCTTATCTGAGATATGTCCGCATCTCTCCGCGTAAGGTCCAGATCGTCTGCGATCTGATCCGCGGCAAGGATGTCGGCACCGCAATGGCGATCCTGATGCAGACCCCCAAGGCTGCGTCCGAGCCTCTGATGAAGCTCCTCAAGAGCGCCGTTGCCAACGCTGAGAACAACTTCAGCATGGACACCAGCAAGCTCTATGTCAGCGAAGTCTATGCCACCGGCGGCCCGATCCTCAAGCGCATGATCCCCGCCAGCAAGGGACGCGGCTACCGCATCAACAAGCGTACCTCTCATGTCACGCTCGCCGTGGCGGAGAAGGAATAAGGGAGGAGACAGTTTATGGGACAGAAAGTTAATCCCCACGGCATGCGCGTTGGCGTCATCAAAGACTGGGACTCCCGTTGGTATGCCAAAGATGAAAAGGTCGGCGATCTGATCGTCGAGGATCACAAGATCCGCAAGTTCCTCAAGAAGACCCTGTACGGTGCAGGCGTTCCCAAGATCGAGATCGAGCGCAGCAACGATGTCGTCACCCTGTTCGTGCATTGCGCGCGTCCGGGCATGGTCATCGGTAAGGACGGCGCCGAGGTCGAGAAGGTCCGCGCCGCGGTCGAGGCCATGATCGGCAAGAAGGTCAAGCTCAACATCGTTGAGGTCCGCTCTCCCGACATGGACGCTCAGCTCGTCGCTGAGAACATCGCCCAGCAGCTTGAGAAGCGTATTTCTCACCGCCGTGCGATGAAGAACGCCATGGGCCGCGCCATGCGCGCCGGCGCCAAGGGCATCAAGTGCTGCTGCAATGGTCGTCTCGGCGGCCGCGAGATCGCCGGCACCGAGCACTATCACGAGGGCACCATTCCCCTGCAGACCATTCGCGCCGACATCGAGTACGGCTTCGCCGAGGCTGCGACCACCTTCGGCCGCATCGGTGTGAAGGTTTGGATCTACAAGGGCGAGGTCCTCACCCAGACCCTGCGCACCACCCCGCGCACGCTCGACACCACCAAGACCTATGAGGAGCGCCGCGAGCGTCGTCCCCGTCGTGACGGCGACCGTCGTCCCCGTCGTGACGGTCAGGGCTTCCAGCGCCGCGATGGCCAGGGCGGCTTCAACCGCAACGGCCAGGGCCGTCCTCAGGGCGACCGTCCCCAGGGCGGTTTCCGCAAGCCCACAGAGAATAAGGAAGGAGGGGCTCACTAATGCTTCTGCCGAAGAGAGTTAAGTACCGCCGCGTCCAGCGTGGCCGCCTGACCGGTAAGGCGATGCGCGGCAACACCATCACCTACGGTGAATTTGGTCTTGTTGCCACTGAGCCCGCCTGGATCACCAGCAATCAGATCGAAGCCGCCCGTATCGCCATGACGCGCTACACCAAGCGCGGCGGTCAGGTGTGGATCAAGATCTTCCCCGATAAGCCCGTCACTCAGAAGCCGGCTGAGACCCGTATGGGTTCCGGTAAGGGCTCCCCTGAGTATTGGGTTGCCGTTGTTAAGCCCGGCCGTGTCATGTTTGAGATCGCCGGCGTTTCCGAAGATGTCGCGCGCGAGGCGCTCCGTCTGGCCAGCCACAAGCTGCCCATCAAGACGAAGATCGTCAAGCGCGAGGACACCGAGACCCAGGAAGTAGGTGAATGAAGATGAAGGCAAGTGAAGTTCGTGCAATGAGCGTTGAGCAGCTCAACGAGAAGCTCGGCGCCCTGAAGAAGGATCTGTTTTTCCTGCGTATGCAGCACGCGACCAATCAGCTTGACAATCCTCAGAAGCTCGTTGAGACCAAGCGTGATATTGCCCGAGTCAAAACCATGATCCGTGAAAAGGAGGAGAAGTAACATGGAAGAGAAGAGAATTTCCTCCCGTAAGGTCCGCGTGGGTAAGGTCATTTCCGACAAGATGGACAAGACCGTCGTCGTCGCGATCTCCGACCGCGTCGCGCACCCCCTGTATAAGAAGATCGTCGGCCGCACCTATAAGCTCAAGGCGCACGACGAGATGAACGAGTGCGGTATCGGTGATACCGTGAAGGTGATGGAGACCCGCCCCCTGTCCAAAGACAAGCGCTGGCGCGTGGTCGAGATCGTCGAAAAGGCTAAGTAAGGAGGTACCGGAACAATGATCCAGCAAGAGACTTTCCTCAAGGTCGCCGACAATACCGGTGCCAAGGAGATCAAGTGCATCCGTGTGCTCGGCGGCTCCAGCCGCAAGTACGGCAACATCGGCGATGTGATCGTTGCCTCTGTCCGTAAGGCTACCCCCGGCGGCACGGTGAAGAAGGGCGAGGTCGTCAAGGCCGTGATCGTCCGCAGCGCGAAGGGCGTCCGCCGCAACGACGGCACCTATGTCCGCTTTGACGAGAATGCCGCCGTCCTCATCAAGGACGACAAGAACCCCCGCGGCACCCGTATCTTTGGGCCCGTCGCCCGTGAGCTGCGTGACAAGGATTACATGAAGATCCTGTCTCTCGCTCCCGAAGTTGTGTAAGGAGGGCTTGAAGAAATGGCTATGAATGTGAAGAAGGGCGATACCGTTATCGTCCTGTCCGGCAAGGACAAGGGCAAGCAGGGCAAGGTGCTCGGCACCGTCCCCAGCGAAGCCAAGGTCGTGGTCGAGGGCATCAACAAGGTGACCTGCCACATCAAGCCCCGCAAGCAGGGCGAGACCGGCGGCATCGTTGAGCGTGAAGCCGCTCTGTACGCCTCCAAGGTCCAGGTCGTTTGCCCCAAGTGCGGCAAAGGCACCCGCGTCGCCCACAAGATCGAGGGCGGCAAGAAGACCCGCGTCTGCAAGAAGTGCGGCGCTGAGCTTTAAGAAAGGAGAGTAGTAACACGATGGCAAGACTGAAAGAAAAGTATGTTGCAGAAGTGACGCCCGCTCTCTTTAAGAAGTTCGGCTACACTTCCGTGATGCAGGTTCCCAAGATCGAGAAGGTCGTCGTCAATGTCGGCTGCGGCGAGGCCAAGGAGAATGCCAAGGTCCTCGAGGCGGTCGTGCGCGACCTCACCACCATCACCGGCCAGAAGGCGGTCGTCACCAAGGCGAAGAAGTCCGTTGCGAACTTCAAGCTCCGTGAAGGTATGCCCATCGGCGCGAAGGTCACCCTCCGCGGCGACAAGATGTGGGAGTTCCTCGATCGTCTGTTCAATGTGGCGCTTCCCCGTGTCCGCGACTTCCGCGGCATCAGCGCCAACGCTTTCGACGGCCGCGGCAACTATGCCCTCGGCATCAAGGAGCAGCTGATCTTCCCCGAGATCGAGTACGACAAGATCGACAAGATCCGCGGCATGGACATCGTCATCTGCACCACCGCCAAGACCGATGAAGAGGCGCGCGAGCTGCTCAGCCAGGTCGGCGCACCCTTTGAACGCTAAGTAGGAGGATATGTGAAATGGCTAAGAAATCTATGATTCTCAAGCAGCAGGCTCCTGCTAAGTTCTCCACCCGCCGCTACAACCGCTGCAAGATCTGCGGCCGTCCCCACGCCTATCTGCGTGACTATGGCGTCTGCCGTATCTGCTTCCGCGAGCTGGCCTACAAGGGCGAGATCCCCGGCGTCCGCAAGGCTTCCTTCTAAGTCTTTTTCCGTTATACTTCGTTGAAGCTCCTTGCTGTACACAAAGTACAGCGGCGTCGCTTCGCCTCGTCTAACGAAAAAATCCATTAGAAGGACCGTCGCAGGAGAGAGTGCTCTCCAACCAACCACTTAACCACGAGCGTTATGATATGGACGCTCTGGCGATAAGGATCGCGAAAGGTCACTGTCAATTACGCGTGGTCACACGCGTGCGATCACGCTCCAAATTGGCAGTGATACCTCGTGACCGAAGCGGAGGCAACTCCGCAACTCTAAAATAGGAGGATTTACACTATGCATATCACCGATCCCATTGCGGATATGCTCACTCGTATCCGCAACGCGAACAGTGCCCGTCACGACACTGTCGATGTCCCCGCTTCCAACATGAAGAAGAGCATCGCTCAGATCCTGCTGGACGAGGGCTATATCAAGAGCTATCAGATCGTCGACGATGGTACTCAGGGCGTCATTCACATCACCCTGAAGTACAACGGCAAGGACAAGGTCATCACTGGTCTGCGCCGCGTCAGCAAGCCCGGCCTGCGTGTTTATGTCGGCGCGGACGAGCTGCCCCGCGTGCTCCGCGGCCTCGGCATTGCCATCGTCTCCACCTCTAAGGGCGTCATGACCGACAAGGCTGCTCGCGCGGCTCATGTCGGCGGCGAAGTCCTTGCGTTCGTGTGGTAAGGAGGGTATTGAAATGAGTCGAATCGGAAGAATGCCCGTTCATATCCCCGCCGGTGTGGAAGTCACCCTCGGCGAGGGCAACCTTGTCACTGTCAAGGGCTCCAAGGGTACCCTGACCCAGCAGCTTCATCCCGCGATGACTCTCACGCAGGAGGCAGGCGTCATTCATGTCACCCGCCCCAACGATGAGAAGGAAAACCGCGCGCTCCACGGCCTCACCCGCGCCCTGCTCCACAATATGGTGGTCGGCGTGAGCGAGGGCTACAAGAAGGAGCTCGAGATCAACGGTGTCGGTTACCGTGCCGCGAAGGAGGGCAACAAGCTCGTCCTGACCATCGGCTACTCCCACCCCGTTGAGGTGCCCGAGATCGAGGGTATCACCATCGAGGTCCCCGCGCAGAACAAGGTCGTGATCCTCGGCTGCGACAAGCAGAAGGTCGGCCAGTTCGCCGCGGAAGTCCGCGAGAAGCGTCCTCCCGAGCCGTATAAGGGCAAGGGCATCAAGTATGTGGATGAAGTCATCCGCCGCAAGGTCGGTAAGACCGGCGCCAAGAAGTAAGGAGGTGTGCCGATATGATTAAAAGACCCGATACCAACGCGCAGCGCATCAAGCGCCACAAGAGAGTGCGCGCGAAGATCTCCGGCACTCCCGAGTGCCCCCGCCTGAATGTCTTCCGCAGCGAGAAGAACATCTATGCCCAGATCATCGACGATGTCGCGGGCAACACGCTCGTCTCCGCGTCCTCTCTGGACAAGGAGATCGAAGGCAACGGCGGCAACAAGGCTGCTGCCCGCGCTGTCGGCAAGCTGGTCGCTGAGCGCGCCAAGGCCAAGGGCATCGGCGTGGTCGTGTTCGACCGCGGCGGTTACCTGTACCACGGTCGTGTTGCTGAGCTGGCTGAAGGCGCCCGCGAGGGCGGTCTGGAATTCTAAGAAGGAGGAACAACGAAATGCCCAGATTTGAACGCGAACAGAGCGAATACATGGAAAAGCTCGTTGCCCTCAATCGTGTTTCCAAGACCGTTAAGGGCGGTAGAGTCATGAAGTTTTCCGCGCTGATGGTCGTCGGCGACGGAAAGGGCAAGGTCGGCTACGGCCTTGGCAAAGCGGCTGAAGTTCCCGAGGCGATCCGCAAGGGCCTCGAGGCTGCCAAGAAGAACATGGTCACCGTGACCCTGTCCGGCAGCACGATCCCTCACGAGACCATCGGTGAGTTCGGCGCGGGGCGCGTGCTGCTCAAGCCCGCCGCTCCCGGTACCGGCGTGATCGCCGGCGGCGCAGTGCGTGCCGTCGTCGAGGCCGCGGGTATCAAGGATATTCGTACCAAGTGCCTGCGCTCCAACAACCCCAACAATGTTGTCGGTGCCGCTTTTGAGGGCCTGAAGGCTATGCGTAGCCCCGAGCAGGTCGCCAAGATCCGCGGCAAGAGCGTGGAAGAAATCGTTGGATAAGGAGGCAGTAACAAATGGCTAATCTGAACGTCAAGCTCGTCAAGAGCCTCAATGGCAGACTGGAAAAGCACATTGCCACTGCCAACTCCCTCGGCCTGCGCAAGATCGGTGACAGCACCGTGCAGCCCGATAACGATCAGACCCGCGGCAAGATCGCCAAGATCGGCTATCTGCTGCAGGTCACCGAAGTAAAGTAAGGAGGAGCTGTCAAATGAAGTTACATGAACTGTCTCCTGCTGCCGGCTCCACCAAAGAGGCTTACCGCAAGGGTCGCGGTGCCGGTTCCGGCAACGGCAAGACCGGCGGCCGCGGTCACAAGGGTCAGAAGGCCCGCAGCGGCGGCGGTGTCCGCATCGGTTTCGAGGGCGGCCAGATGCCTCTGGCGCGCCGTATCCCGAAGCGCGGCTTCAACAATATTTTTGCAAAGCCCTATGAGATCATCAACCTCAACGCGCTCAACGCGTTTGAGGACGGCGAGACTGTCAACGCTGCCGCTCTGCTTGCCAAGGGCATTCTGAGCAAGTGCGAGTACGGTTACAAGGTGCTCGGCAACGGCAAGGTCACGAAGAAGGTCAATGTGGAGGCTTCTGCTTTCTCCGCTTCTGCCAAGGAGGCTATCGAGGCAGCAGGCGGAAAGGCAGAGGTGATCTAAGTGATCCAGACGATCCGTAAGGCTTGGGCGATCCCCGAACTGCGTAAAAAGATCGTATTCACTCTGCTGATCCTTCTCATCTTCCGCATCGGTAATGCGATCCCCACCCCGTATATCAATACGGAGCTGCTCGGTGCCTATATCGAGTCCACCGGCGGCAGCCTGCTGAGCCTTTACAATGTGATGTCGGGCGGCGCGTTCGCGCAGGCCACGGTCTTCGCGCTCGGCGTGCAGCCCTATATCAACAGCTCCATCATTATCCAGCTTTTGACCATCGCCATTCCCGCCCTCGAGCGTCTCGCGCGTGAAGGCGGCGAGGCCGGCAAGAAGAAGATCGCCTCCATCACGCGCTACGCGACGGTCGCCATCGCTCTTCTCCAGGCCTTCGGCTACTATATGATCTGCAAGAACTACGGCATTCTCGAGCAGTCCGGCGTGTGGCCGGCTCTGGTCATCGTCGTGACGCTCGTCGCCGGTTCGTCCTTCGTCATGTGGCTTGGCGAGCAGGTCAACGAGTTCGGTGTCGGCAACGGTATCTCCATGATCCTCTTTGCCGGTATCCTCGCCCGCGTCCCCTCCGCGATCACCACCGGCGGCTACTATGTTGCCACCACCGGCAGCATCGGCTACCTCTGGCTCGCGCTGGTCCTCGTGGGTATCCTCGCGATGATCGTTCTGATCGTCCATGTCAACGGCGCGGAGCGCCGTATCCCCGTGCAGTATGCCAAGCGTCAGGTCGGTCGCAAGATGTACGGCGGTCAGGCTTCCACCCTCCCCATGAAGGTGAATATGTCCGGCGTCCTGCCCATCATCTTCGCGCAGTCCATCGCCATGCTGCCGGCGACTATCTGGGCCTTCATCGGCACTCCCGATCAGGAGACCAGCCCCGTCGCCTACTCCATCTACAGCGCGATCGACACGAAGTCCGTTCTCTACCTGATTGTGTACTTCCTGATGATCATTGGTTTCAGCTATTTCTACGCCACCATTCAGTTCAACCCTGTTGAGATCTCCAACAACCTCAAGAAGAACGGCGGCTTTATCCCCGGCTTCCGTCCGGGTCAGCCCACCAGCCAGTTCATCGCAAAGGTGCTCAACAAGGTGACGCTCTTCGGCGCGATCTACCTCGGCATCGTGGCGATCGCCCCGCTGATCGTGGGCAAGGTGCTCGGCAATCAGAGCCTTGCCATCGGCGGTACCTCGGTCATCATCGTTGTCGGCGTTGCGCTGGAGACGGTTCGGGCTTTGGAATCCCAGATGCTGATGCGTCAGTACAAGGGCTTCCTCGAGTAAGAAAGGCGAAGGCATGAAACTGATTTTATTGGGTGCTCCCGGCGCGGGAAAAGGCACACAGGCCGCGATCCTCGCCGCTGAGCTTGGAATCCCCGCGATTTCCACCGGAAACATTCTGCGCGCGGCCATCAAAAACGGCACGCCGACGGGAATGAAGGCGAAGTCCTATATGGACGAGGGCCATCTGGTGCCCGATGAGGTCATCATCGGCATTATCACAGAGCGTCTTGCCGAATCCGATTGTGCGAAGGGCTACATCCTCGACGGTGTGCCCCGCACGATCGCCCAGGCGGAGTCGCTCGAGGCAGCCGGTATCCGCTTCGACCATGTGGTCTCGCTCGAGATCTCCGACGAGACGATCATGGAGCGCATGAGCGGGCGAAGAGTGTGCGAGCACTGCGGCGCGAGCTACCACCTCAGGGCGGTCCCGCCGAAGGTCGAGGGCGTATGCGATGTCTGCGGCGGCGCGCTCGTCACACGCAAAGATGATGCACCGGAGACGGTGAAAAACCGTCTTGCGGTCTATCATAGGGAGACGGAACCGCTCAAGGACTTTTACCGTTCCCGCGGCGTTCTCTATCCCGTGGAGGACATGGGCTCTGTCGAGGCCACCTCCGAAGCGATCCTGAAAGTGCTGAGATGAGGAGATCTTGAATGATTACTTTGAAATCGGCACACGAGATCGAATTGATGCGCCGAGCGGGAAAAATTACCGCGGCTGCCCGTGCGTTAGCAGGGGAAATGGTAAAGCCCGGCGTAACAACCCAAGAAATCGACAAAGCAGTGTACCAGTTCATCAGATCGCAGGGAGCCGAGCCGTCGTTCCTCAACTACAACGGCTATCCCGCCAGCGTCTGCGTCAGCGTCAACGATGAGGTCATTCACGGCATTCCCGGCAAACGGGTGCTGCGCGAGGGCGACATCGTGAGCGTCGATGTCGGCGCGTATATCGGCGGCTTCCACGGCGATTGTGCGGCGACCTACCCCTGCGGGCAGGTCAGCGAAGAGGCGCAGCGGCTCATCGAGGTCACGCGCGCGAGCTTTTTCGAAGGCATTCGCTTCGCCCGAGAGGGCTGCCGCCTGTCGGACATTTCCGCCGCCGTGCAGAAATACGCGGAGGAGAGGGGCTACAGCATCGTGCGTGAGTATGTCGGTCACGGCATCGGCAGGAAAATGCACGAGAGTCCCGAGGTGCCGAACTTCGGCAGCCCCGGACACGGCCCGCGCCTCCTGCGCGGCATGACGCTGGCGGTCGAACCGATGGTGAACGCGGGTGGCGCGGCGGTGCGGGTCCTGCCCGACGGCTGGACCGTCAAAACGCAGGACGGCTCGCTTGCCGCGCACTACGAAAACACGATCCTCATTACAGACGGCGAGCCGGAGCTTCTGACGGTGCCCGCGCCATGAGGACAGTGCAAATGGACATTGCAAAGGGAGACCTTGTTTCAGCAACGGCGGGCAGGGAGAAGGGCAAGCTCTTCTTCGTTGTGGATATTCAGGACGAATATCTGCTGCTTGCCGATGGCAAGTCGCGGCGAACGGAAGCGCCCAAGCGCAAAAAGCGCAAACACGCGCGGCGCGAGGCGTCCGGTCCCGCAGAGCTTGCCGCAAGGATCAGAAGCAGCGAGATCATTACAAACAATGAGCTTCGTAAAGCCATCGCCGCCTACCGCGGCGGAAACGGTAATCAAGACCAGGAGGGATCAGCACTTTGGCAAAATCCGACATGATCGAAGTGGAAGGCGTTGTCGTCGAGGCGATGCCCAACACCACATTCCAAGTAGACATTGGAAATGGACACACGATATTGGCGCATATTTCCGGAAAGCTCAGAATGAATTTCATCAGGATCCTGCCAGGTGACAAGGTCACAGTGGAGATGTCTCCCTACGACCTGACCCGCGGTCGCATTACCTGGCGTACTAAGTAATGGAGGTTTATCGACATGAAAGTAAGACCGTCCGTGAAGCCCATGTGCGAGAAGTGCAAGATCATTCGTCGTAAAGGCCGTGTTATGGTCATTTGCGAGAATCCCAAGCACAAGCAGCGCCAGGGCTAAGACTTGATTGGAGGTTAAAAAGTATGGCACGTATTGCCGGTATTGACCTGCCCAAGGATAAGCGAATCGAAATCGGTTTGACTTACATCTACGGCATTGGCAGAAAGAGCGCGCAGGATATTCTCGCGCAGACAGGCATCGACCCCGACACCCGCGTCAAGGATCTGACCGACGCCGACGAGGCGAAGCTGCGTGAAGCCATCGACCACGACTACATCGTGGAAGGTGACCTGCGCCGCCAGACCGCGCTCGACATCAAGCGCCTGAGCGAGATCGGCTGCTATCGCGGCACCCGTCATCGCCGCGGTCTGCCCGTTCGCGGTCAGCGCAGCAAGACCAACGCACGCACCCGCAAGGGCCCCAAGAAGACCATTGCGAACAAGAAGAAGTAAGGAGGGAGAA
>CAYWAS010000031.1:0-22585 GCA_964455915.1 uncultured Oscillibacter sp. | reverse complement strand
ACATCAAGGGCGACTTCTCATCTTTTTTTGGTTCACATCATTTTAGCACATACAATGCGTAAAAAAGGAAACACAATCGTCATTTCTCTGCGGAAAAAGCGGGAGACCATTCCGAGGAATGGTCTCCCCTCTTGGGATCAGGGTGCTGCGCTTACTGCATGAAGGTGCCATTCTCCATCTGCTCGATGTAGGCAAGGTACTTCTCCTGCACATCGGCGGGAACAAGATCGCTGATCTTGCCGGCGGAAAGCGCGCCGTTCTGCATGGTGCCGTAGAGCACCTCGCCGCCGAAGGTGCCAGCCTCGACCGCCTCCATGGAGGCGGCGACCATGGCGGAGTTATCGGTGACCTGAGAGCAGATGATGCACTCGTTCTGGCCGAGGATATCGGCAGGCTGCGCGATGTCGAAGATCTTCACGCTGCCGGCAGCGGCGTTCGCCGCGTCGATGGCCTCGCGCGCGCCGGAGTCGACCGCGGAAGCGTCGCCGAAGAAGACATCGGCGCCCTGCGCGATCAGCTCGGTGGCGAACTCCTTGCCCTTGGGCGCGTCGCTGAAGGAGTTGGTGTAGGGAACATTGAGCAGCTCAACGGTCTTGCCCTCCTGCTCGCCGACAAACTTCGCAGCCTCTTCGAAGCCCGCGATCTTGCCCTTGGTGGTGTCGAGCTCGAAGCCGCCGATGAAGCCGAGCTTGCCGGTCTCGGTCATGAGACCCGCGAGCGCGCCGGCGATCCAGCCGATCTGCTGGGCGTTCGGGAGCAGAGAGGAGACATTGCCGTTGACGGCCTTGCCCGGGGTGTCGTCCGCGCCGTTGAGCAGCGCGAAGCAGACATCGGGATACTCCTCAGCCGCCTGCAGGACAGCGTCGGAATACTGGTTGCCCGGGGCGTAGATCAGGTCATAGCCGAGGGAGCAGTAGGCGGCGATGGAATCATAATAGGCGTCCTGAGAGATGGAGTCGGTGACCTCAGCCTCCCAGCCCATTTCCTCCGCCGCGGCGATCATCGCGTTGTAGCAGGCCGCGCCCCAGCCGCCGTCGTTGATGCTGGAGTCGCAGATCATACCGACCTTGTAGGTCTTGTCGCTCTGCGTGTCGCCGGAAGAGCTGCCGGAATCGGGCGTGCCGGGGGTCTCCTTGCTGCCGCAGGCAGCGAGCGAGAGCACCATCACGAGGCTCAGGAGCAGTGCAAGAAACTTCTTCATGTGTTTTCCTCCGTAGTTGTTTGTAATTTTTATAATAGCGCCCATGGGCGGTATTATTGACTCAGCGCTGTTCGCGGCGATAGGCCTTGCCGTTTGCCTTGGGGCCTGCCTGACGCGTTCCGATCAGGCTCAGCACGACCACGGTCGCCACATAGGGGATCATCTGGAAGAACTGATAGGGAATGCCGATGCCGGAGACCTGCAAGCGAATTTGCAGCGCGTCGCACAGGCCAAAGAACAGGCACGCGAGGAGAATGCCGCCCGCGTTCCAGCGGCCGAAGATGACCGCGGCGAGCGCGATGAAGCCGCGTCCCGAAACGATACCGTCGGTGTAGGTGCTCGAGTAGCAGGTGGTCAGATACGCGCCGCCCATACCGGCGAGCGCGCCGCAGATCATGCACGCGAGGTACTTCACGCCGATGACATTGATGCCCAGCGTTGCCGCCGCCTGCGGGTGCTCACCGACGGAGCGGTAGCTCAGTCCCGCGCGGGTCTTGCTGAAAAAGATCGAGGTGAACACCACGAGCAGCATCGTGAGATAGACCATCGGGCTCTGGTCGAAGAGCAGCGGGCCGATGACGGGGATATCCTTCAGCCCCGGGATCGCGACGCTCTGCATGGTGACGATCTGCTTGAGGTCGGAGCCGGTGCCGAAATAGATGCGGTAGATGAACGAGGCGAGCGCCGGCGCGAAGATGTTGACCGCCATGCCGTAGACCGTGTGGTCGGCGCAGAGGGTGACGGTGGAAAAGGCGTAGATCATGTTGACAAGCAGACCCGCGAGGGCGCCGCACAAAAGGCCGATCCAGTTCGAGCCCGTGATGTAGCAGGCAAGGAAGCCCACGAGCGCGCCGATGGAGGCGATGCCCTCAAGACCGATGTTGACCATGCCCGCGCGCTGACCGTAAAGCTCGGCGAGCGCGATGAGCAGCAGCGGGATCGCGAGACGCACCGTGGCAAGAAGTAAGCTGGAGAACCAATCCATTACTTGTCACCCGCCTTTCTCTTGGAGAAGAGGCGAGCCTTCCACGCCTCAAATTCGGGGAGCTTCGTGAGCGCCATGCCCGCGACCGAGAAGACGATCACGAGCGCCTGAATGATGTCCGACACGCTCGTCGGGACACCGGTCGCCGCCTGCATCGTCGTCGAGCCGACACGCAGCACCGCGAAGAAGAGCGCGACGACCATCGTGGCGATCGGGTGGAGCTGACCGATGAGCGCCATCGCGACGCCGTCGAAGCCGTAGCCCGCGCCGAAGCCGTTGATGAGGCGGAACTGCGTGCCGAGCAGCTCAGCGCCGCCGCCGAGACCGGCGATCGCACCGGAGACGATGAAGCTCATGAGCATATAGCGCTTGACCGGAATGCCGTTGAAGCGGCTGGCGGTCATGTTGTAGCCGACCGCGCGCAGGCGGAAGCCCGCGCTGGTCCAGAAGAGGACATAATAGAGAAGGAGGCCCACGGCGACTGCGATCACAAAGCCCCAGGTGAAGCGCATTCCCGTGATGACGCGCGGCAGGCGCACGAGCTCATCGACGGCGGGCGTCTGCGGCACCGAAGCGTCGCGGATCCAGTTCGTATACAAAACGCCCATGAAAAGCGTTGCCACATAGTTGAGCATGATGGAGATGATCATTTCATTCTGCCCGCGCGTGATCTTGAGAATGCCGGGGATCATGCCCCAGAAGCCGCCGGCGATCGTGCCCGCGAGCAGGGCGAGGACGATGCCGAAAAAGCCGGTCGCGCCGGTGAAGTAGGCGGTGAGGAAGGCGGCGATGGAGCCCATCAGGAACTGGCCCTCTCCGCCGAGGTTGAAAACGCCGCACTTATAGGCGAAGCAGGCGCACAGCGCCGTGAACATCAGCGGCGTCGCCTTGGCGAGCGTGGTGCCGATGTTGGCCTTCGAGCCGAACGCGCCCTGGAAGAGGTACTTGATCGCCATAAAGGGGTCGGCGCCGAGCGCCGCCATGATGATGCCGCCGACGATAAAGGCCAGCAGGATCGAGAGAAGCGGCACGAGGAATGCGCCGAGGGATTTTTTCAGTTTTTCCATGTCGCTCCTCCTTTCAGCGCCCCGTCATGGCGAGGCTGATCTCTTCGATGGGCGGATTCTTACCGGAGAATTCGCCCATGATCTGCCCCTCAAAGCAGACAAGGATACGGTCGGACATTTCAAGGATCTCGTCGAAGTCCGCGCTGATGAGCACGATGCCGACACCGCGATCACGCGCCGCGATCATCTGATCGTGGACGAAGCTCGCCGCGCCGATATCCAGTCCGCGCGTGGGGTGCGCCGCGATCAGCAGCGCCGGCTCGCTCTCGAGCTCGCGCGCGAGGATCACCTTCTGCTGGTTGCCGCCCGAGAGACTGCGCACGCTCTGGGCGACCGAGGTGCAGCGCACATCGTACTTTTTCGCCATCTCCTCGGCGTAGCCGGTGATGGCGCGCTTGTTGAGCATCGCGCCCTTTCCGCGGCTGAAGCGGGGAGAATCCGTCTCCTTCAAAACAAGGTTCTCCGCGATGGACATATCGCCGATGAGACCCTGCGCATTGCGGTCCTCCGGCACATGGGAGACGCCGCCCTCGATGAAGTTGTTCGGGTCGAACAGCGCGACCTGGTTGTCCTTCAAATGGACGCTGCCGCTCTGCGGCGCGATGACGCCGGTGATGAGCTGGGCAAGCTGGGTCTGACCGTTGCCGTCCACGCCGGCGATGCCGACGATCTCGCCGCTGTGCACCTTGAGCGACATATTGTTCAGGCCGCTGTGCTTGTGCTCTTTGTTGTAATCGACCGCGCGCAGCTCGGCGACGACCTCCGCGTCGGTGCGATCTTTCTTCTCGTACTGCGAGGCGGTCAGCTCCTTGCCGATCATCATGTTGGCGAGCTTCTGCCCGTCGGTGTCCGCGCGGTCGACCGTGCCGATGACCTCGCCGAGGCGCAGGATCGTGATGCGGTCGGAAATGTGCAGCACCTCGCGCATTTTGTGACTGATGAAGATGATGCTCTTGCCCTCGCTCACGAGCTTTTTCATGATGGCGAACAGACCCTCGACCTCGATGTCGGTCAGCGCGGCGGAGGGCTCGTCGAGGATCAGCAGCTCCGCGCCGTGGTAGAGCGCCTTGAGGATCTCGGTGCGCTGCTGCTCGCCGACGGAGATCTCCGTGATGGATTTGTCAAGCTGGACATCAAGACCGTAGCGCGCGGAGAGCTCTTCGATCTCCTTGCGCCGTGCGGCGCGGTCGACGAACAGACCCTTGGCGTGCTTGTCGCCGAGAATGATGTTGTCAAACACGGTCATCGCTTCCACGAGCATGAAGTGCTGGTGGACCATGCCGATGCCGAGCTTGACCGCCTGACTGGGTGATTCGATGCGGACCTCCTTGCCCTCGAGGAAGATCTTCCCCTCGGTGGGCTGATAGAGGCCAATGAGAATGTTCATCAGCGTAGACTTGCCCGCGCCGTTTTCCCCCAGCAGGGTCAGCACTTCGCCGCGGTTCACCGTCAGGCTGATGTCATGGTTGGCATAAAAGCTGCCGAAGCGCTTGCTGATATGCTCCATGCGCAGAAATTCGCTCAAATTCGATCACTCTCCCCTGTTTCCGATTAACAAAATTAAGTATAACACAGCACGCTATCAGTTGAAAAGAAAAAATTTTGCTTTTTTTCGAAATTTTTTTACAAATGATCAGTCCGCGCACTCGGCGCTTCACCCCAGCACCACATCGAGCACCATCATCACGCTGAAGCCCGCGGCGAAAAACACCGTGCCGATGTTCGAATGCGCTCCGGCGGACATCTCCGGAATCAGCTCCTCCACCACGACATAGAGCATGGCTCCCGCGGCAAAGCTGAGCAGATACGGCAGGGCGGGGACCACGAGCTGCGCGGCTAAGATCGTCAGCGCCGCGCCCAGCGGCTCCACGATGCCGGAGAGGACGCCGCCGGCAAACGCGCGGCTCTTCCGCATTCCCTCCGCCCGCAGGGGCATGGAGATGATCGCCCCCTCCGGAAAATTCTGAATGGCGATGCCAAGGGACAGCGCCAGCGCGCCCGTCGCCGTGATCTGTCCGTTCCCCGCGAGGACGCCGGCGTAGACCACGCCCACTGCCATGCCCTCGGGAATGTTGTGCAGCGTCACCGCAAGGAGCATCATGGTCGTGCGGCTGAAGCCGGCGCGGACGCCCTCGGGCTGCTCGCTGTTCTGATGCAGGTGGGGAATGAAGCGGTCGAGCGCCAGCAGGAACAAAATGCCCAGCCAGAAGCCCACCGCGGCGGGCAGCACCGCGCCCTTGCCCATGTCCGCGGCCTGATCCATCGCGGGGATCAGCAGGCTCCACACCGACGCCGCCACCATCACTCCCGCGGCGAAGCCGGTCAGCGCACGCTGCAAGCGCGATCCAAGCGAGCGCTTCATGAAAAAAACACACGCCGCCCCCAGCACCGTGCCGAGAAGCGGGAGCATAAGGCCGTAAAAAATCGTCATCGTTCAACTCCTCTTTCGTTTTCGATCGTTGATCTGCCCGTTTCGAGCAAGAGTTAATGTCCTCTAACTCAAACTTCTTTGAAAAGCCGCCCCGCACGGTCAGCTTGCCCGACCGCGACGCAAAAATACATCGCAGGAGAGCCGGAGCGCGGTCAAGGTCATTGCATGGGTGCAGCGACCTTGACCGCATCTCTCCGCCCGCCTTTGTCGGTGCCGCAGACCGGCGCAGCAGCCTTTAACTGATATAGCCGTAAAATGTGCCGAAGCTCGACGCGGTCACGATCTTTCCGAGCTTTTCGAATTCGAGCTTGACCGCCATCGCGATGTGCCTCACGCTCAGCGCGCAGCCCTCCATCAGCGCCATGAACACCGCGTTGCGAACGACGCTCTTGATGTTGCTGCCGCTCAGCTCAAACTGCTCGGCAAGACTCCGCAGGACGGTCTCGTTCCCCGCCAGCGCCGTGCTCTGAAGCATATCGCCCCACAGCCGCGCCCGTGTCTCGGCGTCCGGCAGATCGAAGGGGATACTGACGGTGATGCGCCGCATGAAGGCGGGGTCGAAGCTGCGGGCCAAATTGGTCGCCAGAATGACCATGCCGTCATAGGACTCGATGCGCTGCAAAATGTAGGAGGTCTCCTGATTGGCGTATTTGTCGTTGGAGTCCTTTACCTCCGTGCGCTTGGCGAACAGAGAGTCCGCCTCGTCGAAAAAGAGGATCACATTGGATTGCTCCGCCTCGCGGAAGACCTTCTCCAGATTTTTCTCCGTTTCGCCGATGTACTTGCTGCTGATCCGGCTGAGATCGACCCGATAGAGGTCCATTTGCAGCTCGTTGGCGATCACCTGCGCCGCCATCGTCTTGCCCGTCCCCGGCGGGCCGTACATCAGCACACTGACGCCGGTCCCGTAGGGATAGCGGCCGCCGAAATACTCCTGTGCAGCGAAGCGGTATTTCAGATGCGCGCAGGCAAGCTGCATGGCGCGCACGGTCTCCGGCTTCACCTTCAGATCCTCCCACCGGAAGGCGGTGTGGATCCGCTCCATCAGCGTGCTCTCAAAGCGCTTGCTGCACTCCCGCACGCAGGCGAGCAGCAGCGCTTCGTCGATCTTCTCCATGTCCCGCGCCCGACGGCGCTGCTCGGCGCGGGAAAACGCCTCGTCGATGACCGCCGGCAGCAGGCGGTACTTGCCCGCGAGCTGCTCGTAATCCACATCTTCCGCCACCGGATAGCGGCTGCCCACCTGCCGCCACAGGGCAAGCCCGTCCTCCATGCTCAGGCAGTCCAGCGACAGCTTCTGCGTGGCGGCAGACAGTCCCCGGGTCAGATCCCGATCCGGCGTGCTGCCGATGAAGATCAGCGGGAACTCCCGCGCAACGGACTCGATCCAGTACAGCAGCTCCGTATCCTCCTCCGCGCAGCCCGCCAGCTCCAGATACGGAATGCAGCCGTTCACCCGACAGACAAAGCAGCTTCGGCTCAAAAGCTCGCTCCACTCCTGTCGGCTGCGCCCCTGCACAGAGGCGAGCCGGATCACGCAGAGCCGACAGCCCAGCCGTTCCGCCACATCTTGGGCAAAGCGCTTTTTCCCCGCGCCGGTCCTGCCCTGAAGCTCGAATACGAGCGGCTTCTCCGCGGGCTGCTCCAGCCGATGCCCTGCAACGGCGCTGACCCATTCCGCCTCCCGCACCCGTATCACCGACGGCTCTCCGCCCGCGGGACAGAGCACGATCCCGTCCCGCCGAAGCACCTCCCCGCACTCCTGCCCCCGCAGCCACGCGGCCACATGGTCTCGCAGGAAGAGCTGCGCGTCCTCCCGACGCGCAAAGAGCTCTGTCCTTGTCCGACTCTCGGCGGAGAGCGCGGGGAGACCGTCCTCCGCCTCCAAACCGAGATACACCGCAAGCGCGTGGACCAGAGAGGGGTCCACCCCTCTGCGTCCGCTGTCCCCTTGCAGCATCAATATCGCTTTTTCGTATTTCGGCTCCAGCCGATGGGCAAAGCTCAGCACCAGCGCCAAAAGCCACGCCTCGTCCAGCCGATACAGCCGGCAGAGCTTCGTCAGCCGCGGCTCGTCCTCTCCCTCCGTCAGCGCGGAGAGCAGCAGCCGCTCCCACGCGTCCCGAAGGCGGCGCGTGGCCTCCGGTCGTGGACAGCCGCTCACCAGAGACGCCAGCAGCTCCCGATTGGTGACGGGAAGCCCCGGCAGGCAGAAGAGCCCCTCGGGGTCACAGCGCTGCGTCAGCACCTCGCAAAAGAGCAGGTCGGCAAAGTCGGTCAGCTCCCGCAAAGCGGACGCGCCGGTCCGCGTTGTCCGCTCCTCTGTCATTCCGAGCCCTCCGCCGCCAGCGTCAGCATCTGCCGATAATAGGCGTCCGTGGTGCCCATGGCAAGCATGATGATGTTTTCGGCGCGGCGAGCCGTCTCAGCCTCGTCCTCGGGCCAGAGGAACTGACTCAGGCGAAAGCTGATCTGCCCGTCCTCTTCGTCCAGATAGAATGTACCGAGCTTCAGGCGGCTGCTGATCTTATTCAGCATCAGCGCGGCCTCCGCCCGCTTTTCCGGCGGCACCCGGAAGGGATAGGTGCTGAGCGCGAGGAGCATACCGTCCTCCTCCAGCGCCTTGACCCGACTGAGCCAGCTTCCGGACTGACCGTTGACCTGAAATACAATGTCATCTTCGCCCTGCTGCACCAGGAGCCGCTGCTCCTCAGCCCAGCGCAGAACCATTTCAAATACGCGCATGGGACGCTCCTCCTTGTCTTCTTTTCTCACGCTTTTCCTGCGGCGGCCACCGCCTTTTGCGTGACAGCTTCATATTCGCGGGCAGAGTCCATCAGCCGCTTGCCGCTGGCGATCTCCCGATATTCCTTCTCCATGAAGTCCACCGCGCCGGTGGCTCCGGCAACGGCGCGCTCTTTCAGGTCGATGCCCACCGCCACATTTTCCTCCAGCCTGCGCAGCTTTGCGTTGCAGTCGATCTGCTCCGCCCTGACCTTCCCGATCGCGGCCTGAATGTCCATGTGATCCTGAACGGTCTGCCGGTAGTGCTCCTTGGCTGCCTCCACCTTCCCCTGCAGCGCATTCAGCTCGCGCTCGATGTCCAGCCCGCCTGTTTTTGTCATCTCCTGCAGGGAGGCGTCGAATAGGAGTCCGAACACCCCGTTGGTGTCCTCCTTCATGGCCTCCGACCGAGTCTTCTTCTCTTCATAGTCCATCACAAGCCGGACCAGAGGACCGTCCGTTTTCTTCTCCGCCCGATCCTCAAAGAGATAGCTCAGCGCCTTTATCTTGTCGTCCGCCGTTCCGCCGATGCGCTGGCCGGAGCGGTCGACCCCGTCGTTGCTGCACGCGCCCTTCGGATAGGTGTCTGTCAGAATGATCTTCAGCAGCTCGTAGCCGCTTAAATTGGTGAATGCGTTTTCGTTGCCGGCGCCTGTGCGGAATGCCTTTCTGTAGATCCCGTAGCCCTCGCGCTTTTTGCCGGGTCTGATGGCATGGGCGTAGAGGGTCTGGAAATAGCTGTCGTTTCCGCTGCCGAAGTGGGTCAGGCGCTTGAGCTCCCGTTCCCCCGTGCCCCAGAAGCGATGCTCGTGCGTCAGGAAATAGGCGTCCGTCATCTCGCCGCTCATGCGGTACAGCGCGTCCTGCGGGGCGTTCTTATCCTTCGCCATCAGCTTCAAATTCTCCGTCTGCGCGAAGATATCGTAGCTGTCCTTCGACTGCACCATTGCCATATCATAGATCCCGAGCTGTCTGGCGATGGCAAGGTCAATGGGTGCCAGTTGATTGCGCCTCGTGTTTTCCGCGCGGATCGCCTCATTGCTCTGCTCGCGCTTCGCATTCTCCGCCCTGATGAGGCTGTTTGCCTTGAGATTGGTGTTCCTCTCGCGGATATCCGCCATTTCCTTCTCGCTGAGGAGCGCCTGCTCGGGCGTGTTCCGATAGTTCTCCGGATCGAAGCCGCCGAGCTTCCCCTGCCGCAACAGCAGATCCTGCACCTGCTCCCTCTGCTGATATTTGCTCTGCTCGTCGCGCGCCGCTATGACCGCGCTGCGGGCGTTCTTTTCCTCCACGCTCAGGCTCGCGCGGTATTCGTCCAGCTTTTTCACATAGTCCGTCAGCTTCGCCCTGACCGTTTCGGTCATGGCACGGATCTCCTCATTCAGCTTTTCCTTCTCCTCCTGAGACATGAAGTAGAGCCGCTCCTCGCTCAGCGACTGCTGGCGCTTCAGATCCTCCAGCACGGCCCATGCGCCCATGGCATCGCTGCCAAGAGCCTCGGCAGCGGCGCGGGTGACCTCCAGCGGCTCGCGCTTTGCCTCGCCCCGACCCTTCAGCGCCCGTCCCGCCTTCTTGCCGAATGCCTCGGCAGAGAGCTCCAGCGACTCGAAATGCCAGCCGTTTTTCAGCCCTCTTGCCCCCGCCTCGCGCGTGACCGTGCCCGACACGCGCGCCAGCGCGAACTCCTTCTCCCCCAGCTCCAGCGTGAAGATGTTCGCCTTCCAGATCAGGAACTTCACATCGCTGCTCAGGCTCAGCGCGCCCTTGAGCGTGACGCCGAGCTCACCGTGGAGCTTCAGATCGTCCACCTGCCGGAGCTTTTCGTTTCCAAGCCCCAGCGCGGTGCCGCCGGTCAGCTCGGTCCGGAACTCGGCTCCCAGTTCTCCGTTCAGCTTGAGGTCGGCGGAGAGCAGATTGGCTACCATGGCAGAAACGCCCACGGCAAGTCCCGCGGACACGCTGACCGAGGCCGCGCCCTCCAGACTCAGCCCGCCCTCCAGCGCCAGTTTCTCGCCGGGCTCCGGCTCCTCGCCGAAGCTCCTCGGCGGATCGCGCTCCAAATCGGCGGACAGCTCGCCGCCGATCTTAAGAGAGGTGCCGACGGCGAACTCAAAGGACAGCGGCCCCGCGATGGGAATGCTGAGCCCCGCGTCCGTCAGATGCTTGCTCTCGCCGAAGAGGTTTCCGCTTCTCTCCTTCTCGTCCTCCGCGTCCGTATGCAGGCCGGCGTGGAATCTGCCCGCGGCATAGTCGCCGGAAATATCCAGAAATCCGAGGAAATCCGAGACCTCAAACGCGCCTAACTGCTTTCTTCCGGTCTCTCCCGTGATGCCCGCCTCGCGGCTCACCGCCACCGAACCGTCCACATCGGCAATGGTACCCTTCAGGCTCGTGCCGAACAGCTTTCGGGCTCCTTCCAATTCCTCCTGCTCCTCCGCGCTCCGCTCCAGACGCAGACCGCGGTCGATCCTAACACTTTTCGCCGTCAGCGCATTGTCCTCAACGGCTGCGCCCATCAGCGTCATCGTCTTGATGTCGACCTCCGATCCGATGCCCTCCTCCAGCAGCGGCAGCTCCACAGGCTCTCTGAATTCCGCGTTGAGCCTGCCGTCCGCGCTGAGGGTGAAGTCCATCTCGCCCTCGTGCTCGACCTCCTGCGTCACGCCCTTGAGATGCGGCGCCTTTTTCCCTTTCCCAATCCCCGGGACGGCGATGTCGTAGGGGATCTGCAGGAAGCGGAATGAGCCGCTCCCGTGCGTCGCCCCGCTGTCGTTTTGGGGATCGAGGTGCGGGCTCTCTATGCGCAAAAAGCCGTCGTCTGTGAAAATATCCCGCGCTTGCTCCGTTTTTTCCTCCGCTTCGATCTGCGACTCCGCCGCCACGGTCCGCGGCTCTTCCGCCGCCTGCGGCTCCTCCGCTGCCTGCGGCTCTTCCGCCGCCGCCTCGGGCTGTTCCTCCACCGGAGCGCTCCGCTCCCGCACGCTTGCGCCGTCGCGGTCCAGCCACAGCTCAAGCTCCGGAGCCTGCCCCTGTGCGGCGGCAAAGCTCTTCGCCGCCAGCGCCTGCCCATCGAGCGCGAGCGGAGCGCCCTCCGGCAGATGCAGACCGGTGCTGTCGCTCTCCGTCTCGAAGTCCGGCGCGACGGACTGCCCCCGGTAGTTCAGCTTCGTCTTATAGAACCGCAGCTTCGGATCGAAGTCGTTCCTGTGCTTGACATACTCCATATCCCCCAGCTCCATCTGGAAACCGTCGAGCGGCTCGATCACCAGGGGCTTTGCCAGATAAGCGCTGATCTCCGTTGTACCCGCCTGCTCCCCATGCAGCGGAGCCGCAGCCCCCGCGGGCACATCGGCGGAAAACGGCACGCCCGGCCCAGCCTGATCCAGCGCCGGCAGCGCGATGGCGTCCATGACCGGCTCGTCCTCCGCAGCCTTGGCATCGCCCTCGCGGGAGCGCTCGGTCACGAGCGTGGCGACCGCCAGCTCGCCCGTGACGCGGACGCCATTCAGGTTGGGCGGAGCAAAGGTCAGCTCGCCGCCCGCCGCGTTGAAGATCACGCTCTCGGTGTCGCTGCCCTCGTCCCCATAGGTCGAGACCTGCCCGAACGACCCGCCGGGTCTTATGGTGACGCCCTCCTGCAAGGGAAGCTCCGTGGGACTGAGCTCGTACAGCATGGTCACAGCGCCGGCCTCCGGTCGGGGGTAGGACAGGGTGGCGCTCCTTCCGTAGACCTCCAGCAGGCTCGTTTCCCAGGGCGCAGCGGCAGTCGGCGCGGCATTTTCCCGCGCGCGTTCGCTCTTTTTCAGGTCCTCTCTTTTTTGCTTCGGCGCCTGCTCCTTTTTTGTACCGGCGATCTTCGGCATATTCCCCCTCCTTTTTGTAAGCGCAGTGGGCGCGCATTCGTTCAATTTTAATTATTATACACTGCAAATTTGATAATATCAACAATTTCAGCATAAAGTTCGCCCGATGTTGCAAATATCATATCATGCGGGCTTGTCTTTATCCTATAATAGACACGACAAAAAACGCTGCGATGCACGCAGAACGGCAAAGAGAAGAAAGGAAGATGCGGTATGATCCGAAAGATCATTGTCATTGAAGAAGAAAAATGCAACGGCTGCGGCCTGTGTGCCGACGCCTGTCACGAAGGCGCGATCGGCATTGTCGACGGCAAGGCGAAGCTGCTCCGCGAGGACTACTGCGACGGTCTGGGCGACTGCCTGCCCGTCTGCCCCATGAACGCCATTTCCTTCGAGCAGCGCGAAGCGCCCGCTTATAATGAAGCGGCTGTACTGGCGGCAAAGAAGGCGCGGGAGACTCCGCTCCCCTGCGGCTGTCCCGGCTCCGCCTGCCGCAGCATTCAGCCGGGCAGCTCCGCGCAAAGCGTCGGCGCGCCGAGTCGGCTCACCAATTTCCCCGTGCAGATAAAGCTGCTGCCCCCCAATGCCCCCTATTTCGACGGAGCCGACCTGCTGATCGCCGCCGACTGCACCGCCTACGCCTACGGCAATTTCCACCACGATCTCATGCAGGGCAGGGTGACGCTGATCGGCTGCCCAAAGCTGGACGCGGTGGACTACTCCGAAAAGCTGACGCAGATCCTCCGGCACAACGCCGTCCGCTCTGTGACGGTCGCCCGTATGACCGTGCCGTGCTGCGGCGGCTTGACCCACGCGGCGGAGACTGCCGTCAAAAACAGCGGGAAGGATATCCCGCTGCACATCGTGCTGATCCGCCCCGACGGGCAGATCGTCAAATAACGGTTGATTTTCATAGCTTCCTATGCTATAGTGCATAGGAAGCTATTTTTTATTTTCCGAAAGGAACGCCCCATGGAAAACGCGAAGATCTCCATTTTAGTCAAAAGATCCGCCCTCATTTTCGACAAGCTCTCCAACCAGCTCCTGACGCCCTACGACCTGACCGGCAGCCAGTTCAAAATTCTGATGGTGCTCTACTACACGCCGGAGGGCAGCGTGCGGCAGGCGGATATCGAGGCGAAATTCTCCATGACCAACCCGACCGTCACCGGTCTTGTGCAGAAGCTGGAGGCGAAGGAGCTCGTGCGGCGCGTGCCGCACCCCGAGGACGGGCGCAGCAAGGTGCTCGTCCTGACGGAGCGGGCGCTGGCGATGCGGGAGGAGCTGCTCGCGCTGTCAGATGACCTCGAGCGGCAGATGACCGCCAATCTGAACGAAGCAGAGTGCGAGCAGCTCGCTCTCCTGCTTGCAAAAATGCTGAAAGGATAAGGAGATATCAACATGGACCTGAACGATAAGATCTGGAATCCGTGGCACGGCTGCCACAAGTGCAGCGAGGGCTGCCAGAACTGCTACGCCTATTTTCTCGATAAGCGCTACGGGCGCGACACCAACGAAGTGCTGAAAAATAAATCCGACTTCACGCTGCCCATCAAAAAGGACCGCGCCGGCAACCGGAAGCTCCCCGGCGGCTCTTTCGTCCGTGTCTGCATGGCGAGCGACTTCTTCATCGAGGAGGCGGACGCATGGCGCATCGAGGCGTGGGACATGATCCGTCAGCGCCCCGATGTGACCTTCTCGCTCCTCACCAAGCGCGCCGAGCGCATCAGGGATTGCCTGCCCGCCGACTGGGGCGAGGGCTGGGACAATGTCTCCTTCTCCGTCTCGTGCGAAAATCAGACGCGGCTCGAGCAGCGCATTCCCTATCTTCTCGACCTCCCCGCAAAGCACCGCTGGGTCAGCCTCAAGCCCTTCATCGGCGAGATCGACATTGCGCCCTATCTTGCCACCGGCAAGATCGAAACCGTCCTCGCCGGCGGCGAAAATTACCTCGGCTCGCGTCCGCTCCACTACGACTGGGTGAAAAAGGTCTACGACGCCTGCGTGGAGCACGATGTGCAGCTCATCTTCGGTCAGACCGGCAATGTCTTCATCAAGGACGGAAAAGAGTACAAAATTCGCAACCGCACCGAGCAGATGGTGCAGGCGCTGCGCAGCGGACTGAACCACCCGCCCAAGGACATCGAGGCGGAGGTCGCCGCCATCTATGACCGCAAGGCGGCGATGAAAGCCGCAATGGAGGAAAAGCGCAAACCGAAGGAAGAGGACAAATTCCACTGCTGAGCAGCGCACATCAGTAAGATCGTAAGGAAAGCGGGAACAGGCCATGGTAAGCAGCTTTGAAAATCGGCTCAGTCTGAGCGGCAATGCCCTGAAGGGCATCGCCGCGCTCTCCATGCTCATCGACCACATCGGCGTGATCCTTCTGCCCGAGGTCGAGGCTCTGCGGATCATCGGGCGCATCTCCTTTCCGATCTTTGCCTTTATGATCGCGGAGGGCTGCGCAAAGACGCACGACAAGCGGCGGTATTTTCTCTCCGTGTTCGTGCTGGGCGCGGCGTGTCAGTCCGTCTATTACCTCTACGACGGCTCGACCTACCTCGGCATTCTCATCACCTTTTCGCTCTCCATTCTCCTGATCTATTCCCTGCAGGACCTGAAAGAGACACTTTTTGACGCGGCGGCGAGCCGCGGCCGGCGGCTCATCGCGCTGCTGGTCTTTCCGCTGCTCGTGGCGGCGGTCTATCTTTTGAATCAATACCTCACGATCGACTACGGCTTCTGGGGCTGTATGCTCCCCGTGCTGGCAAGCGTTTTCCGGAAACCCGCCTCGCTCGCGCCCTCCTGCCTCGATCGGCTCGACCGGCTGGGCGTCCATGTGGCGATGCTCTGCATCGGGCTCGTGTTCCTCTCATGCGGACACGGCGGCGTGCAGCCGTACTCCCTCTGCTCCGTGCCGTTCTTGTCGCTCTATTCCGGTCTGCGCGGCTCGTGGCACATGAAGTCGTTTTTCTACATCTTCTATCCGGCGCACCTCGCCGCGATCGCCCTGCTCTCCATGCTTCTGACATGATACGCTGTTTTCACATACGCTCACATACTGTAATTTTCTAAGGAGGAAACGCCATGAAGGAACTCAGCCGTCTCGGTCTCGGCACGATGGGAATGTCCATCGTGCGCAATCCCGAAAATTCCGTCAAAACCATTCACGCCGCGCTGGACGCGGGCATCACGCTCTTCAACACCGGCGAATTCTATAACGCCAGCGAAAGCGAGCTGATCGTCGGTCAGGCGCTCAAGGGTGTCCAGCGCGACAGCTATTTCCTCTCCGTCAAGTTCGGCGTGCTGCCCTCCCCCGAGGGCGGCATCTACGGGCTCGATGTGAAGCCCCACAATGTGAAGGGGCACCTGACCTATTCCCTGCGCCGTCTGGGGCTCGACTACATCGACCTCTATCAGCCCGCGCGCATGGACACCACCGTTCCCGTGGAGGATCTCGTCGGTGCCATCGCCGAGCAGGTGCAGGCGGGTTATGTGAAGCACATCGGCCTCACCATGGTGGACGCGGAGACGCTGCGCCGCGCCTGTAAGATCCACCCGATCCACACGGTCGAAATGGAGTATTCGCTCCTCAATCGCAGCATCGAGCGCGAGCTGATCGCCGCGGCAAAGGAGCTGGGCGTGAAGGTGCTGGCGTTCGGCACAGTCGGCCACGGTCTGCTGCGGGACGATATTCCGACCGCGCCCGCAGGCTCCATGCCGCCGCGCGGAATGCTCTCCCCCGAGCAGCGGGAGAAAATGTTTGCCATGGTTCGCGGGGTCAAGGAGATCGCGGACGAGCTGGGCGTGAGCCTCTCGCAGCTCGCGCTCGCGTGGAGCCTTGCGAAGTACGACTGCGTGCAGAGCCTCGTCGGCACGACGAATCCCGAACACCTGCAAAGCGCCATCGACGCGCTGAAGCTCGAGCTGACGGCGGAGGACATCGCGCGCATCGAAGCCGCCCTTCCTGCCGAGCCGGCGGGCAGCATGGGAATGCGCAATTTCGTCTTTACCGACGGAAAAATGACGCTTGCCTGAGGAAAGGAAGCCACCATGAACGAACCCCTGACCTATTACCACAAGCACCCCTCGCCCCTGAAAACGCACAAGCTCGAAACGCGGCCCATGCCGCTTTTGCCGCAGGACGCGCCCTTTGCGGTGAAGTCCCTCTGCGAGGCGCTGCACGCGGATCTGCAGGGAGCGCTGGCGCTCTATCGGGACAAGCGCTTTGAGGTCACCGGCGTCGCCGTCAAGGTCGGGCCGGATATCCACAACAAGCCCTCCATCGAGCTCTCCGACCGCGTGGGCGGACAGGTCTATGCCCTCACGATCTTCCCCACCGACGCGCACTACAGCCGCGTCGCCGTCGGCGACACGGTGACGGTGCGGGCAAATTATCTGGTTTTCTGCGACCGCTTCGGCGTGGTGATGAAGCACAGCGAGCTCGTGCGTGTGGAGAAGGCCGATGCCTGAGCTGAGGTATCCGCTCTTCGACGGCGAGCGCGTCCACGAGGGCGCCGCCGTCCGTGTGGAGAACGGCATCATCACCGCCGTGCGTGAATGCGATCCGGCGGCGTGCGGCGTGGGCTTTCTGCTGCCCGCGCTGATCGACGCCCATGTCCACATGAAAACTCCCGACCATGTCACGGCGATGCTCCACAGCGGCATTGCCACCGTCTGCGATGTCAGCGCATCGTCGGGAGAATTGGCGGCAGTCTCCGAGCACCTCACGATCGTCCGCTCCACGAAAATGGCGATGGGCGTGGTGCTCGACCCGCGCGGCTATGTGGAAAAAGCCGCCGCGAACGGCGCGCAGTACATCAAGGTGCTGCTGTTGAACGCCTTCTCCGTCGGGAAAAGCGCCCTGCGCGGCATCGTCCGCGCCGCCCATGAACGGGGTCTGAAGGTCGCCGTCCACGCAACCGAGGTCGCGACCGTCCGTCAAGCCGTGGACGCGGGCGCGGACATTCTGCTCCATGTGCCGATGAAGGAGACCTTCCCCGCGGAGCTTGCCGCGCAGATCGCGGAAAAGGGCATCGCCGTCGCGCCCACGCTCGTGATGATGGAGGCCTTCGCCCGCAGCGGGCGGGGCGGTGACTATCAAAACGCGGAGGACGCCGTCCGGCTGCTGCACGGCTGCGTCGTCACGCTCCTTGCCGGTACCGACGCGAATGTCGGCAATTTCGCGCCCGCCGTCGGCTATGGCGAGACGCTGCACCGTGAGCTGGAACTGCTCGTCAGCGCGGGGCTCACGCCGCTGGAGGCGCTGCGCGCGGCAACGAGCGCGAGCGCGGAGGCGTTCGGTCTGCGCGCCGGCAGGATCGCCGTCGGTCAGCGTGCCGCGCTGCTGCTCGTGGACGGCAGACCCGACCGCGACATCACCGCCACCCGCCGCGTCAGAACGCTCTTAGTGAACGGCGAGGAACTTTTGAAGTTATAACTTTGGCAAATGTGCAAAAAGCAGCCCGTGTTTCGAGTTTTGCTCGAAACACGGGCTGCTTGTCACTCGATCCGAAGCGTGTTATCCTCCAGGATCGTCACTTTGGTCACCCAGTCTGGAAGATCCGGCTCGCCGAAAAAGTCGTCCTCCTGCGGGAGAAGGAATGCCGTCGGATACTCCGGCGCTTTCGCCGGAAATGAGCCGCAGCCGTCGGAGAGATAGAGAAGCCCCGAAACGGTGCTTTCTCACCGCGCTCAAACTGCTCGTCCAGATAGGAAAAGACAGGCCGGAAATCCGTGCCGCCCCCGCCGCACATTCGGAACGAGCGGAACAGCTCCTCCACATCTTCCTCGCTTGTGAGCTGATGGACGCGCCGGATCTTTGTATCGCACTGAAGCAGCGTGACGCAAAGGGCGGGGAAGCTCTGCAAAATGCTCATCAGCTCGCGCAGAAAGTTCTTCATCACCTCGCCGCAGCAGGAGCCGGAGGTGTCCAGCGCGACCGCAAGGGAGAGCCGGTCACTGTCTTCGCGCAGCTCGTCCGGTTCAATGATGGGGATATCGCCGAGCTGCTCCAGCCCGACATGATACCAGACGCGGTCGATGGAATCGGGATCGACCGCCGCGACCTCGTCCGCACACAGGAAGCGGCGGAGGAAGGCGGCGTAGCTCACGCCGCTCGGCTCGACCTCGCGGTATACCGCCGAAAAGCTGCCGGCATCAATTCGGGGATCTGAGCGGTCAGCGCCTTGCGCGAATATATCAGGATCTTTTCGGCGTTCGCCGCCGTCTTGTCCCGCGGTGTTTGACTCACTGCCATACCGGTGGCCGGTCGAGTGCAAAAACATTTACCGAAGCCAAATGGGCGATCCGAACGAGGCGAGCACCACAGAAAAGCGCCCTCGACTGAAGCTCAACAGCATCGAAGAGTAAAGGCAAAATGGCGGCGGCCTTTGGAGTCGGAGTTCTCAGGCAGTCAAAGGAAAAAGCCTTGCGGCGCAAGGGTTTCAGTGCTTCTGCACAAATCGGGCGGAAAATATCGAAAAGGCGGGAAACCTTTGCGGTGCAAAGGTTTCCCGCCTTTTTTGCTTTTTTCAAAATAGTAGTCAGAGCTGATCCGCGACATAAATTTTTCTCTCACCCATAGAGAACGATTCCCTCCCGGTTTAGCTTATGGGCAAAGCTCCGGCTGTCAGTCACGCTCTGTGCCCACTCCTCCGGCGTGTATAAGAGAAAATCAATTGGAGTTTCAGATTCCGTATTACAGTACAAATCCGTCAGCAATGTGCGCTTATCCTGCGTATCGACAATGATGCAAAGGTCAATGTCACTCTTGGCTGTAGCAGTTCCTTTCGCCTGAGAGCTAAAAAGCAAGATCTTCCGCGGCGCACAGAGTCGACTAATTTGTTCTTGAATTTTTTGCAAAGCTTCCATATGCGTTGTATCACCTCATAGCGGTGTACCCCCAGAACTTACCGATCCGAATCTTTTGGATTTTGCCTTTATCTACAAGTTTTGAAAGAATCCGATTTGCAGTAGCTGCTGATACCCCAAACATTTTGCGCACATCAGCATTGCTGATCGTTCCGCCATTTTTCAGGAACTGCTCGATTTGATACCAACGCTGCTCTTCGATGCTCATGGTTTCTGCACCATCAGTTTGTACGGCCTCGATCAGCGCTTCCTTAATGGCAGACAACATGAATTCAATAAATGCGGTAGATTCCGCCTCGTTGTTGGAACGATTGATGGCCTGATAGTATTCATCCTGTCGGTCATGGATAATGGACTCCACAGGGAGCCATGCGAATATTGGTTTCCACCGGGTCAGCAGCAGAGTGTGCCACAGGCGTCCAATTCGACCGTTACCGTCAGCGAAGGGGTGAATCAATTCCAACTCATAATGGAACACGCAGCTCTTGATGAGAATATGAAAATCACTATCCCGAACCCAGTTTAGCAACTCCTTAACCAGCCCCGGCACATAGTCAGGTAAAGTTCCAAAATGTAAAATATTTCCTTGCTTGTCCACTACGCCTACGGGACGGGAGCGGAAACAGCCGGATTCTTCCATCAAACCTCTGGTCATAACTCCATGGGCATCCAACAGAGCATCTACAGAATAAGGGTCAAGCGACTCCATGATTTCATAGATCTCATACGCATTTTTGACCTCTGCAATATCCTTCGGAGGAGCAATGATCCGCTTTCCATCGAGAACGGCGGTGACCTGCTCCATGCTCAAGGTGTTCTGCTCAATAGCCAGAGAGGAATAAATCGTCCGGATGCGGTTGGTACGCCGAAGATTGGGGTTTGTGGACAAGCTACGAGCAGCGCTCACATACCCGACTAACTCAGCAATCTCTGCAATTTCATCCAAAATAGTATTCGTGACCTCAAACGGCGGTTTTTTGTTGTGCATGGATTATCACCTCGTTTCTATTATAACATTTCATCGCTCATTCATCAATCAAATTTCGAAAGATAAGTGAGCGATGCAGCCCTGCCGATCAAAAATCTTCGCAATGACATAAATTTTTCTCTCACCCATTGTGGCTTACCTCCGATTCCTGTACCCGTTTTCGAAATTCCTGCTCCGTTTTGATCAAGCCCGCGGCATACTCCTGATAAAGTCTTTGACTAACCTCCGGACTTTTGTATTTGTATACAAATATTTCCGTAATCAGCACTCGTATGCCCCTGATGAATAAATCCACATCGAAGTTTAATTTCCAATGCATGATGAATCATGCCACGATTCACCAGTCAGTTTCAAGCAGCCAGTCAGACAGATTCTTCACATGGATACCGTTATAATTTCCGACCGTCAGGCGATCCGCGGTCAGCACGATTTTCTCATAGTTATCACGAATCAGCGTTAGGGGACGCATTTCCCGTTCAAAGGTCTCCTCAGCCGTCATATCCGCAGTGACCTGAAAATATGTGTAAGCACCCTGCTTTTCGGCAACGAAATCCACTTCTGTATTGCCGACCTTGCCGACCATCACCTTGTAGCCGCAACGAAGCAGCTCAAAGTAGACTATGTTTTCCAGAGAGAATCCCAGATCGTAATTTCTGCGGGGCAGGATATGATTTCTCAGACCAAGGTCAACGATATACATCTTTTTATTCACCTTCAGGAGCTGCTTGCCCACAATGTCAAACCGCTCCGCGGGATAGAAGATGAAAGACTCGGTCAAAGCTTCCACATAGTCGTTGACCGTGTTGGGAGATATTTTTCTGCCGCCGGAAACCAAATAGTCCGTAATGCTTCTGATGGAAACAGGGCTGCCGACAACACTTGCCAGATATTTTGCAATGGTTTTCAGGAGCGTGATATCTGTGACCTTCCGCTTGGAAGGGTCACTTTCCTTGCGGGCTTGGCGATCTTCAATGTCCTTGACGATGACGGTGTTGTAAATCCCCTCCAGATAAGTCTCCACCTTTTGAGGGGTACGATCCATCACGGCAAGATAAGGAAGTCCGCCATCGCGCAGATACTCCGCGAATCCTCGTTCCTGCTCCAGCTTTGTCACGGCGAGGAACTCCCGAAATGAGAGCGGCAGCATCTTGATCTCCACATATCGTCCGGTCAGAAGTGTCGCCAGATCACCGGAAAGCATATAGGCGTTGGAGCCGGTGATGTAGATGTCTACATCAGGCTTCACATACAGACTGTCTACGACCTTTTCAAAAGCGGAGACCTTCTGGATCTCATCGAGGAAAATATAGGTCTTTGCCCCGGAAACCAGACGCTCTTTCAAATATGCGTACAGCTTTTTATAGTCCAGCAGTTCCTCGTACTCCAACTCTTCAAAGTTGATCGATATGATCTGCTCCTCGGGAATGCCGCTTTCTTTCAGCCAATCTTGGTACTGCGCAAGAAGCGTAGATTTCCCGCACCGGCGTATCCCTGTCACAACTTTAATGACCTGCTCATCTTTCCATTGGAGCAGCTGCTCAAGGTATTCTTTTCGCTCAACCATTGGACTTCACCTCTGTTTTGAAGTATTCCCATTATAGAACAGGATATCCATAAAGTCAAACAGATATTCCGATTTCGGAATATCTTTCAAAACTCTCCATAAAAATTCCAAATCTGACAAAAGCAAAGACACAGGTGCGCGTTCTACACTCCTGTGCCTTTTTATGGCTCATGTTCCCGAGCAGAAAGAGGTTCCCCTGTAAAAATCCTCTAACGCTTTCTCCTGCCGCAAGGATTCTTCTGCGATCTCCAGCAGAATACCGTGGTCGAAAATATCGCGCGACTTTTTTGTATCCTAACGGTCGAGGAGGCGTGCGAAGTCCTCCACATTAGCTACAACGCGATCTTCGCGCTGCTGGGCAACAGTAAGCTCAGGGGCTATCGGAATGGCCGTGTGTGGCGTATTCCGAAGGAATCCGTGAAGAAGTTTATCCTTGAAAACGCGGGGCTGTGAGGAAGGACATGGGTTACCCGTGTCCTTCCTTCAAATCAAAGTAAGTTTGCTTGCTCTACGAATTCCTTCAAATGCCTTGCCGCATTTGCGTAATCACGCGCAAGGGCGGCAGGATTTTTCTTTTTCCCTTCTGCAAAGTATCTTTCTAAAGCCAATTGATAACCCTCTATACCGATTTTTCCACAAAGGATATCGTATAGGTCAATTCCCAATTCTGCATTGTAGCTTTTTGCAGGGAAGATTGCATCTGTAAACATCTGCGAAAGGCTCTGCTCGCTTGCGTTTGAAGTTTCTGCCATATATTTTATAAAAGCAGTTTTCTCCTGCTATACTTAAAACATGCAGATAATTGTGAATATCATGCAAATTCCGTGCA
>CAYWAS010000030.1:0-23605 GCA_964455915.1 uncultured Oscillibacter sp. | reverse complement strand
TTTCTGCCGACAATACTTGACTGGAAACGGTCCGGAAAGATAGGTAGCGCCAACACAAAGCGACAGTCGTAAGACTGTCGCTTTTCGTTTTTGCCTATCGAACCGACACGACAAGAGGAGCAGGGTCGGGAGCGACCCTGCCCCTCCGCATTCCCCTACATTCTGCCCGCGAGCAGGTCGAGCATCTGCCGCGCGTGACGGTACTCGTCCTGCGAGAACTCATAGAGAAGCTGCTGCAAGCAGGGATCGAGCGCCTCCTGCGCCGCGCGCCGATAGTTGAAGCCGCCGCAGGCCTCCTCATGATAGCACGCGCGCAGCGCCGCGCACCAGCCCATGCTGCGCTGCGGCGGATAGCAGATCGCGGGACAGTAGCGCTCGCCCGTGATCAGATACAGCGCGGCAAAGAGCCGCCGCGCGTGCTGCGCCTCCTCGTGCGCGATCGCGTAAAGCGTCCGCCGCGCGGACTCGGTCGGCGCGTGACGCGCGAAGTACAGATAGCTGCGCCGGCTGGAGAGCTCCTCGCGCACGAAGCCCTGCAAGACCTCGACCGACTCCATCGCCGCCGTCCCCATGCAGCACGGGTCTGCCTCCGCGCCGGGGAGCGACAGCTCCGCGCGCACCTCCTCCGCGCTCGCACCGTCCGCCGCGGCAGGCGCCATGGCAGCGCGCGCCTCCGGATAGGGCGTCAGCGCGGGATCGACCCGCTCCCACACCCGCGCGCAGCGTCGATAATCGTATGCGGCGTTCTGCGCCGTCAGTTCATGCTCCATCGTCTCGTCCTCCTTGCTTTTCTTCTTCAGCCTATGCGCGCAGGGCTGTTCACTTTGCATTGATTTTTTTGCAAAAATCTGCTAAACTATATGTCGTTTTGAGAAAAGAACAGGAAATTTGCCATGAAACAGCAAAACTGTGGTATATGCAACTGTTTGTTGTTCCCCGAAAGGGATATACTACAGATACACTCCAGAGAAACAGGAGGGAACTTTTCATGTTGGAACTGAAAAACATCAGCTACACCGTCTCCTCGCCGGAGCTTGGCGAGCAGACGATCCTCAAGGATATCAGCCTGACCATTCCCGACGGCAGGCTCATCGTCTTCACAGGGCCGAACGGCGGCGGCAAAACGACGCTCGCCAAGGTCATCATGGGTCTCATCACGCCGACCGGCGGTCAGATCCTCTGGAACGGCGAGGACATCACCGCGCTCGACATCACCGCGCGCGCCCGCCTCGGCATCAGCTACGGCTTCCAGCAGCCGCCGCGCTTCAAGGGTCTGACCGTGCGCGACCTGCTGACCATCGCGGGCGGCAACGAAAAACTCTCCAAGGACCGCTGTTGCCGCTATCTGACGCAGGTGGGTCTTTGCGCGAACGACTACCTCGACCGCGAGGTCGATGTCTCTCTCTCCGGCGGCGAGGTCAAGCGCATCGAGATCGCGACGCTCCTCGCGCGCCACTCGGCGCTGATGATCTTCGACGAGCCGGAGGCCGGTATCGACCTCTGGAGCTTCGCCCGCCTGACCGAGACCTTCGAGCAGCTCCACCGCGAGCAGGAGGCGAGCATGATCATCATTTCCCATCAGGAGCGCATCATTCGCCTTGCCGACGAGATCATCGTGGTCGGCGGCGGCGAGCTGCGTCACCGCGGCACGACCGAGGAGATCTTCCCCCTCATCATGGCGGACACCCTCGGCTCCTGCCCCGTGCTGAACCAGTGAGAAAGGAGAGGACACCACTATGCTCAACGAGATCGACTCCGCCCTGCTGCAAAAGATCGCAGATCTGACCGGCAAGCCCGCGGGAGCCTTCAACATTCGAAAGGACAGCGGCTGCGAAGCCCGCCAGTCCACCGAGCACATCGAGATCAGCCCCAAGACCGACGGCAAGAGCGGCATCGATATCCGCATCAAGGCCGGCACGAAGGGCGAGAGCTGCCACATTCCCGTCATCATCAGCAAGACCGGCTTGCAGGAAATGGTCTACAACGACTTTTACATCGGCGAGAACTGCGATGTGGACATCATCGCCGGCTGCGGTATCCACAACTCCGGCTGCGACGAGAGCCGCCACGACGGTATCCACACCTTCTATGTCGGCAAAAATTCCCGCGTACGCTACGCCGAAAAGCACTACGGCGAGGGCGATGGCACGGGCAAGAACATCATGAACCCCCAGACCATCGTCTACCTCGAGGAGGGCGCGAGCATTCAGATGGAGACCGTCCAGATCCGCGGCGTGGACTCCACCAAGCGCTACACGAAGATCGTCTGCGGCAAGGAGGCAGAGGCCGTCATCACCGAGCGCCTGCTCACCCACGGCACGCAGGAGGCGACGAGCGACATGGAGATCGTCCTCGACGGCGAGGACTCCCGCGGTCGCGTCATCTCCCGCTCTGTCGCGCAGGACCGCTCCGGCCAGCTCTTCTACCCCCGTATGGTCGGCAACGCGCGCTGCTTCGGCCATGTCCAGTGCGACTCGATCATCATGGGCGAGGCGAAAATCCGCTCCATTCCCGAGATCGCCGCAAACTCCACCGTCGCGCAGCTCATTCACGAGGCCGCCATCGGCAAGATCGCGGGCGACCAGCTCTTGAAGCTCCAGACCCTCGGCCTGACCGCCGAGGAGGCGGAGGACACCATTCTCAAGGGTTTCCTCGCGTAAAATGCCGCCGCATCGGCGCGTATCCGCGCGCCCGAACAGAGTCAAAAAAAGGACGCTTCCGCCATGGCGGGAGCGTCCTTTTTTCCGCTTTCAGACGCTCCGACGGAGACAACTGCCGCCGCCTTCGCTCCCCGATCTCCGCGCAAAAGAAGGCGGAATTCAGCGTTTCCACCATTTTACGCGCGTATTATTGGATACAGTACACAAAGTTGTCGAAAGATGTCGTGTTAAGTTTGTGCCAAACGACAAAATTCGCCTTGAAAACTCTGTCCGATTATGATAGTTTATAGCCGAGGCAAAACGAAGGGTCCGATTGGAGTCGGAGCGCGTCGGTGCAGCCGAAAAACAACAGGGGAGGAAACGAGCATGGAGAACAGGACCAAGGTGGTCATAGCAGACGCCAACGAGGAATTTCGGGCAATGCTGGAGCAGATGATCGAAAAGACAGAGGAATTTGTTGTGGTGGGGAGCGTCGGAAACGGCGCGGAGGCATGGCGGCTGATCGAGCGGGAGCGGGCACAGCTCGTTCTTGCCGATGTGGTCCTGCCGGAGCTGGACGGCTTTGCGCTGCTCGAGCGCATGGCAAAGCTCTCGACCGGACCCCGCATGATCCTGGTCTCCGCCTTCTATCGCGAGCAGCTCGTCATGCAGGCGATGGAGCGCGGCGCGGCCTATTTCATGGCGAAGCCCTGCGACCCGAACGCACTTTTGGATCGTATGCGCCAGACCGTCCGGCAGGAAGAACCGGCGGACGAAGACCGCTCCGTCGCGCTCGAGCGCATCGTGACCTCGATCATTCACGAGGTCGGCGTGCCCGCGCACATCAAGGGCTACCAGTACGTCCGCGAGGCGATCGTCCTTGCCGTGCAGGATATGGAGGTCATCAACGCCGTCACCAAGGTCCTCTATCCCGAGGTCGCCCGCCGCTACAACACCACGCCCTCGCGCGTGGAGCGCGCCGTGCGCCACGCCATCGAAACGGCATGGGATCGCGGCGACCTGGAAACGCTCCAGCGCTATTTCGGCTACACCGTTTCCAACACCAAGGGAAAGCCCACCAATTCGGAGTTCATCGCCATGATCGCCGACCGCATTCGCCTTCAGCTCAAGCCCAAAACCGCATAAGCCGCACAGAAAGGGGAGCGCCGCCGCGCTGCCCTTTTCTCGTTTTCCCGCCCTGCCGCGCTCTTTCGCCCCGCCGTTCAGTTTTTCACGAAAGGGCTTGACATTGTTTGATTCTATGTTAGAATACGCTTTGCAATACAGCTCATCGGAGGACCTGCGGCCGCAGCCGCAGGGTCGGAGAAGATGTCGGATGCGTCCGGTCAAGGCGACCGAACGCATTTTTTGCGGCCTTCGCCGCGCGAATTTCGGAAAGGAGAACTCCCCATGCGTATCCAGCTCTCGGATCACTTCACCTATCGTCGCCTGCTTCGCTTCGCGATGCCGAGCGTCATGATGATGATCGTCACCTCGATCTACAGCATCGTGGACGGTTTTTTCGTTTCCAACTATGTCGGCAAGAGCGCTTTCGCCTCGCTCAATATCATTTTCCCCGTCATCATGGCGCTCGCGGCCTTCGGCTTCATGGTCGGCTCGGGCGGCAGCGCGCTGATCGCCAAAATTCTCGGTGAGGGCGACCGCCAAAAGGCGAACGAGGTATTCTCCATGCTCGTCTTTATCCTCGCCGTCGGCGGCGCGGCGGTCGCGCTGGTGTTCTTCATCTTCCTGCGCCCCATCGCCTTCGTCGTCGGCGCGGACGCCGCAACGGTGGACAACAGCGTCCTCTACGGCCGTATCCTCCTCGTCTCGCTCCCGCTCTATATGCTCCAGAACAGCTTCCAGAGCTTCCTCGCCACGGCGGAAAAGACCGGCTTCGGGCTCAAGGTGGTCGTGCTCGCGGGCGTGACGAACATGGTCCTCGACTTCCTCCTCGTCTATGTCTTTCCCCTCGGCCTCGCCGGTGCGGCGCTCGCGACCGCACTCTCGCAGGTCGTCGGCGCGGCGATCCCGCTCGTCTTCTTCCTGCGCGAGAACGACACGCCCCTGCGCCTTGTCCGCCCCCGCTTCGACTGGCGCGCCTTCGGCAAAGCCTGCTACAACGGCTCGAGCGAGATGGTCTCCAACCTCTCCGGCTCGCTCGTCGGCATTCTCTACAACATTCAGCTCATGGCCATCGCGCAGGAGGACGGCGTGAGCGCCTACGGCGTCCTGATGTATGTGAACATCGTCTTCATGGCGTTCTTCTTCGGCTACTCCATCGCCGTCACGCCGGTCATCGGCTACCACTTCGGCGCGCAGAACCACGCGGAGCTCAAAAGCCTCCTTAAAAAGAGCCTCACGCTCACCCTCGCCGTCAGCCTCCTGATGACTGCCGCCGCCATTGCCCTCGCCTCGCCCATCGCGATGATCTTCGTCAGCTACGATGCCGCGCTCCTCGCGATGACGACCAACGCCCTGCGGCTCTACGGGCTCTCCTTCCTCGTCTGCGGCTTCAATATCTTCGGCTCGGCGTTCTTCACCGGCCTCAACGACGGCACCGCGAGTGCGCTCATTTCCTTCCTGCGCACGCTCGTTTTCCAGGTCGCCGCGATTTTGCTCCTGCCGCGCTGGCTGGATATCGACGGGATCTGGCTCGCCGTCGCCGCCGCCGAGGCGGTCACGCTCCTCGTCACGCTCGGCCTGATCCTCGGCAAGCGCAAGACCTATCATTATGCCTGAAAAAGAGGGACGCGCGCCGCGTGTCCCTCTTTTTTGCGTATTTTCCGCTCAAATTTATAATTTGGTAATGACTTTTCCGCCCAAATGGGGTACAATGCAAAAATACCTGATTTTTACCGCTGGAGGGATCGTACCTTGAACTCACTTCGCCGACGCATCGACCGCTTCTGTGTGCTCCACCCCAATTTCGGCATTTCGAACCTGATGCTCTACATCGTTATCGGAAACATCGCCTTTTACCTGCTCTCGATGTTCTCCACGATGGACGGGGGCTCGTTCTACCTCACGCTCTGCTTCAGCTGGGAGGGCATCAAGCACGGGCAGCTCTGGCGTCTCCTCTCCTTCAGCCTCCTGCCGACCGACACGCGCCCGTTCTGGCTGCTGATCTCCTGTTATTTCTACTACTGGATCGGCTCCACGCTCGAGCGCGAGTGGGGCACGGCGAAATTCACCATCTACTACATCAGCGGCGTCGTGCTCACCGCCCTCGGCGCGGTGCTCGCGAGCGTCATCACCGGCGTGGACTGGCCGATCTACGGCGCGGCGTATGTGAACCTCGCGATGTTCTTCGCCTTCGCCATGCTCTACCCCGACGCGCAGGTGCTGCTCTTCTTCTTCATTCCCGTCAAGATCAAGTGGCTCGCTATTCTCGACGCGTGCCTCTTCGCCTACAATATCTGCTTCTCGCTCGCCTCGCGCTACTGGATCGGCGCGGTGCTGCCGCTCGTGGCGCTGCTGAACTTCTTCATCTTCTTCGCGCCCGAGTTCTCCCGCTTCGCCAGGCGGGAGATGGTGCGGTCGAAGCAGGCGGCGCACTTCCACAACACCGTCCGCCAGACGCAGCGCGAGCAGCAGACGCAGGGCTACCGCCACAAGTGCGCGGTCTGCGGCCGTACCGATGTCTCCGACCCGACGCTCACCTTCCGCTATTGCTCCCGCTGCGCGGGCTACCATTGCTTCTGCGCCGACCACATCTTCAACCATGTTCACTTTACGGACGAAACGCCGTGACCGGAAAAGGAGAGAAAAAAATGACTTTGACCAAGCAGCAGGCGTGGGAGCTTCTCACGGAATTCAACAAGGGCGAGTTTCACTTAAAGCACGGCCTGATCGTCGGCGATGTGATGCGCTGGTACGCCGTAGAGCTCGGCTACGGCGACGAGGCCGACTTCTGGGAGATCGTGGGACTGCTCCACGACCTCGATTTTGAGCTGTACCCCGACGAGCACTGCATCAAATCGCAGGAGATCATGCGCTCTCGCGGGCTTGACGAGCGCCTGATTCGCGCCACCGCGAGCCACGGCTACGGTCTCCATTTCGACGGTCTCCCCGAGCCGCAGCACGAGATGGAAAAGGTCCTCTTCGCCGCCGACGAGCTCACCGGTCTCATCGGCGCTGCCGCGCTCATGCGCCCGAGCAAGAGCGTCAGCGACCTTGAGGTCAAGTCCGTCAAGAAGAAATTCAAGGACAAGAAGTTTGCCGCCGGCTGCTCGCGCGAGGTCATCGAGCGCGGCGCCGCGAACCTCGGCTGGGATCTCGACACCCTCATCGAGCGCACGATCCTCGCCATGCGCGCGAGCGAGAATGTGGACTGACAAGCAAAGAAACAGCGAAGGCTGCCATGCGGCAGCCTTCGCTGTTTTTCGTTTCTTTTACAACGGGCAGGGGAACGCGGTAAACACCGCATGACCGTCCACGAGCGTGAAGGGATACTCGTAGACCTCCGTCTCGCCGGTGAGCACGAAGCCGCCGTTGTCCTCGTCAAAATACTGCACATTCAGCGTCTGCACGACCGTGCCGCCCGACTCGCCGCTCCACTCGACGGCGAGGCGCTCGCCCCCGAGCGAAGTATTGCTGCCGCGGTCGGTGAGGGAGGCGTAGAGCGCGCCGTTCTCCTCGACAAAGCAGCCCAGCCCGAGCCACTCGTCCGCGACCGCGTCGCTCACATAAGTACATACCAGCTCCCGCAGACCGTCGAGCGAGCTCAGCTCGCCGCAGGCAACGCGGAAATACTCCTCGCCGTCGATCGTCACGCCCGCCGTGCCGAAGTCCATCGGCGCGGTCGAGAGATAGAACCACGACCACAGCGTCTCGGCGCAGGCATAGTCCGCGAGCACGACCTCATCTTGCGACACCTCGAGCAGCGACTGCGTGTGCGCGTCGAGCGCGTTGTAGAAAACATGGTAGGGGACGGTGAACTCCTGCGTTCCGCTGGCGTAGGGCGCGATGACATAGGGGTCGAAGATGACCGTCATGCCCTCGTCCGTGAAGCAGAAGACCGCGTTGGCGGCAAGGTCGAAGATGTAGGAATAGTAGTCCTCGTAGTAGCCGCCGGCGAGCCCCTCCGCGTCGATCTCATCGAGAACATACATCGCGATGGTGTGCGTCAGCGTTTCGCCCAGCGCGCTCACGGCGGAGGCGCGGGTATCCAGCTCGTCGAGCGTCAGAAATTCGCCGCTCGTGAGGTCAAAGTTTCGGGCGTATGTGCCGCTGTACGGGTGCGCCCCGCCGTAGTAGGAATCGTTGATGCACCGCACGCTCAAAAGCCCGTCGGTCAGGTAGCACTCGCCGATGGAAAGCTCCTCCAGATACTCGACCCAGTAGGAAAGATACTCCGGCTCGGTCATCGCATAGTGCTCGCGCGCCATCTCCAGGATCTCCTGTACGCCCGCTCTGCGCTCGTCGAACACGCGCGCCATCTCCGCGTTGAAGGCGTCACGCACGGCGACCTCCTTCGGCTGCGTGGCGGCGGTGTTCGCCGTGGTGGACAGCTCATAGAGCGCGCCGCTCTCCGTGCGAAGCTCGAGCTGCGGCAGCTCGAGCGAGACAGTGAGGAGCAGCGTGCCGTCGTCGGCGCTGTATTCCTCGTCGAGCGTCAGCGGCTCGGCGAGGGCGAAGCGCAGCGCGCTCTCCGCCGGCGGCTCTTTCGTGACAGACGCGTCGGGCTCGACCGGCGCACCCGGCTGCTGTGTGCCGCAGCCGCCGAGCGGCAGGGCGAGCGACAGACACAGAAACAGGGAAAGCAACTTTTTCATGGGATTCTCCTTTCTCATCGGGGCTACAGGATCACGGGACTGCCCGTCCACGCGCTGCCGGGCAGCGCGGCGGCAAGGTCGGGATAGGTGAGAACATACTGGTCGGCGGCGCGCGCGGTCAGAGCAAAGAGCCGCTGCGCGCGCTCGTCCATCGTGCGGATATGGGCGCTTTTTGTCAGGATCGGCGCGGCGGCGCGCTCCTTCATCTGCGCGAGCAGCGCGCGCCCGCGGGCATTGCAGGCGAGCACGCGCAGGTAGGGGACGGCCTCGGGCGTATCCTCGCGCGTGACGCCGAGCCACGCCGAGAGCGCCAGCCGCCGCAGCCGCGCGTGCGCGTAGCGCTTGGACTTCGCGGCGGCGAGGATCGCCTCGAGACTCGTTTCCCGTTGGATCGCGTCGAACACGCGGTGGTAGAGTCCCTCCCGCCCGCTGTCGAAGCGGGCAAGCTCCTCCTCCGTCAGCGCGCGCAGGCGCGAGAGCACGGCGCGCTCGGCGTTTGCCAGCAGCGCGGGAGCGCGTCCCGCGGCGGCTTCGCGGCGATAGAGCGCAGCGCTCGCCTCCGTCAGAAATTCGTCCGCATTTTCCCCGCGCGCAAGGAGAGAGCGGATATGGCTCGCGGAGGCGAAGCCCTCCGCCGCCCCGCCGTGATGCGCCGCCCCGCGGCGGGGCAGAGCGAGCGGCGTGAGCGTTGCACGCGCGCGTGCGATCGCCTTACAGTATTCGACCGCCAAGAGGTCATTCGGGGCATTTAAGAGCTCGGCATTTTCGCCGCAAAGCTCGCGCGCGGCGGCAGCGCGCGCGGACGCGAACGAGACGCCATCGCCGAGTTTCCGGCGCAAAAGCGCGTCGAACGGTTCGGAAAGCAGCGTTTGCGCGACCGAGCGGATTTTTTCGGTGTTTTCGCACTCGCTGCCGAATACGAGCGTGTTTACGACGCCGGTTGCCTCCAGTACGGCAACGCCGCCCTCGGCAAACCCCTCCGCCGACGAGATCGCCCACGGCAGCGGCAGCTCCAGCACAAGGTCGGCCCCGCCGCGCACGGCGGCCTCGGCGCGCGCGTGGGCACGCAGGATCGCTCCCTCGCCCCGCTGCACGAAGTCCCCGCTCATGGCACACACCACGCCGGTGTCCTCGCCGAGCCGACGGCGCAGCTCGGCGATCTGCCATGCGTGGCCGAGGTGGAAGGGGTTATACTCACAGATTATACCAGCACAGTGCATAAAAATCATCTCAAAATGGTTACAATTTTGGCTCCCGCACGAAAATTTACGGTTGTCATCGCGGAAAAGTTTGCTATAATAAAGGTATATATACTTGTCCGGCGGACAAAACAGAGAAAATACCCATTTCTATCTTACCTGAAAGAGGGCAATATTGCAAGACATTTGCCCGAAGGAAAAAGGAGCGAAGGAATCATGAATGTTTTAGTCATCAACGCAGGAAGCTCTTCTCTGAAGTATCAGCTTCTCGATCCCGCCACCGGCACGCTGCTCGCCAAGGGCCTTTGCGAGCGCATCGGCATCGACGGCAAGTTCACCTACAAGCCGCAGCTCGAAGGCAAGGAGAGCATCAAGGCGGCAGATGTCGCCATGCCCACGCACAACGAGGCCATCGCCGCGGTGCTCAGCGCCCTCGCGGACGAGAAGAACGGCGTCATCGGCTCGATGCAGGAGATCGACGCGGTCGGTCACCGCGTGGTCCACGGCGGCGAGAAGTTCGCGAAATCTGTCGTCATCACCGACGAGGTCATGGCCGCCATCGAGGAGTGCAATCCCCTCGCTCCGCTGCACAACCCCGCCAACATCATCGGCATCAAGGCCTGCCAGAAGCTCATGCCCAATGTGCCCATGGTCGCCGTGTTCGACACCGCCTTCCACCAGACCATGCCGCCCGTGGCCTACACCTACGCCCTGCCCTACGAGTATTACGAGAAGGACAAGGTCCGCCGCTACGGTTTCCACGGCACGAGCCACAAGTATGTGGCGAGCCGCGCCGCCGATATGCTCGGCAAGAGCGTGGAGGATCTCAAGCTCATCTCCTGCCACCTCGGCAACGGCTCGTCCGTGACCGCGATCGACGGCGGCAAGAGCGTGGAGACCTCGATGGGCTTCACGCCCCTCGCGGGTCTTCCGATGGGCACCCGCGCGGGCGACCTCGATGCGGGCATTCTGGAGTATCTGATGAACAAGTACGGCTACTCCATCACCGAGATGCTGAGTATCCTCAACAAGAAGTCCGGCGTGGAGGGCATCTCCGGCGTCAGCTCCGACTTCCGTGATCTGGAGCTCGGCGCGGAGAAGGGCGACGCGCGCTGCATTCTCGCCCGCGAGAAGTTCGCCTACGAGACGAAGAAGCTCATCGGCGCGTATGCTGCCGTGATGGGCGGCGTGGACGCCATCATCTTCACCGCCGGCGTCGGCGAGAACGACGGTCTGGAGCGCATGGCCATCGCCAGCGGTCTGGAGTACATGGGCGTGAAGATGGACGAGGACGCGAACAATGTCCGCGGCGAGGAGCGCGTGATCTCCGCCGTTGACTCCAAGGTCAAGGTCTTGCTGATCCCCACGAACGAAGAGCTGATGATCGCGATGGATACCGCCGCGCTGGTCGGCTGAGCGCATGAAACAAAAAAGGAGCGGCTGCTGTGCAGCCGCTCCTTTTGCACGGTGAGGAGGAAACCGGAAGAGACCGCCGTCCACGATGAAAACGACAGTCCCTTCCGGTTTTCGAGGGGGGGTATTTGATGAGGTCAATTATTCAGCCAAAGAGATATCCAAAGCCCATGATAAGGTAGAGCGGGCCGAAGCAATAGGGCATAAACAGCTCGTTGTGCGGGATCCTGACCTTGAAGCAGTCGGTGAGGACGAGGATCTCGCAGATATAGGCGAGCGCGCCGAAGAGATAGCCCAGCGCGCGCAGCGACGGATAGCTCCGCAGACACAGGGAGAGCAGAAAAAGCGACACGGCCAGCACGACAAAGACATTGCGCAGGCGCAGGGAAAGCTGCGACGCGGCGCTTTTTTTGTGGCTGTGCGATCCTTCGCTGCCGAGAATGTGCTCGAGGGCAGCTTCGAGTTCGTGAGGTGCGTTCATGCCGGCGGTCTCCTTTCTGTTTTTACGCGAAAGCGGCATTCCGCTTTGTTATTTTCAGTATACAGGAAAAGCATGGGCTTGTAAAGAAGATGTTAAGAAAATAAATGTAAAAAATTTATGCGTTCTTAACGCGCGGTTTGTGCACCTTGCACGAGTTTTTCTTTTGACTATTGCGCCGCGGTATGGTATCCTATGCGTAAGAATCAAAAAAGGACCGTACCGATGGAATTTTACACCCTGGCCAGCGGCTCGGGCGGCAACTGCTCGCTCGTGCGCGCGGGCGAGACCGTGCTGCTTTTTGACGCGGGCATCTCCTGCCGCCGCATCGAGCAGTCGCTCAGGACGCTTGGCCTGACGCTGCGCGATCTCACGGCGGTATTCATCACCCATGAGCATTCCGACCACATCGCGGGGCTGGCGACGCTGACGAAAAAATGCGCCGCGCCGGTCATGGCGCCCACCCGCGCCGCCCACCGGCTGGGCGCGGCGGCAGCCGCGTTCTCGGCGGGGGAGCGCTTCGACTTCCCCGACTGTGCGGTGCGCTCGTTTGCGACCTCGCACGACGCGGCGGAGAGCGTGGGCTATCGCGTGGACGCGCCGGAGGGCTCGCTCGGCATTCTGACCGACACGGGCATCGTGACCGACGCCGCCGCGCGGACGCTCGCGGGCGTGGATACGCTGCTGCTGGAGGCGAACCACGACATTGCGATGCTCGAGCGCGGGCCGTACCCCTACTATCTCAAGCGGCGGATCCTCAGCGACAGGGGACACCTGTCGAATGCCGCCGCGGCGGAGTTCGCGCGCTTTGCCGCCGAGCACGGCACGCGCGACATTCTGCTCGCGCATCTATCCAAAGAGAACAACACCCCTGCGCTGGCGGAGTACGCCGTGGGCCGCGCCCTGCAATCCGCGGGGATCTGCGTGCGGCTCGGCGTCGCGCCGCGCGAGACGATGAGTGAGGTCCACGAATGCAGAAGGTCACTGTCCTTTGCGTCGGCAAACTGAAGGAGGCGTTCTACGCCGCCGCTGTTGCGGAATATCAAAAGCGCCTTGCGCGCCACTGTAAGTTGGAGATCGTCGAGCTTCCCGAGCAGAAGCTGGGCGAATCGCCCACGCGCGGCGAGATCGAGCAGGCGCTCGCGAAGGAGGCAACGCTCATCGAGGAGCGACTCCCCAAGGGCGGCGCGGTGATCGCGCTGTGTATCGAGGGGACGGAGCTGGCGAGCGAAGCGCTTGCGAAAAGGCTCGCGCAGTCGGCGGCGGGCGGCGTGTCGCAGCTCACCTTCCTCATCGGCGGGAGCTTCGGGCTGCACGAGCGCGTGAAAGCGCGCGCCGACTGGAAGCTGTCGATGTCGCCGATGACCTTCCCGCACCATCTGGCGCGCGTGATGCTGCTCGAGCAGATCTACCGCGCCTATCAGATCGAGGCAGGCACACGCTATCATAAATGAAGGAGGGAGCGCCCATGTCCTTTCCCAAGCTGAGCTGGGGCAGAAAAAAGCACGATCTTCAGGAGCGCTGGCCGCGCACGGCGGACGGCGCGGCGGAAAAGCCCGCGCTGCTCACCGTGTCCACCGACGCGGACAACGCCGCCGACATGACGGTGGAGATGCTGCGCGCCTACGGGATCCCCGTGATGAAAAAGTACGACGAGAGAGACGGCACGCTCGACAAGGTGCTCTTCGGCACGCCGGGCGGCAGCGTGGGGCTGTATGTGCCGGAGACGATGCTGGAGGACGCGAAGGCGTTCATCGCGCCCGTGGAGGAAACGATATTTGAGGAGGAGCTTACGATGGATTACCGCAGGGAATACGAAAAATGGCTGGCCTCGCCCGCGCTGAGCGAGGCGGAGCGCGCGGAGCTGCGCGCGATCGGGGGCAACGAGGGCGAGATCAAGGCGAGATTCTACGCGCCGCTGGAGTTCGGCACCGCGGGATTGCGCGGGACGATGTTCACGGGTCTGCACAACATGAACCGCCATGTGATCCGCTGGGCGACGCAGGGCTTTGCCAATGTGATCCGCGCCGAGGGCGCGGAGGCGATGGAAAAGGGCATCGCCGTGTGCATGGACTGCCGCAACCACTCCGCCGAGTTCGCGCGCGAGACCGCCTGTGTGATGGCGGCGAACGGCATTCATGTGCGCCTGTTTGAGTCGCTGCGGCCGACGCCGGAGCTCTCCTTCGCCGTGCGCGAGTACGGCTGTCAGGCGGGCGTGAATGTCACGGCGAGCCACAATCCCAAGGAGTATAACGGCTACAAGGTCTACTGGGCGGACGGCGCGCAGCTTCCGCCGCAGCACGCCGCTGCCATCGCCGACGAGCTCACGCGCATCGACATTTTCGAGGGCGTGAAGTCGATGGACTATGAAACTGCCGTCGCCGAGGGGAAGATCGAGCTGCTCGGCGAGGACTGCGACCGCCGCTTCATGAAGCAGGTGATGGCGATGGTCAACGACCGTGCCACGGTGGAGAAGGTCGCGGACGACTTCGGCATGGTCTACACGCCCTTCCACGGCTGCGGGCACAAGCTCGTGCCCGAGGCGCTGACGGCGCTGGGCGTGAAGAAGCTCTACTGCGAGCCGAAGCAGATGGTCATTGACGGCGATTTCCCGACCGTTGCCTCGCCCAATCCCGAAAATCCAGAGGGCTTCTATCTTGCCGTGGAGCTGGCGAACGAGAAGGGCGTGGACTTTATCCTCGGCACCGACCCCGACAGCGACCGCGTCGGCGTGCTCGTGCGCGCGAAGGGCGGCGAATTCGAGCCGCTGACGGGCAACCAGACCGGCGTGCTGCTGCTGGACTATCTCATCGGCGCGATGAAGCGCGCGGGGACGCTGCCCGCGAATGCCGCCGCGCTCAAGACCATCGTGACGACCGAGATGGCGCGTGCGGTGGCAGAGGCGAACGGGCTGGACTGCTACGATACCTTCACGGGCTTCAAGTTCATGGCGGAGAAGATGAACGAGCTGGAGGGCGCGGGCAGGAATACGGTCATTTTTTCCTACGAGGAGAGCTACGGCTATATGATCGGCCACTATGTGCGCGACAAGGACGCGGTGACCGCGTCGCTGCTGCTCACGGAGATGGCGGCGTGGTACTACGCGCAGGGCATGACGCTGCTCGACGCGCTGCACGCGCTGTACGAGAAGTACGGCTGGTACGGCGAAAAGACGCACAACCTTGTGATGCCGGGGCTGGACGGTCTTGAGAAGATGGCGGCGCTGATGAAGTCGCTGCGCGAGACGCCGCCCGCCGAGATCGGCGGCGTGCAGGTCGTGACCTGCAAGGACTATCAGGACGGCACGGCGCGCGACGCCGCGACGGGCGAGGTGACGGCGATGGCGCTCTCGGGGTCGAATGTGCTGCGCTTCGAGCTTGCCGACGGCACGAGCATCATCGTGCGTCCGAGCGGTACGGAGCCGAAGATCAAGGTCTATCTCCTCACGCGCGGCGCGGACGCCGCAGCACGCGATGCGAACATCGCGAAATACTCTGCGTGGGTGGAGACACTCAAGTAAACGCACTTTACCGAAATACGGCGGAGGGCGGCGGGAGCGCCGTCCTCCGCGCATTGTAAGGAGGAGCTTCCCATGGCGCTGTTTGCCCTGTACTGGTCCATCATGATCGCGTGCTATCTGCTCGCCGCGCGTCTGCGGCGCTTTGCGCCGCGCTTCGGCTTCGTGTATCGGCTGCTGAATCTGAGCATCTCCGTGCTGGTGCTGCTGATGGGGCTGCGCATGGGCGCGAACCGCGAGGTGACGGGGAGCCTTGCTACCATCGGGGCGCAGGCGCTACTCATGACGGTGCTGGTGGCGGCGGGCGGTATGCTGGGAGTCTTTGCCGTGCGCAGGGCGCTGCGCATCGACCGCTTTGCCTGTCCGCTCGGCGCGGGGCAGGAGGAGACGCGCTCGCGCGGCGCGGCGGACGCGCAGGCGCAGCGGGAGGGCATGAAGACCTCGCTCCATATCCTCGTGATGGTCGCCGCGGGAATGCTGCTCGGCTGCTTCGTGCTGCCGCGCTTTTGCGATGTGGACGCCTTTCAGGCGGCTTCGGGCGGCTGGCTGACCGTCGCGCTGTGCGTGATGGTCGGGCTGATCGGGTTTACGATGGGGTTGGAGGGCAAACTGGTGGCGATCCTGCGCAGCGCGGGCATCGCGGTGCTGCTCGTGCCGCTCGCCATGGTGGGCGGCACGCTGGCGGCGGGCGCGGTCTATTCGCTGATCTCTCCGCTGAGTCTGCGGGAGGGGCTGGCGGTGAGCGCGGGCTTCGGGTGGTACACCTTCGCGCCGAGCGTGATCGCGGGCGCGGGGCACGCGGTGGCAAGCGCGGTCTCGTTTCTCCATAATGTGCTGCGCGAGACGCTCGGCATCGTGCTGATGCCGCTCGTCGCGGCGAAGATCGGCTACATCGAGGCGGTCACGCTGCCTGGGACGGCGGCCATGGACATCGGCATGACGATCACCGAGCGGAGCTGCAACACCGAGACGCTGCCCTACGCCTTCGCCTGCGGGACGGCCTCGTCCCTCTTCTGCGCGCTGCTGGTGCCGCTCATTATGGGCGCGTGAAGTTCAAAAAAAGAGCCTGACCGGAGAATGGTCAGGCTTTTTTGCTTGCGTCAGTCCTTGCGGCACTCGGCGGTGATCTCTTCGCGCAGGCGGAGGAGGTCGGGGCTTGCGAGGTCGCGGGGGTAGGGGAGGTCGAGCGTCCACTCGCGCACGGAGCTATCGGCGTGGAGGACGACGATCTTCTGCGCGAGGAGCAGCGCCTCGTCGAGCTGGTGGGTGACGAGGAGAATGGTTTTTTGAAGCTCCGACTGAATGTGCAGCAGTTCCGTCTGAAGCTCGCCGCGGGTGATGAAGTCGAGCGAGGCGAAGGGCTCGTCCATCAGCAGCACCTGCGCCTGACTTGCGAGCACGCGGGCAAGGCCGAGGCGCTGGCGCATTCCGGTGGAGAGCTCGACGGGCGTCATATCGGCGTAGGGCTCGAGCCGGACGAGCTTCACGAGGCGGCGGGCAAGCTCTAAGCGCTCCTCGGGCGTTCTGCCCGCGCCGGCGGCCATCGCGACATTGCGCTCGACCGAGGTCCAGGTGATGACATAGGGGTCGGGCGAGAGCAGCGCGCAGCGCCAGCCCTCGGGCATGACGATCTCGCCGGAGTCGGGCGCGTCCTTCGTCCCTTCGATCAGGCGCAGGAGGGTCGATTTGCCGCAGCCGCTGCGCCCGAGCAGGGCGGTGAGCTTCCCGGCGGGGAAATCGACCGTCACGCCGTGGAGGACGGTGCGCGTGGCGGAGGGACGCTTTGCGCCGTTCAAGATGATGTCGGTGCTCTGCGTGGTGTAGGTCTTGACGAGAGAGCGAATGTGAATGGCTTCCATGATGACTCCTGTGAGCGCCGCGCTTGGCGCGTGTCGGTTTACGGCGAAAAAAACAATGCCGCCGGCAGCGGGGTGAAGCGCTGCCAACGGTATTGTAACAGGGGTCGGGCGGTTTTGCAACGAAAATCGCTCAGGAGAGGAGCAGCTTGTCGTTCGCCTCGGTCGAGCCGCTGGCGCTGGAGAAGAGTGCGAGGAGGTCGGGCACGGTGAGCTTTTGCTTCTCTTCGCCGGAGATATCGACCACCACGCGGCCCGCGTCCATCATGATGAGGCGGTTGCCGTGGGCGATGGCGTCCTTCATGTTATGGGTGATCATGAGCGTGGTGAGGTGGTTTTCCTGCACGATCTGATCGGAGAGCTCGAGCACCTTGGCGGCGGTGCGCGGGTCGAGGGCGGCGGTGTGCTCGTCAAGGAGCAGGAGCTTGGGCTGCTTGAGCGCCGCCATGAGGAGCGTGAGCGCCTGACGCTGTCCGCCGGAGAGGAGGCCGACCTTCGCGGTCAGGCGGTCTTCAAGGCCGAGGTCGAGGGTGCGCAGGAGCTCTTTATAGTCTGCGCGCTCGAGCGCCGTGATGCCCCACTTGAGCCCGCGCTTTTGTCCGCGGCGGGCGGCGAGGGCGAGATTCTCCTCGATCATCATGGTGGGCGCGGTGCCCATCATGGGGTCCTGAAAGACGCGGCCGAGCAGCGCGGCGCGCTTATGCTCGGGAAGGCGGGTGACATCGTGACCGTCGATGACGATGGAGCCGGAATCGACGGAGAAAACGCCCGCGATGGCGTTGAGCATCGTGGACTTGCCCGCGCCGTTGCCGCCGATGACGGTGACGAAGTCGCCGTCGTTGAGCGTGAGGCTCAGACCGTTGAGGGCGGTCTTGGCGTTGACCGTGCCGGGGTTGAAGGTCTTGCAGATATTCTTCAGTTCAAGCATGGTGTGCGCCTCCCTTCTGCGCTTTGGCGCGGAACGCCTTGCTCTTCCAGTGCGGCAGGGCGAGGAAGAGCGCCACAATCAGCGCGGTGACGAGCTTGAGGTCGTTGGTGTTCAGACCGAGCTGGAGCACGACTTGCAGGACGATGTAGTAAATGATCGCGCCGATGGAGACGGCGAGGAGTTTGAGACCGAAGTTGATGAAGAGCTTGCCGAAGACGACCTCGCCGATGATGACGGCGGCAAGGCCGATGACGATGGCGCCGCGGCCCATGTTGACATCGCTCGAGCCCTGATACTGCGCGAGCAGCGCGCCGGAGAGTGCGACGAGACCGTTGGAGAGCATCAGTCCGAGGACGACATTCGCGTCGGTGTCGATGCCCTGTGCGCGCGCCATGTGGGGATTCGCGCCGGTCGCGCGGATCGAGCAGCCCTTCTCCGTGCCGAAGAACCAGTAGAGCGCGCCGATGACGGCGGCGGTGAAGACGAGCAGCAGCGGCAGGGGATTTTCAAGCGTGAGGGCGCGGACATAGCGCTGGGAGATCAGCAGGGGGTATTTATCCACGCTGACGGCCTGATTCGCCTTATCCGCCATGATGCGCAGGTTGACGGAGTAGAGCGCGAGCTGCGTGAGGATACCGGAGAGAATGGCGGGAATGCCGCAGCGGGTGTGGAAAAGACCCGTGACGAGTCCCGCGAGCATACCGGCGAGCATCGCGCACAAAAGCGCGAGCCAGGGGTCGAAGCCGGCGCGAATGAGGACGACGCAGGTCGCGCCGCCGGTGGCGAGCGAACCGTCGACCGTCAGGTCGGCGACATCAAGAATGCGGTAGGTGAGATAGACACCGATCGCCATGATGCCCCAGATCAGCCCCTGTGCGACCGCACCGGGCAGCGAATTGAGCAGCGATGACAGGAAATCCATGGATCATTCCTCCAAACTCTTCATTGCGGAGAGGGGCGGCAGCCCCTCTCCGGTCCATGCGGGGGAGTGTGGGAGCTCAGCCCTCGATGGCCTCGTAGCCGTCGAGCGGGGTGATGCCGAGCGTTTCACACATGGAAGCGTTGTACTTCGGGGTGGCGGTGGTGTACTCGATGGGCATGGCGGAGATGTCCGCCTCGCCGGTGAGGATCTTCGCGGCCATCTTGCCGGTGGTCACGCCGAGGTCGTAGTAGCTGATGGAGAGGGTCGCGACGCCGCAGCCGGAGCAGATACCGGCTTCGCCGGCGATGACGGGCGTTTCGGCGGGAATGGTGACATTGGCGATGGCCTCGGTGTTGGCGGCAGCGGTGTTATCGGTGGGAATGTAGAGCACATCGGCCCAGTCGCAGGCAGCCTGCGTGACGGAGGTGACATCGTTGGTGTCGGTGAAGGCGAACTCCTTCGTTTCGATGTTCTTCTCGGCAAGGCGCGCGGCGACCTCTTCGATCTGGTAGGCGGAGTTGGCCTCGGCGGAGCAGTACAGCAGGCCGACCTTCTGCGTGTCGGGGAACCATTCGGTGATCATGTCCGCCTGCGCGGCGAGATCCGCGAGGTCGGAGGTGCCGGAAATGTTGCCGCCGACGGTGCCGGAGAAGTCGTCCATATCGAGCGCGACGCCGTAGGCGGTGATGGAGGTGCCGAGAATGGGAATGTCGCTCGTGGCGGAGGCGGCGGCGGTCAGCGCCGCGGTGGCGTTCGCCATGATGAGGTCAACGCCGTCGGAGACGAAGCCGTTGACGATGGTGGAGCAGTTGTTGGGCTCGCCGGAGGCGTTCTTATTCTCGATCTTCACCTGACCGGGCAGCGCCTCGTTGAGCGCGTCGATGAAGCCCTGCGTGGCGGCGTCGAGCGCCTCGTGCTGCACGAGCTGGCAGATGCCGACGGTGTAGACGGTGTCGCTGCTGTCGCCGGAGGAGGCGGGATCGTCGCTCGGCGTTTCCTTTTCGCCGCAGGCGGCGAGGCTCAGGCAGAGCGCTGCGGAGAGCAGCAGAGCAGTCAGTTTCTTTTTCATGGTGAGGTCTCCTTTTCAAAATTCAGAATAAAATGAGCGGGCCCGTCCGGTGGACAAGCCCGCTTTTTTGATGGAATGACACTGATCCAAGCGTTCTCTTATCCGTGACGGTATCGAAAGGGCAGGGCAAAGGAGCGGCCCGTAAATCGAGTCGCAGCGTAAGCGTAAAAATAGAGATTCGCGGTCTTGACCGGCATGGGGCGCTCCTTTCCGCCGCGGAACGCGGCAGGGTTTTTTGATGGTTGCAGTATAAATCTTTAAAGTCTTAAAGTCAAGACACAGATTTTGCAAATTCACGGGAATTTGCGGGGCGATTTTGTCTATTTTGTCGAATCGGGGCGAGCGAATGCGGAAAAAACGCCCGAGCGAAGCGCTCCGCTTCGCTCGGGCGGGGAGGTTAGAAGGTGACGACCTCCTGTGCGGGCTTGGAGGTGGTGGTGATCCGCTCGACATGGAGCACGGGGCCGTCGCCCTGATAGGCTTCGATATACTGCTTGCGGACGGTGGCGGTGACCTCGACCCAGTCGCGGTTTTTGTACGCCTTGAGTTCCTTGCCCTCGGCGACCACGCCGACGAACTGAATGTCGTTCTCGCAGCAGGTCATGACGAAGCGGCCGGGGCAGTGGACGCCGGGGTACTTCTTCGAATGGCACATGAGGAGCTTCATGCGCACCTGCTTGCCCTCCCAGCGGTCGGGGTGATCCATCGCGTCGACATACCACACGCCGTAGTCCTCGTCGGGAATGTCGATGAGGGCGGGGGTCATGTCGAATGGACACTCGTTGCCGGTGAGGTAATCCTCGCTGTTGCCGTCGTTATCCTCGAGATAGATGTCCGCGCGGCGGTTGACCATGCGGAGGTTGCGCGCGCGCAGGCTCTCCTTGAGCGCATCGTCGCAGCGGTTGAAGACGAGCATATCGGCGTTGGTGATCTTCTCCATCATGAGCTGACCCATGTTTTTGACGAAGAGCTCGAAGGTCGGCGCGTGGACGAAGGTCATGATCTGGTAGAGCACCCAGTTCGCGGGCAGGACATCGCGGTAGAGCTTTTCCATCTGCCACATACCGTTGTACTCGATGAGCACCTGCTTGGGGCGGTGCTTCTTTTCGAGCTCGCGGCAGAAGTCGGCGGTCAGCTCGTCCTCGTCGTCAACGGTGACGACGGTGACATTGTCGAGCGCCTTTTTCTCATACTCCAGCTCGCCCTCCTCGCAGCAGAGGAGGAGCGTCTTATCCTCGCGGGCGAAGCCGTCCTCGAGGATACCGTTGATGAATTCGGTCTTGCCGGCGTCTAAAAAGCCGGCGACAAGATAAACAGGAATATCCATCGCTTACACCCCGAAGAGAGCGGCGAGCTTGTCTTCCTTGAGCTCCGCGCCGATGACGCACAGGCGGCCCGTGTAGTCGGGGTGACCCGCGCGGACCTCATGCTCCTCGGGCACATAGTCGAACTCGAGCCAGCCGTCCGTGCCGTTCACGATGCCTTTCGCGCGCAGGATATGGCCGTAGTCGCCGTTGTCGAGCGCGTGGAGAATGGTGTCGAGCAGCGCCTTGTCGAAGCGCTTGACGGTCTCGCAGCCCCAGGAGGCGAAGACATCGTCCGCATGGTGATGGTGGTGGCAGGAGCAGTGCGGATCGTCGCACTCCTCGCCGTCGTGATGATGGTGGTGCTCGTGCTCGTCATGGTCGTGGTGGTGCTCGTGTTCATGCTCATGCTCATGTTCATGCTCGTGCTCATGTTCATGATGATGGTGGCAGGAGCAGTCGGGATCGTTGCACTCCTCACCGTCGTGGTGATGGTGGTGCTCATGGTCATGGTCGTGCTCGTGGTCATCGTGCTCGTGGTGGTGATGGTGCGCGTGCTCGGCTTCCTCGAGCTCGTGCTCGCGGCGCATCTTTTCGAGCAGCTCGTCGCTGAGGGAGACCTTTTCGATCGCGGAGAGAATGGTCGTGCCGTCCAGCTCGTCCCAGGGGGTGGTGAGGATCGCGGCGTCGGGGTTCTTCTCGCGCAGGAGGGCGACGGCGGCCTCGAGCTTTTCCTGGCTGAGCTTCTGCGTGCGGGAGAGGAGGATCGTGCCGGCGGCCTCGATCTGGTTGTTGTAGAACTCGCCGAAGTTCTTCATATAGACCTTGACCTTGCTCGCGTCGGCGACGGTGACGAAGCTGTTGAGCTTCAGCTCGGGGCACTCGTCCACCGTGCGCTCGACGGCGACGATGACATCGGAGAGCTTGCCCACGCCGCTCGGCTCGATGAGAATGCGGTCGGGGTGGAACTGCTCGACCACCTCGCGCAGCGCGGTGTTGAAGTCGCCCACGAGCGAGCAGCAGATGCAGCCCGCGGACATCTCGGAGATCTCGATGCCGGACTCCTTGAGGAAGCCGCCGTCGATGTTGATCTCACCGAATTCGTTTTCGATGAGGACGAGCTTCTCGCCGCGGTAAGCCTCGGCGATGAGCTTTTTGATGAGCGTCGTTTTGCCGGCGCCTAAAAAGCCGGAGAAAATGTCGATTTTCGTCATGAGAGGATACGCTTCCTTTTCCTTAAAATTCTCAAACTCATATTATATGCCGAAATTGTGAACAGTTCAAGTCCTTTGCGCGCATTTTGCGCTCTCAGGCGGGCGGCAGGGCGGGACGGCGGGCGAGCATGACGCGGCCGAAGCAGGCGAGGCTCCGTCCGCCGGAGGGGGCGAGCGTGACATCGGCGTCTGCGCGGGCGCGGTTGAGCGAGAAGAGATAGGTCATGCCGAGCGCGTCGCGGTGATACTGCTTGCAGAGCATCGCGCCGTCGACGCAGAAGATGCCCACATCGCCGTCGGCGAGCGGGTCGCGGTTGACATAGACGATGCCGCCGTCCTGAATGACGGGCTCCATGGAGTCGCCCTGAATGCGCACGGCGAAGTCCGCGCCGCGCGGGACGGTGTCGTCCGCGGTGAGGTAGGTGAAGTCCTCGTCGGGCACGGGGGCGGCGTAGCCCGCGGCGGCGGGCGAGGCGTAGAGCGGGATCAGGCGCGGCTCGGCGGCGGTGCTCCGCTCACCGAGCAGCTCGTCGCGGTAGTCGCACAGCGCGTCGGTCACGCTGCGCACGGTGTCGCGCCCGACGGTGGAGAGGGAACGGTACTTTTCCAGCAGCTCGTGCTCGGCGGCGGAGAGCGTCGGTGTGCGGGAGAGGAAGCTGTCGCAGAAAAGGCGGTTCGGCTCCGTCCGCAGGGCGTTGAAAAGGCGCAGCAGCACATCTTCCTTGGGAAAGCTGACGCCCGTTTCGTAGTTGCCGACGGCGCTGGCGGACACGCCAAGCAGCTCGGCCAGCGCCGCGCGCGACAGACCGATGGATTCCCGCTGCGCCTTGAGTTGATCGCTGAAGCTCATGAGAAAGTACCTCCCGAAGATGGACCGATTCGACTTTTTTCGACTTCATCATAACGCAAGAGCTTGGCTTTGTCAAACATTTTAACAAGATTCTTGTAAAATTATTCTTGACATTACAAGAAACTTGTGGTAATTTAATCTTGCCCACAAGAAACTTGACGATCGGAAACATCACGACCAAAATCTCGGACTTCGCCCCGAAGCGAACGCGGCAGAGCGCTCCTGCCGTGCGGGGAGAAAAAAACCGGACAGGCATTGCCTGTCCGGTTTGGTGGGGGAAGGTGGATTCGAACCACCGAAGTCACTGACAACAGATTTACAGTCTGCCCCCTTTGGCCACTCGGGAATTCCCCCATATTCACTTGTGCGCTGAAGCGGAGGGCTGTGGAGCTGGTAGACGGACTCGAACCCCCGACCTGCTGATTACAAATCAGCTGCT
>CAYWAS010000029.1:0-23657 GCA_964455915.1 uncultured Oscillibacter sp. | reverse complement strand
CGCGCAGCGGCGCGGAGAGCTGACCGGAGCGCGTGGTCGCGCCGATGAGCGTAAAGTGCGGCAGGTCGAGGCGAATGGAGTTCGCGCTCGGCCCCTTGCCGATGATGATGTCGATGGCGTAATCCTCCATCGCGGGATAGAGGATCTCCTCCACCGCGCGGTTGAGGCGGTGGATCTCGTCGACAAAGAGAATGTCGTTTTCGCTCAGATTCGTCAGCAGCGCCGCAAGGTCGCCCGCCTTTTCGATGGCGGGGCCGGAGGTGATGCGGATATTGACGCCCATCTCCTGCGCGATGATGCCCGCGAGCGTCGTTTTGCCGAGACCCGGAGGGCCGTGGAGCAGGACATGGTCGAGCGATTCGCCGCGCTTTTTCGCGGCCTCGATGAAAACGGCAAGGTTCCCCTTCGCCTTCTCCTGCCCGATGTACTCGCGCAGCGTTTTCGGGCGCAGTGAACCCTCCTGCGCGTCCTCGCTCAGGAAGGTCTTGGCCACGATCGGCTCTTCATAGATGTCGGTTCCGAAATCAATGCTCAAACTGTCACTTCCTTAACAAAGGGTCAAAGGTCGGATCGCGCGGTCACTTCACCATCTTCTTCAGGCTCTGACGGACGATCTCCTCAAGCGGGAGAGCGTCCACATCGATATCCTTGAGTGCCACGGCGATGTCCTGCGGACTGTAGCCCAAAACGGCGAGCGCGGCGGAGGCTTCCGACGCCTTGCTGTGCGCTGCGGCGCTGCCGCTCACGACGCTTGGTGCGCCGAGCGACTCCGCTTCCTTTGCGATCTTATCCTTCAATTCCAAAATAATGCGCTGGGCGATCTTTTTGCCGATGCCGCTCGCGGCGGTCAGCGCCTTTTCATTTTCCGTGATGACCGCGGTCGTCAGACCCTCGGGTGTCACGACCGAGAGGATAGCGAGCGCCGCCTTCGGTCCCACGCCGGAAACGCCGATGAGGAGCTTAAAGCTCGTCAGCTCCCGCTCTGTCGCAAAGCCATAGAGCTCGAAAATGCCGTCTCCGACATTCAGATAGGTGTAAAGCCTTTTTACTTCACCCTTTTTGAGCTGGCTGATGCTGTAGCTCGTCGTGCGGCAGGCGTAGCCCACGCCGCCGCAGTCGATGACCGCAAGGTACGGCTCGATATGAGCGACCTTGCCTTCAAGATAATAGAACACGGAGTCCCCTCCTTACACGGTCTCTTTGCCCCGGCTCTGCGCGCGGGCGAGGAGCGAGGTCGCGCTGCGCGCGTGGCATATAGCGATGGCAAGTGCGTCCGCCGCGTCATCGGGACGCGGGACGGCTTTGAGCTTCAAAAGCCGTTTGACCATATCCATCACCTGCCGCTTTTCGGCAAGCCCGTAGCCGACGACCGCCTGCTTGACCTGCATGGGCGTATACTCAAAGAGCGGCACGCCGCTCTTTGCCGCCGTGCAGAGAATGACGCCGCGCCCGTGCGCGACGGCGATGCCGGTGGTGATGTTGTTGGAAAAAAACAGCTCCTCGACGGCGATGGCGTCCGGCTTGAGCGCGTCGATCAGCTCCTCCATATCGCGCTCGATCTGCATGAGGCGCGTGGCGAGCGGGAGTCCCGCCTCGGTCGTGATCGTGCCGTAGCGAAGCATCTGTGTCCGCCCGCCCTCGGCTTCGATCAGGCCGAAGCCGACGATGGCGATGCCGGGGTCGATGCCGAGAATGCGCACGCGGCTCCCTCCTTTTTCGGCTCGCCGCACGCTTGCGTGCGGCAGGTCCGCACACCGAACCAGTTTATCGTATTGTATCAAACATCTGTTCAAAACGCAAGCCCTGCGCGGGGATTTCCAACGCGGCGCTCTGTCTTTTTCCGACTCTCCCCTTTTATGCCCTTTCGGAACGCGCGCAAAAAGCAGCCGACCGATTTCGGTCGGCTGCTCGTGTGGTGTTCTTATTGGAGCTTCGCCTTGTGGAAGACCTTCTTGCCCTTTTTGATGATGACGCCGTCGCCGGAGAACTTCTCCTGCGCCAGAGTTTCATCGATGCTCTCGATCTTCCTGTCGTCCACCGCGATGCCGCCCTGCTGGACGAGCCGGCGCGCTTCGCCGCGGCTGGGGCAGAGCCCCGTCGCCACAAGGAGCGAGAGAATGTTGATGCCGCCGTTTTCAAAGTCGCTCTGCGCGAGCGTGGTGGTCGGCATATCGGCACTGGAGGCACCCGCACCGAAGAGCGCCTTGGCTGCGGTCTCTGCCTTCTGCGCCTCCTCCTCGCCGTGGACGAGCTTGGTCAGCTCGTAGGCCAAAATCTCCTTGGCGCGGTTGAGCTGCGCGCCCTCCCACTTGTCCATCTCGTCGATCTGCTCGACGGGAAGGAAGGTGAGCATACGGATACACTTCAAAACATCGGCATCGCCGACATTGCGCCAATACTGATAGAAGTCGTAGGGCGAGGTCTTATTCGGGTCGAGCCACACCGCGCCGCTGGCGGTCTTACCCATCTTCTTGCCCTCGGAGTTCATCAGGAGCGTGATGGTCATGGCGTGCGCGTCCTTGCCGAGCTTCTTGCGAATGAGCTCCGTGCCGCCGAGCATATTGCTCCACTGGTCGTCGCCGCCGAACTGCATATTGCAGCCGTAGTTCTTGAAGAGGTAGTAGAAGTCGTAGGACTGCATGATCATGTAGTTGAACTCGAGGAAGCTCAGACCCTTCTCCATGCGCTGCTTGTAGCACTCCGCGCGCAGCATATTGTTGACCGAGAAGCACGCGCCCACCTCGCGCAGAAGGTCGATGTAGTTGAGCTTCAAGAGCCAGTCGGCGTTGTTGACCATGATGGCCTTGCCCTCGCCGAAGTCGATGAAGCGCTCCATCTGCTTTTTGAAGCAGTCGCAGTTGTGCTGAATGGTCTCGGGCGTCATCATGCCGCGCATATCGGTGCGGCCGGAGGGGTCGCCGATATAGCCCGTGCCGCCGCCGACGAGGACGACGGGACGGTTGCCCGCCATCTGCAAACGCTTCATCAGGCAAAGCGCCATGAAGTGACCGACATGAAGGCTGTCCGCCGTGGGGTCGAAGCCAATGTAGAAGGTCGCCTTGCCGCTGTTGACCATCTCGCGGATCTCCGGCTCGTTAGTGACCTGTGCAATCAGGCCGCGTGCCTGAAGTTCTTCATAAATACCCATCGTATTATTTCTCCCTTATTCTTTTTTCCCTTGATACAGCGCCGCGAGCCGCACAAGGCCGCTGCGCAGGATCGCCAGATTTTCCTCATCAATGGTGTTGTCCTTCCCCATCGGGAGGATCAGCCGCCCGAAGCCCTTGACCTTGCGCACGGCGCAGATCGCCACGCCGCATTTGAACGCGCGCTGGTCGCCGGGGAAGTGAACAAGACCGTCCACCTTGTCGTAGCAGGTCTTGCGCTCGGAATTTTCAAATCCCGCGTTGATCGCGTCGAGCAGGTCGCCGTCCCAGCGTGCGCTCTTGCCCGGAAGGATCAGAAGCTCGTCTCCGCTGCCCACGCAGTCGAGACAGATCACGGGTTTCTCCTTCGCGCTCGGATAGCGCTTGCGGAAGCCCTTCGCGCCCTGCATACTCATGCTGCCGCCGTCGAGAAAAACGAAGGCGACCTTGCCGCGGTCGCGCGGCGTGAGCTTTTCCGCCGTCCCCAGCAGGGCGGCGACGCCGGAGGTGTTGTCGTTCCCGTTGCGCTGCTCCGCGGGGCCGTAGCGAAGATACAGCAGCGCGCCGAGCAGCAGCAGAACGAAGAGCGGGAGCGTCAGATTCGGAAGGTTCAGCGCGAAGGTCACGCCGAGCGAAAAGGCGAAGCTCGCCGCGAGGACCAGCATAGGCGTGATCGCCTGATAGAGTATATAGGTCATGGGCCGCGTTGGGCAGATGATCGGCGGCAGCAGCTCGTGAATGCCGGTATCGTAGTGCGCGGCGTAGATGATCGTTGCGCGCTCGGGGTCTCCCGCGATCACATTCACCGCCTTGCCGCAGTCGTTGAGCTTTGCATCGTAGCCGAGCGCACGGAGCTGGCCAACAAGGTAGGTGCGCATATTTTCCTTTTCCTGCGCCTTGCGCCGCACGGGGTGATCGTGCAAGATGCGCTGAGCATATCGATCCATTGCGTTCTCCTTCTATGTTGCGTTGAGAGTATTATTGTAATGCCTTGCGGCGGAAATTGCAATTCTTTTTTGCTTTAATGCAGCGAGGACTTGAACTCCTCCGCCGCGGAGAGCAATTCTTCCGCGCCAAGGAGCTGCGTTTCGCTCGCGGTATCGCCGCCGGTGAGCCGCGCGAGCTCGGCGCGGCGCTGCGCGCGGTCAAGCTCCGCCACGCGCGTGAAGGTGCGGCCGTCCGCCTCGCCCTTTTCGACGGAGAAATGCGTATCCGCCATTGCCGCGAGCTGCGGAAGATGCGTGACGCAGAGGACCTGACGGCAGCGCGAGAGCTTCGCCATCTTCTCCGCCACGCGCTGCGCGGCGCGGCCGGAAACGCCGGTATCGACCTCGTCAAAGACCATCGTCATCACGCGGTCGCGGTCGGCGAGGACATTTTTGAGCGCGAGCATGATGCGCGCGAGCTCGCCGCCCGAAGCGATGCGGTGGATCGGCTTGAGGCTCTCGCCCGCGTTGGCGGACATCAAAAAGCGCACGGCATCGATGCCCGTCGCGTCGGGTTCTTTCTCGGAAAAGTCGATAGAAAAGCGGACCTTGCCCATATCGAGTTCGCGCAGCTCGCGCAAAATGCGCTCCTCCAGCGTTTGAGCCGCGGCTTTGCGCGCGTCTGAGAGCTTTTGCGCGGCGTTGAGCATGGTCTGCTCCTGCTTTGCAAGCTTTGCCTGGAGCTGCACGACGCGGTCGTCCGCGTATTCGATCTCGTCCAGCTCGCGGCGGCTGCGCGCAAGATAGTCGAGCATCTCCTCCACCGTCGCGCCGTACTTTTTCTTCAGGCGGTAGAGCTGATCGGCGCGGCTTTCGATCGCGTCGAGCTCCTGCGGGGAAAAATCGAAGCTGTCGCGCTCGTCGCGCACGCTCTCGGCAAGGTCGTAGACCTCGGAGTAGAGTGCCTCCAGCCGCTCGGCGTAGGACGCAAAGCGGTCGCCGAGGGCGCTGATGCCGCGCAGGGCATTCTCCGCCTCGCGAAGCTGCGCCGCGGCACCAAGCCCATCGTCTCCGCCGGAGAGCGCGGCGTCCGCGCGGGCGAAGGCGTCCATGAATTTTTCGGCGTTGCGCAGAAGATTGCGCCGCTCGAGCAACGTCTCTTCCTCGCCCTCGCGCAGCTCCGCACGCTCAAGCTCGGCGATCTGATGGCGGAGCATATCCACGCGGCGCTCGCGCTCCGCCTCGTCCATTTGCAGCGACGCGATCTGCGCGCGCGTCTCGCGCACAGCGCGGTAATGCGCGCCGTATTCCTCGATCAGCGCGTCCATGCCGCCGAAGCGGTCAAGGTATGCGCCGTGCTGCTCCTCGTCCAGAAGCTGCGTGCCCTCGTGCTGACCATGGATATTGAGAAGGCTCGTCCCCAGCGCGCGAAGCTGCGCGACCGTGATGGGCCGACCGTTCACGCGGCAGACATTCTTGCCATCGGCATAGATGTCGCGCCAGAGCAGCAGCACGCCGTCCTCCGGCTCGACGCCGAGCTCGGCGAGCACAGGGAGCGTCGGGTCCACCCCGTCGAATTCCGCGCTGACGAATGCCTTCGCCGCGCCCGTGCGGATCAGGTCGCGCGGCGTGCGCTGACCGAGCACCGCGCCGAGCGAGTCGATGACGATGGATTTGCCCGCGCCCGTTTCGCCCGTGAGCGCGTTGAAGCCCGCGCGGAACGAAATGTCCGCGCGCTCGATGACGGCAATATTTTCAATGTGCAGAAGCCGAAGCATCGCGCCCCTCCTTGCCCTTTGTTTCCTTACTTGACCATCGCGGTGAGCTCGATGCGGAACTCCTCCGCGCTCGCATCGTCGCGCAGAACGACGAGCACCGTGTCGTCGCCGCAGACCGTGCCGACGACGCTCGGCAGCTCCATGCCGTCAAAGGCGGAGCCAGCCGCCTGACCAAGCCCGGGCATCGTCTTGACCACGACGAGGTTCGACGCGCGGTCGACCTTCAAAACGCTCTCGCGCAGGATCACCTTGAGGCGGCCCGCGAAGTTCAGGCGGGTCTTCTGCGCGCTCACGGCGTAGCGGCTGCGTCCGCCGCCGACCGGCTCCTTGATGAGATGGAGCTGCTTGATGTCGCGCGAGATGGTCGCCTGCGTGCTCTCGATCCCCTGCTCCTGAAGCTTCGCAAGAAGCTGCTCCTGCGTTTCGATGATCTCAGCGGAGATGATCTCCAGAATTTTTTCCTGTCGGTTATTCTTCATGACCCAATACCCCCATCAGCATCTTTTTTTGCAGAATATCGCAAAAGCTCTTGTTCGAAAGGCGAACGAGCTTTGTTTCGTACTTCGACCGCCGCACCTCTACCGCGTCGCCGTTGTGCAGCGAAAAGGCGCGCCCGCCGTCAACGGAGAGGAAAATGGGCTTGTAGCCGGTCTTCTCCGTCTGCACCGTGACAACGCGCTCGGGCGCGAGGACATAGGAGTTTGCGTGGACGCTGTGCGCGCAGATCGGACTGACGATCAGGTTGCGCGCGGTCGGCTCGACCACGGGACCGCCCGCGGAGAGCGAGTAGGCCGTCGAGCCGGTCGGACTTGCGAGGATCACCCCGTCGCCTGTGACATCAAAGAGCCTCCCCTGCTCGGTGCGGATATGGAGGCGAATGACGCGGGAGACCGCCCCGCGCGTCACCACCGCTTCGTTGAGCGCGAGGTTGGAGTAGATGACGCGCCCCTCGCGCAGAACGCTCACATCGAGCATCATGCGGCTCTCGACCGTATAGCGCTCCTCCGTGAGCTCGGTGAGGCGGCTCAGCTCGCGCTGCTCAAGTTCGGCCATAAAGCCGAGCGAGCCGAGGTTGATGCCCAGCACCGGCACATCGCGATGCGCAGCGGTCTTGGAAAGGTGCAAAATCGTACCGTCGCCGCCGAAGGCGATGATCATGTCCGCGCCGCGCAACTCCTGTTGGAGCGGACGGATATCCAGCCCGAAACCCTCGGGCTTTTCCTCATTGCGGAAGGGGACGCAGACCACATTCGGGCAGTTGATGCTGTCCAGCAGGCGCTTCGCCTCCTTCGCGACGGTCAGCTCGCGGTCGCGGTAGGGGTTGGGACAGAGGATCACTTTTTTAAGCATGTTCGCCCTCCCCCTTTCCGTCGAGCGCCGCGTGAGACGCTTCGACCAGTGCTTTGAGATTGTGACTCGGCTGCGGCTCCTCCGCCGCCGAGAGATAGCCGAGATATTCGATATTCCCCTCCGGTCCGCGGATCGGAGAGTAAGTCAATCCAATAACTGTAAAGTGATTTTCCTTTGCGTGCTCAAGGAAGTGCTCGAGCACCTCCAAATGGACGGCGGGGTCGCGCACGACGCCCTTTTTGCCGACCTTTTCGCGCCCCGCCTCGAACTGGGGCTTAACAAGGCAGACGGCGTGACCGTCCGCCTTCAAAAGCTGCGCAAGGGCGGGCAGAATGAGCTTGAGGGAGATGAAGGAAACATCGACCGAGGCAAAATCCAGCTCCTCGGGAATGTTCTCGTGGGTGAGATAGCGGGCGTTCGTGCGCTCCATGCACACCACGCGCTCATCGCTTCGGAGCTTCCAGTCGAGCTGACCGTAGCCGACATCGACGGCATAGACCTTTTTCGCGCCGTTTTGCAGCATACAGTCGGTGAAGCCGCCGGTGGAGGCGCCGATGTCCGCGCAGACGCAGTCGGTGAGCGTGATGGGAAACTCCGCCATCGCCTTTTCGAGCTTCAGCCCGCCGCGGCTGACATAGCGCAGCGTGCTGCCGCGCACCTCGATCGCCGCGTCTGCGGCGACAGGCGTTCCGGGCTTATCCGAGCGCTGACCGTTGACAAACACGATGCCGCTCATGATGCTCGCCTGCGCCTTGGCGCGCGTTTCCGCCAGCCCGCGCTCGACGAGCGCGATATCCAGTCTTACTTTTCCGCTCATTGGCAGACCTCCTTTGCCGTGCGCGCGAGCGATGCGGCGTCCAGTCCGCAGCGCGCGTGCAGCTCCTCCACGCTTCCCTGCTCGATGAAGCTGCGCCCGAGATTGCAGAGCATCAGCTTTTCCGGCTCATGCCCCTCTTCGGCGAGAATCGCGGCGATGCGCTGGCCGATGCAGCCGACGCCCGAGCAATCCTCCGCCACGAGCAGACGCTTCGTGCCGCCGAGGATACGCGAGAGCTCGCCGCCGCGAAACGGCGTGATGCGCCCGAGCTTCACGACGCGCGCCTCGATCCCCTGCTCGTGCAGGAGGGCTGCCGCTTCGATCATATTGTTGACCATCGTGCCGTAGGCAACAAGGGTGATGTCCTCCCCCGCGCGCAGCTCGACAAAATCCTCCGCGCTGCGGTCGGCGCGGTAGGCGCCCTCGCCTCCGCGCGGATAGCGAATCGCAACGGGGCCGTCCAGCTCAAAGAGCGCGCGGCGCAGCATGGAACGCAGCTCGGCAAAGCTCGCGGGACAGAGCACGGTCATGTTCGGAATGCCCGAGAGAAAGACCGTATCCATCACGCCGTGGTGCGTCGCGCCGTCCGCGCCGACAAGCCCCGCGCGATCCACGGCAAAAACGACATGGAGGCCGCTGAGCGCCACATCATGCAAAAGCTGATCGTAGGCACGCTGCAAAAAGCTCGAATATACAGCAAAGACCGGCAGCGCGCCCTGCTTGGCAAGTCCCGCCGCCATCGCGGCAGCGTGACCCTCGGCGATGCCGACATCGAAAAACCGCTCCGGAAAGCGAGAAGCAAAGGGCGTGAGCCCCGTGCCGTCCTCCATCGCCGCGGTGATGGCGCACACGCGCGGGTCCTGCGCGGCAAGCTCGGTGAGCGCCGCGCCGAACACGGAGGAAAAGCTCTCCTTCCCCTCCGGCACCTTGCCGGTCGCGGCGTCAAAGGGCGAAACACCGTGGAACCTCCACGGCTCGCGCTCGGCGGGCGCGTAGCCGCGCCCCTTCTGCGTGCGGACATGGACGAGCACCGGACGGCGCATCTCCCGCGCCCATTCGAGCGTATTCGTGAGCTGCGTGAGATCATGCCCGTCGACGGGGCCGAGATAGGCAAAGCCCATATCCTCGAACATCGTGGCGTTGGGCAGCATTGCCTTTTTGATCCCCGTTTTGAGCGAGTGGTTGAATCGGTAGAGCGCACGCCCGACCGACGAGCCGCCGAGGGCGTTATGGTACGCTTTTTTGAAGGCGAAATATTCCGGCTTCGTGCGCAGGCGGGAAAGATGCTCGCTCATCGCGCCGACATTGCGGTCGATGGACATTCCGTTGTCGTTGAGAATGACGATCAGCGGCTCGCCCGAGGCGCCGGCGTTGTTGAGTCCCTCGTAGGCAAGCCCGCCGGTGAGCGCGCCGTCGCCGATGAGGGCGAGGACGCTGTAGTCCTCATGGAGCATCGTGCGGGCGCGCGCCATGCCGAGCGCCACGGAGACGGAGTTCGAGGCGTGGCCGGCGATGAACGCGTCATGCTCGCTCTCGCAGGGCTTCGGAAAGCCGGAGATGCCGCCGAGCCGGCGCAGCGTCGAAAAGCGGTCGGCGCGTCCGGTCAGGATCTTATGCACATAGCACTGATGCCCCACATCGAACACGAGGCGGTCGCGCGCCGTATCGAATACGCGGTGGATCGCGACCGTCAGCTCGACGACGCCGAGGTTGGACGCAAGATGTCCGCCCGTATGCGAGACCTGCTCGACAAGAAAGCCGCGCAGCTCCTCGCAAAGAAGCGGCAGCTCGGACGCATTCAGTTTTTTTATATCACGCGGTGACGCGATGCGATTCAAGATCAAAGTCATGTCCCCCTGCTGTTCCGCGAAATGGGCCGCGGGATCATTCGCTGCCCATTATAGACCATCGGGCAGGAATATACAAGATATACAGCCGAATATTCAATGCAAATTTTTTGTGAATACGAAAAAAGAGGAGGGCAGCGCCCTCCTCCGCGAAAAGTCCCTGTTCAGTTTGTCCGCTTCTCGAGACTGTGCGCGAGCGCGGCAAGAAAGTCCTTTTCCGCAAAGGGCTCCAGCGCGGCGGCAGCCTCCTCGGTCAGACGCGCGATCTCGCGCTCGCAGCCGGAGAGACCGAGGAGATCGACAAAGGTCGTCTTTTCCTCCTCGCGGTCCGAGCCGATGGGCTTGCCGAAGGTCGCCTCATCGCCGATGACATCGAGCATATCGTCACGGATCTGGAAGGCAAGGCCGAGCGAGTCGGCGTAGCGCGCGGCGGCAGAGGTCTGCTCCGCGCTGCCACCCGCGGCGGCAACCCCCATCAGGCAGGCCGCGCGAATGAGCGCGCAGGTCTTGCGGCTGTGGATCTCCAGAAGCTCCGGCTGCGTGAGCGCTCTCCCCTCCCACTCGAGGTCAAGCTGCTGACCGCCGCAGATGCCGTCGGGACCGGCGGTGTCTGCCAAAAGCTGCGCGCAGCGCAGCGTGCGCTCCGGCGGGAGCGGCGCGGAGAGAACGGTCTCGAAGGCAAATGCCTGCAGCGCATCGCCCGCGAGCACCGCCGTGCATTCCCCGAACACCTTGTGGTTCGAGGGCTTTCCGCGGCGGAGATCGTCGTCGTCCATGCAGGGAAGGTCATCGTGAATGAGCGAGTAGGTATGCAGCAGCTCGAGCGCGCAGGCGGCGGGCAGCGCCGCGGAGAGGTCGCCGCCGCAGACGCGGCAGAACTCCAGCGCGAGCATCGGGCGCAGGCGCTTGCCGCCGGCGAGGACGCTGTAGCGCATCGCCTCCAGCAGGCGACGATAGGGCGCGTCCCGCATTGCACATCGTGCGGCAAGGTATTCCTCGATCATCGCATGGTATTCCGCCATGCGGTCGGTAAAGGTCAGCTTTTCCATGCTCATTCCTCCGCCGCGAAGGGATCCTCCACCGGCGCGCCGTCCGCGCCCTTCGTCAATCGCACGACCTTCTGCTCCGCCTCGTCGAGCATTTTTTCGCAGGAGGCGGCGAGCTTCGTCCCTTCCTCAAAGAGCTTGAGCGAGTCGGAGAGCTTCGCCTCGCCGCGCTCCAGCAGTGCGGCGATCTCCTCCAGACGCGCGATGTTATCCTCAAAGCTTTTCGCCATGATCGTTTTCTCCTTTTGTTTCATTTACCGTGCAGCGAAGGCTTCCCTGCCCAAGCGTCACGCCGAGCACATCGCCCACGGCGACCTCGCCTGCGCTGCGCACGATTGCCCCGTCCGCCGTGCGGACGACGGCATAGCCGCGCGAGAGCACCGCGAGCGGACTCATCGCGTTGAGCGCGGCGCAGAGGGACGCGAAGCGGCGCTTGCGCTCCCCCATCTGCCGCTCGGCGATCGTGGCAAGGTCTCCCCGCGCACGGTCGAGCAGCATTCGCTTGGTGTCGATGAGCGCCATCGGGTCGCGCAGCGCGCGCGTCCGGCAGACGGCGTCGAGCCGTGTGCGCGCAGAGGCAAGGCGGTCGGTTTCGACCTTCCTCATGCGCCGCTCGATCGCGTCGAGCCGCGCGCGGATCTCCTCCCGATCGGGGACGGCCAGCTCCGCCGCGTTGGACGGCGTTGCCGCGCGCAGGTCTGCGACATAGTCCGCGATGGTCACATCGGGCTCGTGCCCGACGGCGGAGATCACGGGGATCTCGGAATCATAGATGGCACGCGCCACGCGCTCGTCGTTGAACGCCCAGAGGTCCTCGATCGAGCCGCCGCCGCGGCCGGTGATGATGAGGTCCGCGACGCGATAGCGGTTCGCGTAGCGCAGCGCGCCGACGATCTCCGCGGGTGCCTCCGCGCCCTGCACGCGCACACCGAGGAGCTTTACCTCCGCAAGCGGCCAGCGCGCGCGGAGAATACGCAGCATATCGTGGATCGCCGCGCCCGCGGGCGAGGTGATGACGGCGATGGTCTTCGGATAGCGCGGCAGCGGCTTTTTGTGCGCGCGGTCGAAAAGTCCTTCGCGCTCGAGCTTTGCCTTGAGCTGCTCGTAGGCGATGTGCAGGTCGCCCACGCCCTGCGCCGACAGCTCGGAGACATAGAGCTGATATGCCCCGTCGCGCGGAAAGACCGAAATGCGCCCGAAGGCGACGACCTTCATGCCGTTTTCCGGACGAAAGCGCAGGCGCATCGCCTGCCCCTTGAACATCACGCAGCGCATCGCGCCGCTCTCGTCCTTGAGCGTGAAGTAGTGGTGCCCCGAGGGGTAGAGCTTGTAGTTTGAGATCTCGCCGCGCACATAGATATTCTGAAGCTGCGGCACCGCGTCGAGCAGCGCCTTGATGAACTCGTTTGCCTCGCTGACCGAGAGGATACGCTGCTCGTCCATGCCGCTCTCCGCTGCATTTGTGTAAAGCATTTTTCCTTTGCTCCTATGACAGCACAAAGCAGAGCGCGTTCCGGCGCTCCGCTTTGCGTTTTCCTGTTACTCTGCGCTGATCTCAGCGCGCACGAAGGAGCCGAGAATGCCGTTGATGAATTTCACGGTCTCGCCCGTTTCGTACTTCTTGGCGATCTCCACCGCCTCGTTGATGGCGACAGAGTTCGGGATATCGCGGCAGTAGAGGATCTCGTACATCGCCACGCGCATGACGGCGGAGGCGACGAGCGGGATACGATCAAAGCTCCACCCGCGGGCATAGCGGGCGATAAATTCGTCCAGCTCGGGGGCATGGGCGGCAACGCCGCGCACGAGCGTACGGATATACTCCGCCTGCTTGGCGTTGGGCGCGTCGGCATAAAGCTCATCTTCGCCGGCAAGCTCGGAAAAGCTCTCGCTGCTCAGGCGGCTGTCGAGCAGCTCATCGACCGTTTTGTCCGTGAAGCTCAGCTCGTAGGCCAAATGCACGGCGATCTCTCTTGCAGTATTGCGAACCATAGGTGTCCTGTCCTTTTCTCTTTCTTTAGTTGAAGCTGATGCCGCCGACATGGACATTGACGGCCTTGACGGGGAAGCCGGTCATCGACGCGACCGCGCTCATCACAGCCTCCTGCAGCTTCGCGGCAAGCTCGGGGATCGCATAGCCGTATTTGACCATCAGATAGAGGTCGAGCGTGATCTCGCCGTCCGCGACCTCCATGCGGATTCCACGCGCGGGCTTTTTGCCCATGAACTGCTCGGTGAGCTGCTCGGTCATGCTGGTCATCATGGAGCCGACGCCCTCGATCTCGCTGATCGCTCCAGATGCAATGGCGACCACAACATCTTCGGAAATGTTGATGCTGCCGTCGTTCTCGTTCTGCGTCAGATACTCGCGGTTTTCGCCCATGGCTGTTTCTCCTTGCTGTATGGTAGTTCCGGTCCGGCGATTTTGCCGTGACCTGCTCAATTATAGATATTCTACCATCAATCCGCGCAAATTACAACAGCTAATTTGCTTCTAATATTTTGATGCGGTCGGCACCGAGTGCGGTCTCCTGCTTGACGATGTCGGTGATCCTCGCGATGTCCTCCGTTTGCAGACCGTCTTCGCCCGCCGAAACGACCACGCTGACATTGTCCTCGGCAAGAAAGACGACGCAGTCGGCGTAGCCTTTGGCGGTGATGATGTTCTCGATCTGCGCCTCGGCGAGCGTGAAGGCAGCAAGCGTCTGAATGCTCTGCGCCGCCTCGCTTGCGGTCTCCTCATCGACCTCAGCGGAGCCGCTGGCCTCTTGTAAGAGGCTCAGGGCGTTGTCGCGCGCCTGCTGGCGCGAGAGCCGCGCGGCGGCAAAATAGTCGTCCGTGCCCTCCGCGCCGCCGGAGACCTCCGCAGCCTCGCCCGCCGCGCCGTCGACCAGCGTCGCCTGTCCGAGAATCTTATCCGCCTCCTCCACCTCTTCGGCGTAGCGACCGTTCAAAAAGATCGCCCCGCACACCAGCAGCAGAACTGCCGCCGCCACCGCATTTCGTTTCCACAGCTTTTTCATACGATTCCTCCCATAAAATGTTGGTCCTGCTTTTGCAGCCGTACAGAGTGCCTTTTCGCGTCAAGGCGTTCCCTGCTGAACGGATATTTTGTCGCTCGCAAGCCCTGTGAGCGCGTGTATCGCCTCGGTCACGGCAAGGCGGACCGCCGCGCTGTCTCCGCCCTCGCAGACGACCAGCGCGCCGACATAGCGCGGGTAGACGCTGCGCGTCACCACGACCTCGCGCGTGCCGCTGCCCGCACCTACGATGACCGTTTCGCTCGTTTGCCGAAGATCCTCCGTGCCGCTGCGTTCGACCGAGCTGTCCTGCGCCAGCTCGCGCTTCGTGCCGGCGTCCACGGTCAGCATCAGCCGCAGCTCACCCACACCTTCGATCATACGCAGGATCTCCTCCATCTCGCTCTGCACCGCCGCGCGGTCAAAGAGCTCCTCCTCCGCGCCATCGGGCGGAACGCTCTCCTGTCCGCCGCCGGACGGCAGGAGCATCAGCACGATGCCGAGCAGCACCGCAGCGGCGGCAAGGCGGTATTTTTTCATTGCCTGCCCCGCGCGGGATAGAAGGTCCTCTTTCATTCCGCTGCCCTCCATTCCTGTCGCTCGCGCGCAATGCCAAGCTCTTTCTCCAATATCTCCGCAAGCGCCGCGTTTTCCTCTCCGTAGAGTACGGCGCTCGTGGGGCGCAGCGTGCCGTCGATCTCCCGCACGCCGACCTTCGCCGTCACGCGCAGGCCGAGGGCGCGTGCTTTGTCCTCAATATATGCGCCCGTCCGCTCGGCTATGACCGCGGCGAGCGCGCGGTCACCCTCCTCCCGATACTGCGCCTCGAGCGCGGTGCGCTCATCGGAAAGCGGTTCGATCGCCGGCAGGAGCTCGCTGAGCTCCGCCGCACCGAGCGGACGCAGCAGGCAGAGGAGCAGCACCAGTCCCCCACCGAAGCGGACGAGCTGACGCACCGTGCCCTCCGGCGTGAGCTGATCGACGAGGCTCACAAGAAACGCGCAGCTCACCACACTCAAAAGCCATTGACGAAGATAGTCCATCACATCACCACCATCGAGACCGAGACCAGAAGGGATACAAGCAGCAGCAGGGCGCAGGCCGCCGTCATGCCGAACACCAGACCGAAGGCGTCCCCGAGCTGTTCGAGCAGCCGCTTGAGCGGCTTGACGCCGCTCACCGCGCAGAGGAACGCCACCGCGCGGTAGAGAAGGAACTGCACGCCGAGCCGGACGAGCGGCGCGATGCAGAGCAGCAGCACACCGAGCACGCCGACCGCGCCGATCATCGCGCGCAGCGAATGCGCCGCGCCGAGCACCGCCTCCGCGGAGCCGGCGAGGATACCGCCCACGACCGGCACCACGCTCGTCAGCGCCGTCTGTGCCGCCTTGACCGCTGCGCGATCCGCGCTGCCCGTGAGAACGCTGCTGAGTGAGAGATAGATCGAAAAAGCCGTCACAAGACCGCACAACAGCCAGGAGATCAGCTTTTTCAGCGCGTCCGCGAGCGCGTCCAGCCCGCTCTCGGGGAGCGCCGCGCCCGACGCGGCGAGCGCAATATGGCAATAGACCAGCGGAAGCAACAGCTCGTGGATCAGGCTCGAGAGCAGGTCCGCCGCAAAAAGCGTGGCGACCTGCCACGCGCTCGCGGTGAAGATGCCGCCGCAGCCCGCGAGCGCCGCCGCCATCGTCGGCAGGAGGAGCTTGGTCAGCTCGGAGAGCTGCTGCATGGTCGCCGCGCCAAGTCCGATGAGCGAGCCGAGGTCGCCCGCCGAGAGCGTCGTCACGCCCAAAACGCCCGCGAGCGTCATAAAGCGTGCCGTCCCGCCGCCGAGCGCGATCCCGAAGCCATCCGCCGCGCCGGTGAACAGCACGACGAGCGAGAGCAGCACCGCGCCGCGCAGCGAGGTCGTGAGCATCGCGTCCGCCGCGCGCACGAGCGCCTCCCACAGCCGCTGTACGCCGCGCGGGAGGATATCCTCCTCCCCCGCAAGCTCCGCCGCCTCGCGCGGCAGGGCGTCGTACAGCTCCCGCGGCAGCTCCGCGGCATGGGCGGAAACGGAAAGGCAGAGCGCGGCGAGGAGAAGAAACAGCGCGCGCCTCACAGCCAGCCCTCCACCATCGAAAGCACCGCGCGCAGCAAGGGTACCGTGACTGTCAGCGCGCAGACCGCGCCCGCGCTCTCGAGCACGGCGGCAAGCGCCTCCTGCGAGGCATCGCGGCAGAAGGAGCCGCCCAGCCGCACGGTCAGCGCGATGGCAAGGAGCTTCAAAAGCGGCGTGAACACGGCGGGCGCAAGTCCCGTGAGCGCCGTCAGATCCCGAAAGAGCGCCGTGACCGGCGCGAGCGCGGCGGTCAGCAGCGCCAAGGCGCAAAGGAGCGCGCAAAGCGTCAGCGCGAGAGCGAGCGCTTCTTCGCTCCTGCGCAGCAGCGCCGCGACCACCGAAACGGCCACGCAAAGCGCGGCGATCTTTACCATCGCCTCCATGCCCTAAAACCCGAAGAGCGTTTTGACCAGATCGAACAGCGAGCTGATCTCGCGCACGAGCAGCATCATCGTCGTCACCAGTCCTGCAAGGCTCACGAGCATCGCCTGATCGGGTCGGTCCGAGCGGATCAGGAGCTGATTGAGCACCGCCACCACGATGCCGACCGCGGCGATTTTGAAAACAAGATCAATGTCCATAAGGCTCTCCTATGTAAAGTAGTTTCCCTGTTCAGAGCAGCAATACCGTCAGAAGCAGGCTCAGCGTGAAGCAGAGCGCCGGAATGAGCCGACGCTCGCGCGCCGACTCCGTCTCCCGCGCATCGAGCGCGGCGCGCAGCTCCTGCGCCGCGGCGCAAAGTGCGCGCAGAAGGTCCCCTTCCTCCCCACCAAATGCGTCGGCGGGGCGCGCGATGCTCTCGCGCTCCCGCGGCGAGAGCGGAAGATCCTGTGCGGCGGCGCGCCAGCAATCGGGCAGCGGACAGTCCGGCTCCGCTTCGTGCATGGCAAGGATCGACGAGAAAAAAAGGTCGGCATACCGTCCCCGTCCGCGCCGCGCGAGCAGGCGCGGCAAAGGCACGAGCGCCACGCGCACCTCACGCTCCAGCCCCTCCAGCGCATCGACCAGCTCGCGCAGGGCGGCACGCTCCCGCCGCCGCGCGCCGAGCAGCGTGCGGCACACGATCGCCGCGCCACAGAGGATCAGCGCCGCGCCGAGCGCCTTCACGCGGAAAGCTCCTCGACGCGATAGCGGCGCTCCGTCCCCGCTCCGCTGATGATGACCGCGCGGGAAAAGACCTTCGCTGCGTCGAGCGCCGGCCAGAGCGGCTTGCGCCGCAGCTCATCGACTTCGGCGGCGTGCATCGTTGCGAGCAGTGCCGCGCCGCAGTTCGCCGCCTGTGCCATCGCCGCGATATCCTCCGCCGCCGTGATCTCATCGACAGCGATGACCTGCGGGTTCATCGCGCGCAGCACCATGGCGATGCCCTGCACCTTCGGGCAGAGCGAGAGCACATCGGTGTGCGTGCCGAGCGACATCTGCGCCGCGCCGTCCGTGCTGACGGCAAGCTCGCCGCGCTCGTCCACCACGGCGACGCGCAGCGCCGCGTGCCCCTCGTCACCGAGGGATAAGCGGCGGATCAGGTCGCGCAGGAGCGTCGTTTTCCCGCCGCCGGGAGGCGAGAGCAGGAGCGTACTCTGAAAGTGTCCCGCGGCAAAAAGCTGCGGCGCGAGCGCGTCGGCCAGCCCGATGCGCTCGGTAACGATGCGAAGCGCGGCGGAGGAAATGTCCCGAATGCCCGCGACGCGTCCCTCCCGCAGCACAGCCGTGCCGCACACGCCGAGGCGAAAGCCGCCGGAAAGACACAGATAGCCCTGCCGCAGCGTCTCCGCGCAGGCGTAGCGCGAATAGTCGGTCAGCGTGTCCACCATCTGCGCCAGATCGTGCGCGCTCACGCAGGCATCGGCATCAAAGTACGGCAGCGCCGCCTCTCCCTCCGCCAGCAGCACCGTCGGCGGCTGTCCCACGCGCAGACGAAGCTCCTCCGCGCGGCGCTTGCGGTGATCGGGAAGCTGCATCGCCGCACGGCGGAAGCGCGGCGGCAGCAGTGCCGCCGCCGCTTCATAGCGCGCGATGGCATCTGTTTCGTTCATACGCTCTCCCCCTCCCTCATCGGATACCCCACTCTATGAGAAAAGAGGACAGGTCATGCCTGTTGGGAGAGAAAAAACAGGCGGCGGGAAAACCCGCCGCCTGTTCAGGCGTTTTATATCAGCGGCAGCAGCAGGACGAGTCCGCGTCCGACTCCGCGGCAATGCCCGCGGGGAAGAAATCGTCGACCGGGAAGCTGACGCTCTCGAAGAGCTCGCAGGGGTCGTCGCAGGAATTGCAGGAGATGCTGCCGACCGTCTGGCAGCTCCCGCTGGGAATGCAGTAATCGAATACGGGGATCAGAAGCTGCGTGTCGCGCTCGAGCCGCACGATGGAGAACTGCCCGATGGAGATGCACACCTGCTTCGTCTGCGGCTCGAGGAGGAGCGGCTCATCAAAGGCGGCGGCGATGCCCGCGGGAACGCCGCTGAGCGGCACGGCGCAGGTGTTCGGGCAGTTGGAGCAGCTCCGGTCGAAGATGCGCGCGCACAGCAGCAGCGGATCGACCGACTCGACCACCGCCGTCGGCAGGTCCGCCGTGAGGTCGAGCGGCAGATCGGGCGCGAGCGCGGCGGGGACCGAGGAGTATACCTTCGCGCGGCTCTCTCCGCCGAAGAGCATCACGCGCTTATCGAAGGTCGCGAGCCCCTCGATCTCGGTGGCGCGCAGACCGTTGTTCACCGCCTGCAGGATCACGCGGTAGAAAAAGCGCATATCGACCGTGAAGAAGCCGCGGTTGAAGCTCACCGGCTCCACATCGACGCCCGTGTAGAGCAGCTCCACACGCCCGCCGCGAATGCTCTGCGAGGCATCGATCACGCTCTGCGCCGAAGCTGTGGGGTAAAAGGTCAGGTCTTCGATGCAATCCTTATCCTTGCAGGACGAGAAGATCTTTTTCGTATGGATACAGACCGCCTCGCGCACGCCGTTGGCGCTTGAGATGGGGCCCGCCGTCACTTTATCAGCCATTGGAATACCTCCTGATTTAAGTATGAAAGAACGGCCTTCTTTCACTCCAGTCTATGCCGTGCGTCGGGAAGGGTGAAAAATCCCCTATACAAATCGGAAAAAGTGCGCTATAATAGGCGCAGAGCAAGCGGGCGGGAACGCCCGGAACAGGAGGAGCGCAGTCATGGCGCACATCGGCTTTATTCAGGATAAGCTCGAGATCAAATTTCTGATCCTCTATGTTGCCTCCCGGCTCATCGAGCCGGTGCCGTTCGAGGCGATGCAGGAGCTTTGCATGATCGACGAGGGCGTGGATTTCTTCGATTTCTCCGAGTGCATGAGCAATCTCGTCTCCTCCGGTCATCTGACGCTTTCGGACGAGGGGTTGTATGCCATCACGGAAAAGGGGCTGCGCAACGGGCAGATCTGCGAGTCGAGCCTGCCCTACTCCGTGCGCCTCTCGGCGGATAAGAGCATCACGGTCTATAACCAGAAGCTGCGCCGCCGCGCGCAGATTCGTTCGGAGATCACGCCGCGCCCCAACGGGACCTACACCGTCGCCCTCGCCTTTTGTGACGAGCAGGACAGTCCGCTTTTGAAGATGGAGCTGATGGTCCCCAAAGAGGTCATGGCTAAGGATCTCGCCGAGCGCTTCCGAAAGAATACGGAGCAGCTCTACGCCGGTGTCATCAACGCGCTCTTTGAAGCGCCGCAGGAGGAAAAAGCAGAGGAAGCAGACGCACAGTAAAATAAGGGAGGACGCCGCGCGGCGTCCTCCCTTTTCTCTTATGTTGCTTTACTCCGCATTGAGCCAGTCCTCAAAGCGCGGCAGCTCGTAGTCGGCAGCGGCGCACATCGCGCGCCACTCCTCCTCTTCCGCCGCTCCGCCGACGGCGACCGCGCGAAATCCCGAACTCTTTGCTGCCTCCACGCCCGCGCGTGTGGCGGAAAAGACGACCGTATCCACCTTCTGCGAGCGCAGACGGCGCAGCGCCTTTTCGAGCATCGCCGCGCTGTAGAGCGGGCAGAGCGCTTCGCCCTCTGTCAAGATCCCGCGAAAGCGGTCAAGAAGTCCTGCCCGACGCAGCAATTCCTCCGCCTCCGCGCGCGAGAGCGCCGTGATGCCGTAGAGCCACACGCTTTCCATCTTCAAAATTGAGAGCACCTTGTCCGCGCCCGCGCGGGGCGCGCCGCCGTCCAGAAGCGTTTCGGGCAGATAGAAGATCGCGCTTTGCAGGCGCATGGTATCATCTCCGTTTTCTGATCGCGTTTCCGTGCTTATTTCAGCACGACATTTTCCTCGCCGAGAAGCTCCTGCATCGCGCGCACGAAGGAGCCGCGCAGATCGGCGGTCGTGCCGATGAGCTTGCCGCTGTCCGCAAGGCGAATGCGCACCGGCTCCTTTCCCTCAAAGAGATAGACGATGCGGCGAAGCTGCTCCATCTCGCGGCTGTCCATCGAGGGAAGGCGCAGATAGAGCGTCCGGGGGCGCTCCCCTGTCGGCGCATCTGCCGCAGAAACGGCGCCTTCGAGCGGGCGCGCGGTGTCGCACATGAGCTGCGGCGCCTTTTCGTCGCGCACGCTCAGTCGACCGGAGGCGAGAATGATCTGTCCCTCTTTGAGATAGCTGCCGCTCGTCTCCAGCGTTTTCGCGAAGCAGAGCAGCTCCATCGCGCCGGTGCTGTCCTCGAGCGTAACATAGGCCATGAGCGTATTGTTTCGCGTGGACTTGACCTTGCTCGCCGTCACGACGCCCGCGACGCTGAGCCTCTGTCCGTCCGCAAAGCGCGTCGGGCCGGTCTCCTGCGAGAAATCCTCCATAATGCGCCCGATCGAAGCCGCGCCGCAGCGCAGCGCCGTTTCGCGAAACGCGTCCATCGGGTGGCCGGAGAGGTAAAGACCCGTGGTCTCCTTCTCCATGCGCATGAGCTCCTGCGCGGAAAACTCAGGAAGGTCGGGCAGCTTCAGCTCCTCGCGCCTGCCCGCGCCGCCGCTCATACCGAAAAAGTCGATCTGCCCCTCGATATTCACGCGGTTGCCGTTAGCGATGCCGTCCATCACCTTTTCGTAGACGGCGATGAGCTGCGCGCGCCGCGCCCCCGTGGAGTCGAACGCGCCCGCGCGAATGAGATTTTCCACCGCGCGCTTGTTCATATCGTTGCCGTCCATGCGCAGGCAGAAGTCCTGAAAATCCGTAAATGCTCCGTTCGCCTCGCGCTCGCGCATCATGCGCGCGATCAGACCGCGGCCGATATTCTTGATGGCGACAAGACCGAAGCGAATGCCCTCCGTCTCGACCGTGAAGCGGTCGCTCGAGCGGTTCACATCGGGCGGCAGGAGCGCGATCGAGCACTCGCGGCACTCGTTGATGTACTCTGCGACCTTGTCGCTGCTATCGAGCACGCTCGTGAGCAGCGCCGCCATATACTCCTTGGGGAAATGGCACTTGAAATATGCCGTCTGATACGCGATGACCGCGTAGGCGGCGGCGTGCGCTTTGTTGAAGGCGTAGTTCGCGAAGGCGTAGATATCGTCGTAGATCGCCTGCGCCGCGGCCTCGTCGATACCGTTGGCGACGCAGCCGACAATACCGCGCACGCTGTCGCCATGGAGGAACGCCTCGCGCTCCTTTTCAATGTCCTTGACCTTTTTCTTGCTCATCGCGCGGCGGAGCATATCCGCCTGCCCGAGCGAGTAGCCGGCGAGCTGCTGGAAGATCTGAATGACCTGCTCCTGATAGACGATGCAGCCGTAGGTGATCGAAAGGATCGGCTCGAGCTGCGGAATGAGATAGCTCACCTTCGCCGGATCGTGCTTGCAGGCGATGAACTTCGGGATCGAGTCCATCGGGCCCGGGCGGTAGAGCGCGATGAGGGCGGTGATATCCTCGATATTCTGCGGCTTCATGCTCACGCACACGCCGGTCATGCCGCTCGATTCGAGCTGGAACACGCCCGAGGTCCTGCCCGCGGCAAGCATCTCGTAGGTCGCGGCGTCGTTTTCCGGAATGGCGGCGAGCGAGAAGTCCGGCTGCGTGCGCTGCACGGTCTTGACCGCGTCGTCGAGCACGGTGAGGTTACGCAGACCAAGGAAGTCCATCTTGAGAAGACCCAGCTCCTCGAGCGTCGTCATCACATACTGGCAGACGACCGCGTCGTCGTTCGTCGCAAGCGGGACATAATCGACCACGGGGCGCTTGGTGATGACCACGCCCGCGGCGTGTGTCGAGGCATGGCGCGGCATTCCCTCGAGCGCGCGCGCTGTGTCGATGAGCTTTTTCACCTGCTCGTCGCCCTCGTACTTCTCGCGCAGCTCACGCGAGAGCTTGAGCGCGTCCTCCAGCGTGATGTGCAGGTTGCCGGGGCCGCCGGGGACGAGCTTGGCGATCACATCGCAGTCGGCGTAGGTCATGTTGAGCGCGCGCCCGACATCGCGGATCGCGCCGCGCGCGGCCATCGTGCCGAAGGTCACGATCTGGGCAACATGGTCGTCGCCGTACTTGCGGCGGACATAGTCCACGACCTCGCCGCGGCGGGTGTCGCCGAAATCCATGTCGATATCGGGCATGGAGACGCGCTCGGGATTCAAAAAGCGCTCGAAAAAGAGGCCGTATTTCATCGGCTCGATGTCCGTGATGTGCAGGCAGTAGCTCACGATGCTGCCCGCGGCGCTGCCGCGCCCGGGGCCGACCGGAATGCCGACGCTCTTGGCGTAGCGCACAAAGTCGGAGACGATGAGGAAATAATCGACAAAGCCCATCTTCTCGATCATATTTTCCTCGTATTCAAGCTGCGCGCGCTGCTTGTCCGTCCCCTCGCCGTAGCGCTCGGTGAAGCCGTCCGCGCAGAGCTTTTTGAAGTAGGTGAGCGAGGTGAAGCCCTCGGGCACCTTGAATTCCGGCAGGTGATACTTGCCGAAGGTGAACTCAAGGTTACACATCTCCGCGATCTTTCCGGTATTCTCGACCGCGTCGGGATAGCGCGCGAAGAGCTGCTCCATCTCCTCCGTCGAACGGAGGTAGAAATTCTGCGGCTCGTAGCGCATACGGTTCTCGTCCTCGACCGTCTTGCCCGTCTGAATGCACAGCAGCACATCGTGCGCGTAGGCGTCCTCTTTTTTGAGATAGTGCGCGTCGTTCGTACACACGAGCGGAAGCCCCGTCTCCTCGTGCAGGCGCAAAAGCCCCTGATTGACAACGGCCTGATCGCGGATCCCGTGATCCTGAAGCTCTAAGTAAAAGCGGTCGGGGCCGAATATTTCAGATAGTGTTAAGGCATACTCCTTTGCAGCTTCGTACTCCCCATTTCTGAGCCTGCGCGGGATCTCACCGGCAAGACAGGCAGAGAGCGCGATGAGCCCTCCCGCGTGAGAGCGCAGGAGGTCAAGGTCGATGCGGGGCTTGATGTAAAAGCCCTCGGTGAATGCCTTGGAGACCATGTAGGAGAGGTTGCGGTAGCCCTCTTCATTCTCGCACAGCAGCACCAGATGGCGCGCCTCGGAATCGAATTCGTGCTGCTTATCAAAGCGCGTGCGCGGGGCAACATACACCTCGCAGCCGATGATGGGCTTCACGCCCTCGGCCTTGCAGGCGCGGTAGAAGTCGATCGCGCCGTACATCACGCCGTGGTCGGTGATGGCGACCGC
>CAYWAS010000028.1:0-24177 GCA_964455915.1 uncultured Oscillibacter sp. | reverse complement strand
CAGTTACATCTTGCAAAAACCAAATGGCTTCGGTATCATGATACCGAAGCCATTTTATCCATTCGACGAAAGAAGGTCCCTTTATGACGATCACCCATCTCAAAAGCGCGGATTATGTGACCACGCAGTGGTCGGGCGGCACAACGACACAGCTCGCCATCGCGCCCGCCGGCGCGGTCTACGCCGAGCGCGACTTCCTCTGGCGTCTGAGCTCCGCCGCTGTCGAGCTCGACGAGTCCGACTTCACGGCGCTACCTGATTATGAGCGCATCATCTCCACGCTTCGCGGCGACATGACGCTCACACACAACGGCGGCGCGCCGCTGACGCTCCACCCCTACGAGATCCACGCATTCTCCGGCGCGGACGACACCCATTCCCGGGGGCGCTGCACGGACTTCAATCTCATGCTCCGCCGCGGGCAGTGCCGCGGCAGCGTCACCGCCCATTTCCCGCAGGGGAGCGAAACGCTCGCCCTCCACGCGGGCGAGACGGCTCTTGTCTACTGCGGCGAAGGCGCGCTCACGCTCACCCTCGGCGGCGAGACGCTCACCCTCGCCGCGCACGAGAGCGCCATGATCGAGGACGCGCCCGCCGCGCTCACCGTTTCCGGTGACGGCGCGAAGCTCCTGCTCGCGCAGATGTACCGCTGAGGAGGCGCGCCCATGACCGGAGAAGCTGTCGCCGCGCGCGTCCACGCCTACGCATGGACAGGGCACAAGCCCGGGCTTGAACGCACCCGCGCCCTGCTCGACGCGCTCGGCTGTCCCGAGCGCGCGCTCAAATTCGTCCACATCACCGGCTCGAACGGCAAAGGCTCCACCGCCGCGATGCTCGCCTCGGTCCTCACCGCCGCGGGCTATCGCACGGGGCTTTTCACCTCGCCGCACCTCTACCGCTTCAACGAGCGCTTTCAGCTCGACGGCGCGCCGATCCCCGACGCGGCACTCGCTTCGATCACCGACCGCGTCCTCGCCGCGGCGGAGACGCTGCCCGAGCACCCCACCGAGTTTGAGCTGATGACCGCCATCGGTTTCCTCCGGTTCGCCGAGGCGCATTGCGACATCGTCGTACTCGAGGTCGGTCTTGGCGGACGGCTGGACTCCACCAATGTCATTCCCGCGCCCGAGGCCGCCGTCATCACCAACATCGCCCTTGAGCACACCGCTCTCCTCGGCGACACGCTCGCCGCCATCGCGCGGGAAAAGGCAGGCATTCTCAAGTCCGGCAGCCGCGCCGTGCTCTACGCCCAGACGAATGAGGTCGGAGAGGTCATCGAGCGCGTCTGCGTGGAGAAGAACATTCCCCTCACCGTCACCGACCCCGCGCAGCTCCGCGTCCTTGCCTCCTCGCCGGAGGGACACCGCTTCACCTATCGCGGCGGCAGAGAGCTGCGCCTTGCGCTCCTCGGCGACTATCAGCTCCGCAACGCCATGACCGTGCTCGACACGGTGGAGGCGCTGCGCGCGCAGGGTTGGTCGATCTCCGACGACGCCGTCGCCGTCGGACTCGCTGCCGCCCGCTGGCCGGGACGCCTCGAGCTCGTGCGCCGCGCGCCCGATTTCATCATCGACGGCGGCCACAATCCCCAGTGCGCGCAGGCGCTTGCCGACGCGCTGCGCGGGCTCTACGGCGGGAAAAAGCTCATCTTCCTTGTCGGCGTCCTCGCCGACAAGGACTGGCAGGCGATGCTCCGCGCGGTGCTGCCGCTCGCGGAGCGCGTCCTCACCGTCCGCCCCGAAAGCGAGCGCGCCAAGAGCGAAACCGAGCTTGCCGACTGGGTTCACGCGCAGGGCGTGCCCGCCGAGGCGCACCCCACCATCGCGGACGCGGCGGACGCCGCGCTTGCCCTCGCTGCTCCCGACGATGTGATCTGTGCCTACGGCTCGCTCTACTCGGTCGGCGAGCTGCGCCATCACCTCGGCCTTTGCTGAAAAAGAAAGCGCACCTGCGTGCGCTTTCTTTTTTTGCGTGCCATAGCGATCGGCGCCCCGCGCGCTGCATAGAGTGAGGGAGAGGAGGGGAGACGATGGAAAATGTGATCCTGACGGAGTGGGAGATCGCGCGCTATAACGCCGCGCTGCTGCGCGCGCCGGGGCGCGCGGCGCGGCTTCGCGACCTGCGCGAGCTTCTCCGCCCGCTCACGCGGGAGGAGGTCGGCGCATATATCCGACAGGCGATGCCCGCGGAGGGCGAATACTACCATGGCACGCGGCGCTTCGGCGCGGCGGAATGGGCGCAGCTCGTGGAAAACTGTGCGCTCGACGCGCTCGCGCCGCGCTTGGAGGTGCGCTGGGGGCTCTGCGTGCATCGGAGCAGTCTGCGTGCGCTGCCGACGGCGCTTGCGCTCACGAAGCGGCCGGACGACCGCTACGACGATCTGCTCCAATGCAGCGCCGTGCTGCCGAACGAGCCGTTGGCGCTGCTGCACACGAGCGCAGACGGACGCTTTTTCTTCGCCGTGACCGCCTTTTACACGGGCTGGGTCGCAGCGGAGGACATCGGGCTGTGCAGCTTCGACGCGGCAATGCACGCGGTGGACGGGGACTTTCTGCTCGTGACGGGCAGCCGCGTGGCGCTCTGCGCGGACCCTTACGAGCCGCGCGTCTCGCGCCGGACGCTGACGATGGGGACGCGGCTGCGCCTCGCCGCCCCGCCGGGGACGGTGCGTGCGCTGCGCGGGCGAATGTCCTACGACAATTACCTCGTGGAGCTGCCGGTGCGCGGTGCGGACGGCCGTGCGGAAACGGTCGAAGCCCTTGTGCCGCTCGCCGCCGATGTGCGCGTGGGGTACCTGCCCTATACGAGCGAGGGCGTGGCGGCGCAGGCGGAAAAGCTGCGTGGCGAGGTGTACGGCTGGGGCGGAATGCTCGGGGCGCGGGACTGCTCGGCGCTCGTGGGCGAGGTGTACCGCTGCTTCGGCTTCCGCCTGCCGCGCGACGCGGCGGGGCTCGCGCTGCTGCCGGGGGCGGAGGACATCGCGGCGCTGTCGGCGGAGGAAAAACGCGCGCGTCTGTGTGCGCTCCCGCGCGGGACGCCGCTCTATTTCCCGGGTCATGTCATGCTGAGCTTCGGCGCGGCGGACGGAGAGCCGCTGTGCCTGAGCGCGGCAGGGAATTTCCTCCCGCCGGGGAGCGAGGGCGGCGCGCCGCGCGCGGTGAACAGTGTGGCGGTCACGCCGCTGCGCGTCGTGCGTGCTAACGGGAAGACCTGGCTCGCGTCGCTCGCGAAGATCATTCATATCCCATAGACAAAAAAGAGACGGCACAGCCGTCTCTTTTATTGCGCCGGAACGGAAAAGCCGCTCCACGGAAAGCATTGCGGCGGCGCGGCTTCAAAGGCGAGCGGCGCGCGCGTGACAGGGTGGAGGAAAGCGAGGCGGCAGCTCCAGAGCGCCGTGGTGCAGCCGCGCTCGCGGCTGCCGTACTTCCCGTCGCCGAGGAGCGGGTGACCGCGCGCGGCGAGCTGACAGCGAATCTGATGAAAGCGACCGGTGTGGAGCTTCACGCGCACGAGCGCGGAATGCCCGCCCTCCTGCAAGACCGTGTAGTCGAGCACGGCCTCCTTGACGCCGCGGCGCGGCGAGGCGACCGGAAAGGATTTCTGCCGCACATTGTCCTTATAAAGATAGTCGCGCAGCGTGCCCTCACGCGGCGCGGGGACGCCCTCGCACACGGCGAGATATTCCTTTTGCAGCGTCCGCTCCTGCGCCTGACGGCTCAGCTCCGCCGCAGCGGAGCGCGTGCGCGCGTAGACCATCACGCCGCCGACGGCGCGGTCGAGCCGATGGACGCAGTAAATGGAGTCCGGCTCGCAGCGGAGCGCGCCGGCGAGCAGCGCGGGCAGCTCGTGCTCGCATTCGACGCCGACCGGCTTGCGGCAGACGAGAAAGCTGCGCTCGGCGTGGAGGATAGCAGGTGTCTCCATCGGCATCAGAAGCTGCGCAGCGGAGCACTGCCGTCGTCGCTCTGCTTTTCGATGGCAAGAAGCTCGGCGTGATAGGAATTCGTGTCGCTCACGCGGACGGTGACAACCTCGCCGACCTTCCGCCCGAGCAGCGCCTTGCCGACGGGGGACTCCTTGCTCACCAGTCCGTGCAGCGCGTCGCAGCGCACGGTGGTGACGATCTGAAAGACCTTTTCCTTCCCGAGCTCGACGAGCCGGACGGTCACGCGGTCGTAAAGCCCGACCTCGTCGGCAGCCGAGCGGTCCTCGATGATCCGCGCGGAGGCGATCATGCGCTCAAGATAGCGAATGCGGCTTTTGCAGCGGTTCTGCTCCTGCTTCGCCGCCTTGTATTCGTAGTTTTCGCTCAGATCGCCGAAGGCGCGCGTGCGCTTGACCTCCTCGATCAGCTCTGGCAGAAGGCGCAGACGGCGCTCGTCCAGCTCCTCCTGCATTTTTTTGATGTCCTGCGCGGTCAGTTCGTCGTGCATGGTGTGCGCTTCCTTTCGTGGGGGATTTCCTTCTGCCCATTGTAGCGAAATCGCGCGGCGGACGCAAGAGCGGCGCGCAAAATTTTTCACCCCGCGCCGCAGGCAGGGGCGGCGCGAACCTATAACTCAAAAATGATGTGGAAATGATTTTCCTTTGAAGTTTCGCAACGGAACTCGATTTTTGTTCTATCCACACTTGAATTTTGGTATTTTTCAAGAAACCTTTTATGTTCATCATTTTTTGCGTTTATGTTCTATCTTTTCAAAAGACTGTCCTTCGTTTTTATAACGGAAGAGACAAAAAAATGGGTCTGTTGCAAAATGGACTTTCTAAAAATTTAGCCCAATATTTAAGCGGTAGAAACCACAAGTTTTCGTGATTTCTACCGCTTTTTTCAACTTTCAGAGAGGGCGATTTTTGGGAATTTGCATTTTGCAACACGCCCATTTTTGTTATCTGCTGATTTCATTAAAGTTAGTTCAAATTTAGAAAATTCGATTGCCAAACGGATGAGGTAACGATAGGTCTCAATAGCATAATCCGGTTGTTTCCTTGACTCAATTTTCACATCAAGGTCATTGAAATTTTCCAAAATATTAAGCATTTCATTTAAGTTAGTATCAGCAAAGTCGGTAATGTTGCCGACAATAATTGTATCGCCGGCGCTGGCGGTCTTGAGCAACGCATCGAGTTGAACGGTATCCCCATGTCCGGTATCTATGTAATAACGGTAATGCGGGATATCTCGACCCATTGCATGTGAGAGGGCTAACCACTTATCGCGGTCCTCGCGGATATATACATAAGTGTTTCCTTCTCTGTAAGTGTTTTCGTCTTTACTCATTGGTATCCTCTGCCCAAGGGGTTCCGATGGCAATGTGCAACTGAACGGCGTTCTTGCCGGTTACGGTGTAAGATACGCCTACTACCAAATTACCTTTAACCAAGCTGTCCAACACGCCGACATCTCCGGTAGCAAGAGTAGCTTCAACACTCATATTTCCTTGCGCTGTATTCTTATTAGCTTCTTCAATCATATATTTTCCTCCTGAATAAATTTAATTTCGCCAGAGTTTTTTCTGACTTATACTTCAATTTATTTCCAACTGTTGCTCTTCACGGCATATTAGTCTCTTTTTTACGTATTTCAGGCAAATTTTTTCCCGCACTGTTCTCCGGTAAAGAGCAACACCCTTTTGGTGGGCTCATCAGGATCATGATCATGCACTTTTGTCATACTTTTTAGCGAAGTGGGCAAAAAAGAGCAAGAGCGACACGTCATGTGTCGCTCTTGTAGTTATTTTACCACGCTAGCCAATGTTCGTAATCGTAGGAGAGCACAGTGCCATAATCGGCATCCCCACAGTAAAAACGTAGAACGCCATCAGCTACTCTAGTTGAAGTCTTTCCATCGGATAAAAAGAGATTTCCTTCGGAGATTAAAAAGACTTTTCCGTTGGTGGTCCGGAGATAGTAGGAAACATTTTCCGCAATCGTTGTCGTGTCCCCGTTTTCGCACATGACCAAGTTTCCGCTTTTTCCGTTGTAATCGGTCAATGCCATGATGGTTTGGTCATCATAGATGTGAATGGTATCCCACCGAACATTCTCAACGACATTTTTTGCCGTACCATCTTTATATTGAACTAATGTCATATCGGATTCATCAACGGCACCACCGGAAGAAGGGGTGACATAGTAAAGGCTCTTTTGTGAGGGGATAACCTTAGGCGCATATACTTTCTCTTGAATAATTTTTCGCTCTTGGTCTTCTCCGCCGTCGTAAGCAAAAGAACTCAAAACTGCATCGTTCCATTCATAGACAAAGCCTTCTTTGCTTGTATCCAGCCGACCGATATAGAAAATTCTTTGTCCGGATGGAGGGAGCAAGAACGTGCCGGTATGTTTATTGTCAAAGTTAAACTTTCCAAGTGAATTGATGGCATTAACGATGGCATTAACAGCAGTTTGCTCTTCGGGGGCATAGCATCCACTTGGATTTGCATCTGGTGAGGGTCTCCCTAAAAATCCACTATCATCCACTAAATTATCGTTTTCTCCGTCATAAAATCTAAGTTCTGTGACGCGCGTAGATTCATTGAGAACAGAATAATAGAATGTGTCGTTGTGGACTGCTTTGGGGGTAAAGAAACAGTTGTCTACGAGAGGCTCGGTATTCCCTTTGCTATCAGTGCGCCAGATTGTGTTTGTCCTATTTTCGGTATTTGTGGTACAGTAGATAAGTACGTTGTCTGTATCTCCGTAATAGTAGGCAGATGCACCATCTGCTAACGAAGTCGGAGTAGAGTTTCCATCAGCCGGAACATAGTACAGGTTATAAACGTTCTCGTTCTTTCTGCTGTAAAAAATACCATCGCCATCAGCGGACACAGAAAAATCGTAAACATCCTCTGCCAATTTTGCCAGAGCGACACCCACGCAGGAATACAACTCCGTCGTTCCATCATCGGCCTTTTCCAGATATGCGACTCCATCATTTGTCTGGGCAACAGAAGTGGTAATCACTTCTGCTACAAAGGTCGTGGTTTTGTCCGCGGTGTTCAGTGCGTACAAAGTAGAAGGAAGGTCTTCCCTCTTTCCAATCGTGCCAAGAAAGTAGACAAATTTTCCATCAGCACTATGCCAAGCCACTGCGGCATCTTCTGCACTAGGATTATAGGAAATACCATGCGCAAAGCGGTCATCTGCTATGGTATGCGTTGCATCCAAAAGGAGCATTTCTTCTGCAACGCTTGTGTTTTGCCACATCCACTCTCCATCTTGCGAAAGATACAGCACAGTATCTTTCCATGCTTTGTTTACTTTGTTTTGTGCTGCTGTTCCACCAGAGTTGCTGGTATTTCCGCCACAACCGGCAAGCAGACCAAGGCACATCGTTGCCGCAAGCAAAGCGGCGCCAAGTCTTTTCATATTATATCCTCCGTTTCCAACGGCGGACTCCCGGGGGAACGTAATTCGCTCCCCCAGGATCCGCATCTGTTGGAAACGCAAAAACGGTGTTGAGCGATTAACTCAACACCGTTGGAAAATCCATACGAACACAAGGCCTATAACCTGTTCCCCCTTGAAAACAAGGGGACAAACGGGTATAATAAGCCCGTGGTGCAACTACCGTTGCTGTGCTGAGTGCTAGGACCACTCGTACAGGGCTGGGGGGTGTTGGCGCACCCTCCGGCCTGCCCGCTTTCGCGCTTCCGACATTATTTTACCGCATACACAGAGAAAAATCAAGGCCAATTGCCCAAACAATGTGCCAAGAGACGCCACCTTCTTTCTGGTGGCCTTGCATAGTGACACTTTTGGCCCACTTACAGTAGCTTTCGTCGGAAACGACATCCATTTTGCAAGGAAAACCGGATAAAAATGGGCGGGTCGGAAAAATAAATCTAGATTTCAACACTTTTTTGCGACACTTTTGCGGGAGGTGATGGTGTATGCCGAAACTGGCAGAGAAGATGCGCGCAACAGCCAAAGCGGTGAAAGAGATCGCCGAACAGGAGCGGGAACTCGAGAGACTTCTGGCTCGGTTCTCGCCGGATGTAGTTGCCTCGGTTATGGCAAAGCGTGGCTACCAAAAGCCTTCTGAGACTGCGACCAAACACAAAGCCCCCAAAGCTGAAACCCTGTTGAAGCAGATGACACGGCACAACTATCATCCTGTTTGCCACCATTGTGGGAGTATGCACTATAACCGGTATGGAGTAGATGAGCGCGGTTGGCCGCGCTTTTATTGTCTTGATTGCCACCACACGTATGGGCTTCAGAGCAATAGCTTTGTGCGGTATTCCCGGTGGTCTTATGATGAGTGGGTAACTTTTGTCCATCATACGCTCCTTGGCTCATCTTTGGCAGAAATCCAGCAAATTTTCCTTGATGATTTAGGGCTTCATATCTCACAAGCCACGCTGCTGGCTCAACGGCACAAGCTTTTTGATGCCATCTTGCACCACTACCCCATGCCACAGCTGTCCGGTGTCGTCCAGGTAGATGAAACTTTTTTTCGGGAATCGCAGAAAGGAAGCTGGAAACTCATTAACGTGGCACCAGGGATATTGAAGAGCCGGGAAGCACGAACGCCGTGGAACAAGGTCAAGGCGCGCCTCGGTATTAACGGGCCGGAGTTTTCGTGCGTTGTGGTCGGCATCGACAACGTGGGACACATCGTTGCCGTCGTGACTGGGCTCGGTCGTAACTCCGCCGAGCCCTTTGAGGAGTATTTTTCCGAGTACCTGGGCGATGTGGATTTTCTTTGCTCCGACGGCTTTCCTATCTACGCTTGGTACTGCGAGAAGCACAATGTGCCGCACTATGTTCAGCTCTCAACTGCCCGGGACACGATTCAAGCAAAGCAAAAAGAGCATAGACTGAGATTTAATCAGTCGGTAAATGAGTCCTATATCCGCAAAGAGTTATATGGTAAGAACGAGCTTGACTACATAAATTATCTTCCTCGGAAGTTAACTTATGAGCAATTTGAGGAGTTAAAGAAGTCAAAAGGATTGTGTCTCGAAAGAGTAGACCATACCCACCGGCAGATAAAGAGATACATCAACAACAGCATGGCCGGGGTATCAACGGTCTATCTACATAGGTATATGTCTTTTTACTGCTTCCGCCACAACTGGACAGTAGACCACGGCGGTAAACCACCTACATCTATGAAAACGGCGGAAGAGATTTTTCAGGAACTGCTTTTTGCGGATAATGCGGGTGTTGAGCGGAACAAATTGACCAGCAACGACTTGCTGAAGATGACAAGAGTATCAACCAAGTACACTCGTATGCTTGCGAAGACAACCGAGGAGATGCGAGAAAAGGCTGGTTTCAGGGGGCTCACAATAGCTGATGGCGATACGCTTGTTCGCTTTGACAAACTGAAATATTTCCGGACTGCCCCAAAATCACAGCTTTTGGCGATTGCCAGAGAGTATGGCATAAAAGACCGGAGCAAGATGGGGGCAGAGCTCCTTGCCCATGCGATATATAATCTACCGGAGCGAGATGACATCTTTCGGCGGCTTATCTTGTCTGACTCGGCGCATCGGCAATACGCCGATGACATCGCCGGAATATTGAAGCAGGAAGCAAACCTTGCTGCGGAAGATGAAGAAAAGCAATTTAGACAAAGAGCAGAAAAGGACAGATGACGCCGGATGTATGTCATCTGTCCTTTTTATAAAAAAGAAGGATTTGTTTATAAAACTGAACGACATATTTGAGAAGATACTTTACATAAAAGATTTTTGTAGAAATTCAAACTTCCCCAATTTTGTACAATCAAAAACGGCTTTCGTCCCACGGCTACGGCTTAAAACTTTCTCAACATCATTTTTGAATTATAGGGGCGCGAAAATTACCGTTGTAGAACGGCGCGGAATGTGATAAGCTATCTTCGAATCATTATGACTCCAAGGAGGATTTTCCCATGAAGATCGCACTTCCCTATCAGGACGGCGTGCTGTTCGAGCATTTCGGGCGCGCCAAGGAATTTAAGCTCTACACCGTGTCGGACCTTGACCCCGTCACGGGCGAGGTCATCGCGCCCGCGGACCTCAGCCACGAGGCGGTGGCGCGCGAGCTCAAGCAGCGCGGCGTCGATGTGGTGATCTGCGGCAGCATCGGCGAGCACGCGCGTGCGGCGCTTGAAAACGAGCACATACTGCTCTTCACCGGCGTGACCGGCGGCGCGGACGATGTGCTGGAGATGTTTTTGCAGGGCAACCTCGAGTGCGGCGGCGATGAGGACTTCGCCGGCTGCGGCGGTGGCTGCGCGGGCGGGTGCTCGGGCGGCGGCTGCTCCGGCTGCTCCGGCTGCGGCGGCGGAGCCGAGCGCGAGCCGTATGTCGAAACGCGCACCTTCACCGACATCGTGACGCTCACGAGCGAGAATTTCCAGGCCGAGGTGCTCGACGATCCCGCGCTGATCCTCATCGACTTCTGGGCGGAGTGGTGCCAGCCCTGCCGTATGCTCGCCCCGATCTTTGAAGAGCTCAATGCAGAGGAGTCGCAGGTCAAGTTCTGCCGCGTCAACTGCGACGAGCAGGGCGAGCTGGCGGGTATGTTCGGCGTGGACTCGATCCCGACGCTCGCGGTCGTGCAGGACCGCCACACGCTCACCGGCTCGGTGGGTGTGCGCAGCAAGGAAGAGATCCGCGCGATGCTCGACGGGTGCCGCTGAGGAGGGGATACCATGAAGATCCGTTTCAACGAGGACGAGGCGGTCGTCGCGCGGCTGCGCGCGGCGCTGCTCAAAAAGGAGCTGTACTGTCCCTGCCGGCTGCAAAAGACAGAGGACAATCTCTGTATGTGCCGCGAATTTCGCGAGCAGATCGCAGATCCGGAGTTTGAGGGCTACTGCCACTGTCGGCTCTACTACAAGGAAAAGTAACGGCGGGAAAATGCGAGCCTGCCGACAGAAAGCGGGGGAGCGGCCATGCCGCACGAGAAGGCCGCGCGGGCGCACCGCGCGGTGGCGAAGGGTGACGCGCTTCTGACCGGCGCGCCGCTGCCGACGCTTTTGTATTTTGCCCTGCCGATCATTCTCGGCAACATCTTTCAGCAGCTCTACAGCATCGTGGACGCGGTCGTGGTGGGGAAATTCCTCGGCGACCTGCCGCTCTCCGGCATCAGCGTCGCCGCGCCGGTGATCGATGTGGCGAACGCGCTCGTCATCGGCGGCACGATCGGTGCCGGTGTGCTGGCGGCGCAGCTTTGCGGTGCGGAGGACTGGGAGCGGCTGCGCCGCATGAACGCGACGGCGCTGCTCGGCGGCGCGGTGCTCACGCTGGCGATCGCGCTGCTCGGACTGCTCTGTGCCTCGCCGCTGCTGCGCGCGCAGGGAACGGAGGAGGCGGTCGTGCGCGAGGCGCAGGTGTATCTGCGCATCGTGTTTGCCGGTCTCATCTGCTGCTTTCTCTATAACTACTACGCCTCGATGCTGCGCTCGTGCGGTGATTCCCGCACGCCGTTCTACATTCTGCTCGTCTCCTCCACGCTCCACGCGCTGCTCGATGTGCTGTTCGTGGGCGTGTTCGCGTGGGGAATTCGCGGCGTCGCGTGGTCGACGGTGCTCTGTCAGGCGTTCTCCGCAGTGTGCTGCATCGTGTACGCCGAAAGGAAATGCCCGATGCTCTCTCTGCATCGCGAGGACCTGCACCTGGAGCGGCGTATGGGGAGAACCGTGCTCTCTTTCGCCTGGGCGGCGGCCTTGCAGCAGGCGGTGGTCTGCATCGGACGGCTGCTGGTGCAGGGAATGCTCACTCCGCTCGGCACGAACACCGTGACGGGCTACAACATGGCGCTGCGCGCCGAGCAGTTTCTGTTTTGCTTTTCTCAGGGCATCAGCGCGGCGATGGTCGTGTGCCTGTCGCAGAACCTCGGCCACGGCGACCTCGTGCGCGTGCGGCGCTTCTATCGTGTGAGCGCCTGCGTGGAGGCGGCGCTGGTGCTGCTGCTCGGCACGGCCTGCTTTTTGCTGCCCGAGCAGATCATCGCTGTTTTTTCCGACAATGCCGAGGTCATCGCCGCGGGCGCGCGCTACACGGCGACGATGGCGTATATCTATCTCTTCGCCTTTTTCGGCGAGATCATTCAGGGCTTTTTCCGCGGCCTCGGCAGGCTGAGGCTGACGATGGTGGCTTCGCTCCTGCAGGTGCTGCTGCGCGTGGTGCTCTCGTATTTCCTCACGCCGCTGTGGGGGATCTACGGCATCTGCGCGGCGGTGGCGAGCGGCTGGATCTTGCTCGTGCTCATCGAAGGGAGCTACAGCGTCAGGACCGTGAGGGCGCTGCGCGCACCGCGGGAAACGGGAGAGAGTTAAGCGCCCGAAGAAAAAAGAAAGGCTGTCCGCCATAGGCGGACAGCCTTTTTCATGGAGCAGGGTACGGGAATCGAACCCGCCTTCTCGGCTTGGGAAGCCGATGCACTACCGATGTACTAACCCTGCGGACTGTGAGCTATTATAGCAGATGTTCACGCGCAATGCAAGGCGAAATTTGCCCGCGGCGGAAGATATTTCGGCATGACCACCGCGCCGCGCGCATATCGTAGCATCGGGTCTGCCGCCGCGCATCGGCGGCAGGGGAAGGGGTGCCGGTGATGAAACGAATTTTTGCGCGGCTCGTGCCGCTCGCCCTCGCGCTGCTTTTGTGTGTGCCCGCCGCGGCTGCGGGACCGACCGTGAGCTGCCCGAGCGCGATTTTGATGGAAAAGACGACGGGGACGGTCCTCTTCGCGCAGGACGAACACGCGCCGCGCGAGCCGGCGAGCGTCACCAAGGTCATGACGCTGCTGCTGGTGATGGAGGCGATCGATGCCGGCGCGCTCGGCTACGATGACCTTGTCACCGGTTCGGCGCACGCCGCGGGCATGGGCGGCAGCCAGATCTGGCTCAAGGAGGGCGAACAGATGACAGTGCGTGACCTTTTGAAAGCGGTGTGCATCGTCTCGGGCAACGACGCGGCGGTCGCCCTCGCCGAGCATCTTGCGGGCAGCGAGGAGGCGTTCGTCGAGCGCATGAATGCTCGCGCGCAGGAGCTCGGAATGCGCGACACGCACTTTGTCAACTGCACGGGGCTTCCCGCCGAGGGGCATCTGACCTCCGCTTACGATATCGCGCTCATGTCACGTGCGCTGATCGCGGGGCATCCTGCGATCCGTGAGTTCACGACCGTTTGGATGGATTCGCTGCGCGGCGGGGCGTCCATGCTCGTGAACACCAACAAGCTCATTCGCTTCTATGACGGTGCGACCGGCCTCAAGACCGGCTCGACCGCCTCCGCCGGAAACTGCCTGAGCGCCACGGCGGAGCGCAGCGGCATGGAGCTCATCGCGGTTGTCCTCAAGGGGAAAACGAGCGACGAGCGCTTTTCGGACGCCAAGGCGCTGCTCAACTACGGCTTCGCGCAGTACGCGCTCGTGACGGTCACGCCCGACGAGGCGCTGCTGCCCGTGCCGGTGACGCTCGGCGTGCGCGCCTCCGTGCAGCCCGCGCTGACGGAGGAAAACACGCTCCTTTTGGAAAAGACGCTCGTGAGCGGTCTGACGAAGGAGATCACGCTCGCGGAAAGCGTTCCCGCGCCCGTACACGAGGGCGATGTCCTCGGCACGCTCACCGTGCGCGACGCGTCCGGCGCGCTCGTCGCCGAGCTGCCGCTGCTCGCGCTCGAGCAGGTCGAGCGCGTCACCTTCCTGCAAATGCTGCGCCGCTGCCTCGCGCTCGGCTTCTGCCTTGCGTGATCTGCCGAAAACGGCGGCGAAGGGGCGCGAGAAGAGCGGTTTGTTCGGAAAACAGGAAGAAAAAGCGAAAAATATTTGCGCTTTCTCTTGACAAATGCGAAAAGAAGTGTATACTCCAAACTGAATTTAATAAGTCTTGATAGAGGCGCAGTCAACAAGAGTAGCTCCGCAGGACCGACAGGAATCGGGGAGCGAAAGGGGAGACTGCCGAGGGGATACACGGATTCCTGTCCGTGTGTTTACCGGGCCGGGGGAGAAGATCCGTCGGACTGTCGCCGAAAGGCGGAGAGCTGTCATGATTCAGGCGATGCCTTATGTCGGCCCGCGCGCGGACCGGTCCCATTTTGATAAGGTGTGCTTCGTTTAAGTCATGATGGAAGATCATGGCTTAAATTTTTTGTCTGTGCAGCGCACAGGAAAGGAGCACTTCATGCAATTCGTAGGAACCTTCTGGGCACTTGTCCCGCCGCTCATCGCCATCACCCTCGCGCTCATCACCAAGGAAGCGTATTCCTCCCTCTTCATCGGCGTCGTGGTCGGCGCGCTGTTCGCGTGCGGCTTTTCCCCCATCGCGACGCTCGACATGATCGTCAACGACGGCTTCGTGACCGCCATTGCCGATAACGCCGGCATTTTCCTCTTCCTCGTGCTGCTGGGCATCATCGTCGCGCTCGTCAACCTCGCCGGCGGCAGCGCCGCCTTCGGCCGCTGGGCGGAGAAGAATATCCACACCCGCGTCGGCGCGGGCCTCGCGACCTTCGCCCTCGGTATCCTGATCTTCATTGACGACTATTTCAACTGCCTCACGGTCGGCTCCGTGATGCGTCCGGTGACGGACCGCCACCGGATCTCCCGCCCGAAGCTCGCTTACCTCATCGATGCGACCGCCGCGCCCGTGTGCATGATCGCGCCGATCTCCTCCTGGGCTGCCGCCGTCTCCTCCACCGCCGAGGGACTGGACACCGGCATCTCCGGCATCGAGCTTTTTATCCGCGCGATCCCCTATAACTTCTATTCCCTCCTGACCTTCGTGTTCATCATCTCGATCATTCTCCTGCGCTTCGACTACGGCCCCATGCGCGAGTATGAGGAGCGCGCGCACTCCACCGGCGACCTCGCCGCGCTCGAGGGCAGCGAGGACGATACCGTCAATCCCCGCGGCCGTGTCATCGACCTTGTGATCCCCGTGCTCGTCCTCATCGCCGCCTGCACGATCGGCATGGTCTATGTCGGCGGCTTCTTCGGCGTGGACGCCTGGGGCGGCACGGATTACGCCGGTGACTTCATCGGTGCCTTCGGCAATACCGACGCCTTCATCGGCCTGCCCTGGGGCGGTCTGATCGCGCTGCTCTTCACGGTGATCTACCTTGTTGCCCGCCGCGTGGTCGGCTTCCGCGAGGCCATGGAATGCATTCCCAAGGGCTTCCAGGCGATGATCTCCCCCATTCTGATCCTCACCCTCGCCGTCTCCCTCAAGTCCACGCTCAACGCGCTTGACGCCGCGGGCTATGTTCGCGATGTGATGTACGCCGCCTCCGCGAGCCTTTACAGTATGCTTCCCGCGGTCATCTTCATCGTCGCCTGCATTCTCGCCTTCGCGTCCGGCACGAGCTGGGGCACCTTCGGCATTCTCATTCCCATCGTCACCGCCATCTTCCCCGGCGACAGCAGCCTGCTCTACATCGGCATCTCCGCCTGCTGCGCGGGTGCCGTCTGCGGCGACCACTGCTCCCCCATTTCGGACACGACCATCATGTCCTCCGCCGGCGCGCAGTGCGACCACCTCTCCCATGTCTCCACGCAGCTCCCCTACGCCATCACGGTCGCGTGCCTGAGCTTCGTGAGCTTCATCTTCGCGGGCTTTATCCAGAACTGGGTCGTGTGCCTCGCCATCGGCGCGGTGCTGACCGTCGGCACGCTCTTTGTGATCCGCTCTCTGGAGCGCAAGAAGCACGCCGCCTGATCTTCAAACGAAAAAGCACAGCCCGCGAGGGCTGTGCTTTTCCTTTACTTCTACCGTGCGCGGAGCTGCCAGAACGCCACTGCGCTCGCCGCGGCGACATTGAGCGAGTCCACGCCGTGCGCCATCGGGATCTTCACCGTGTAGTCGCACGCGGCGACCGTGCGCGGCGAGAGCCCGTCGCCCTCGGTCCCGAGGACGATCGCGAGCTTTTCCTCCGCCGCGAGCCGCGCGTCCTCGATGCTCACCGAGTCGTCCGTCAGCGCCATGGCCGCGGTTCGAAAGCCCAGCGCGTGCAGCCGCTCGATGCCCTTTGCGGGCCAGTCGGCGGCTTCCTCGCCGATGCGCGCCCACGGCACCTGAAAGACCGTGCCCATGCTCACGCGCACCGCGCGGCGATAGAGTGGGTCACAGCAGGTCGGCGTCACCAACACCGCGTCGATGCCCAGCGCCGCTGCCGAGCGGAAGATCGCGCCGATGTTCGTGTGGTCCACGATGCCCTCAAGCACGGCAATGCGCCGCGCACACCGGCAGACCTCCTCGACGCTCGGCTGCTTCGGGCGGCGCATCGCGCACAGAACGCCGCGCGTGAGCGCGAAGCCCGTGAGCTGCGTGAGCAGCGCCCGCTCCGCCGTGTAGACCGGTACCTCGCCGCAGCGCGCGAGCACGCCCTCCGCGTCGCCCTCGATGTGCCGCCGCTCCATCAGGAAGGAGAGCGGCTCGTATCCCGCCTCCAGCGCCGTCAAGATGACCTTGGGGCTTTCGGCGATGAAGATGCCCTTGTCCGGCTCCAGTCGGTTGCGGAGCTGCGCCTCCGTCAGCCGCGCGTAAGCGTCCAGCTCCGGCGCGGAGATGTCGTGGATCTTAATGATGTTTGCCATGCTGTGCTCCTTCATGCCCCGCCGCGGGGCGTTCGTTTCCCTACCAGTATAGCAATCCCCGCGCCGCTTGTCCACCGGAATTTCGGGCGGCTTCGACGCGCCGCGACCAATAAAAATTAAATTCAAGTGTTGACAGCGCCCCGCAGATGTGGTATATTAGTCGATGCCGATATCCGCCGGTGTGGTGGAATAGGTAGACACAGGGGACTTAAAATCCCCCGGTAGCGATACTGTACCGGTTCGAGTCCGGTCACCGGCACCAGTATTCCCACAAGTGTATATCGCGGAGTAGAGCAGTTGGTAGCTCGTCGGGCTCATAACCCGGAGGTCGCAGGTTCAAGTCCTGCCTCCGCAACCATTGAAAAGGTCCCCATTTTCGAACCCGGTAACTCCAGTTTCAAAAATGGGGACTTTTCATTTATTTACAGGCATCAGAAAAGAACTCCGCTTCGTATTGAATCGGAGTTTTCATGTTCAGCTTTCTATGCGGCCGATAGCTGTTGTAAAAGGCGATATATTCCTCCAAAACCTCTCCCAGAGCCTGCGGTGTTTCGTAAAAGTGATGGTAGAGGGCTTCTTTTTTCAATGTGTGAAAAAATGACTCACATACAGAATTGTCGTAGGGGTTGCCCGGTGTCGAGAAAGACTGCTTGACTCTTAGCTCCCGCAAATGCTGGCGGAAAACATAGGCAGTATATTGGGCTCCTTGGTCGCTGTGGAAAATAAGGTTCTTCGGTTTCTGACGCTGCTCAAATGCGGTGTCGAAAGCGGCGATGCTCAAGGCAGAATCAATGGTGTCTGAAATCTGACAGGAGAGAATTTTTCTCGAAAACAGATCTAAAACGGTGCAAATATAATAGTACTGATCTGCAACCTTGACGTAGGTGATGTCGCTTACCCAAACAAGATCGGGTGCTGGCTGATCAAACTGCCGCGCAAGAATGTTTTTGTAATATGCTCGCGGCAGCGATTTTTGGTGCTCAGCCCGATAGACAGGCTTTGCGGTTTCCAGTCCCATTTCCTTCATCAGCCTGCATATCCGTTTCTCGCTGATATGGTATCCCATTTCAAGAAGCTTTTGATGGATCGGCTTTCGGCCGAATCGCTGCTTACTTTCATAAAAAATCTGCTGGATCAATGGTTTCATTTCGGCATCGTCCGCATCGTGTTTCGACATTTGCTGCTCCCGGCGCTTCCGATTGTAATATGTCCCCCGCGAGAGGTTGAGTGCATCGCACATCACATGTACGGAGTACCGGTTCTTCAACGCATTGATCGCCTCCATTTTATCGTCTATGGATGCATGGACTCCGCACGGGCATTGGCGCATCACCTCAAGCTCCAATAGGAGTTTTTCCTGATGCCGCTGCAATTTCCTTGCAGCACTCAAACTGTTTCCGGGAATTTTGGAAACCGGGTGTGACTGGTCAAAATTTTTCTTCCAATCAAAAAATGTGCTCTCGGACATACCATATTTCACCTGTGTCTCTGCAAAAGTGTGTCCCCGCTCATAATACAATACCGCTTCATCCTTATAGGCCTGCGAATAATGCTTTTGCCCCATGGCGCTCCCCCTCTTATTGTAGATGGAAACCATTATAGCAGAATAGAACAGGAATATATGCAAATTCCATATATTAAAAAAATTGTGTGTGATCGATGGTAGAATAAAATGATTCACAAATGCCGACGGTATCGGTCACATCAGCTTTGTAATGCAAATTTGGCCTTAAAAAGCAACTACATAGCTGGTAAAATGTCCGGCATCTATTTTGCTCAGACTCTGATTTCGCTCATTTTTTGGATTTGAAATGAGAAATGGCTTCCAAAATAAGAAAAAAGGCTTGTCAAAGCCAGAAAACCGTTGATAATTCTGCATTTTCAAGCCGTGCTCGCCCGTATCTATTTTGGTCATGCAAGACATAAAAGTCCGAAACCATTGATACAAATGGTTTCGGACTTTTATTTTTTTCATAACTGAAAAGCCTTGTAAATCAAAGAGTTCTGGCAACAGGGGGTTCAAAGTGAGCCTCTTGCTGCCAGAACTTTTTTGCTTTCTGGGGAAAACTCGGTTTTTCCCCGGTTTCCTAATGAACCCCCTACGATGAAATAATTTGATTGTATGGGGTAAAATTTGAAAGGTTCAGAGGAATAATTTGATTGTTTGTAAAACAGATACCGCTTATAGTTCGGCAACCACATATTTGCTGATATCTACTCTCTTGAGATATGGCTTTGAAAGCAGCAATGTCACTTTACCATCCATGTGCTTATGGATAACCAGGTGGTAGTGCTTTACATTCCCTTCGTCATCCACAGATGTGTTACAGCCGTCTTTTATCTCATCAATAAAGGTTCGCGGTAAACTTACAATCAAAGTGGTCTTGTTTCTGCATATCAGCACACAGTATTGCTCTTTACACTGCTCAAGTGCTTCAAAGCGGTTCAGCCTATATCCAAACCAAAATTTTTCTTTGTCTCCCTCTGGATACATTTTTGAACTCAGCAAGACATAGCCCTTTTCGCCGTTGTCAGTAGTGTAGGCTCCATTCTTGCGGATTTCCTTTGCATCGGCAAACATATGCGCAACCGTAACACGTAGACCAGTTCTTTCATCCACTACATCGGATGAAGCCGTGGTAGTAACGTCAACATCCGGGTATGGGAAAATATCGCATATGCGCTGTATGAGGGCTTCCGTTCTTTCGTCAATACATTTAATCGTCCATTTAGGAATAGACAGGAGTTCCATGTTCAGCTTCAAATGCCCGGTGCTTTCCAAGATGTCATTCTTGTAATCCCACAGTTGATTACTCATTTTGCTGTTGTCCGGCTTGGCAGCTAGTGTGAGATTGCCGAGACGATGGAGATGTGTCATGTAGGTTTCTTCGTCAACATCCAGTTCTTCCAACCACTCCTCGGTAGGAGTTTGGGGCATAAGATGTTCGATGCTCAATTTTGAAAGGTCTACTGGTGCAGGATTATCGTTTAGTTCCAGTCTGTCCAATATAATGCGCAGCGTCGGACGGCCATACACATTTGCACTAAAGAGGAACTCTCGCATTTGCGCATCCGTAGGCATATAGCTTCCGCTTGTACCTGCGTTATTTCCAACCATTTCCTGGTTTAAGACAGCAACAATATTTGAGTAGTCTCCATTGCATTTCTCCATCACACGGCGCAGAATTGTAGGAAACAGCTTAGAAATATTCTGCGAGTCCATATCACTAATATTTCTGCGAATCAGATAAGCATTGATTGCTTGAATAAGCTGTCCCAAAGTGTCCGCTTTGATGCTGCCGATATTGTAGAGCTGATAGAACTCAATAATAATCGAAACCGGCAAATCCGATTTGATTTTTCGGAAATCAGTAATCGCCACTCGCAGCGCCTTATCGAGCGAGTCTATCGGAGTGCTATTTATCGCATGATAGATTTTGGCATAATCGAGCAGTTCCTTGAACAGAATGTCTGTAGCGATTTTCTTATTTTCCACCCAGTCAACAAAATTGCGATACACACCATTCTTCGGAACCAGTGTATATGTCTTGATTGCCAGGTACATACGGAAAAACATCTCAAGATCCTTGGAGTCAGCAGAAATGTTCTCCTCAATTTTTCTCCAATACTGAGCATAGAACTTGTCTTGCGTGTCGCTGTCCAGATTCATGAGAAGGAAATTTCTAATCAAATCGGCAGCGGTCAGCTTAACGCCGGTGGCATTGATGCTCTCGAAGATTTTTTGGGCATTGTCCTCTTCGGAAATAGGGACACAAACCACATATAGCTTGTCCAAAGCAAGCAGAATATCATTGGCCGTATACCCATTGGCTACAAGACCTTCAAGGTAACTCCTAATGTATATGTAATTCTTGTAAATAAGAGACTGCTGGTTATCGTTCTCCTCTAAACGGTCCTCAACAATGCAACGATACACGTCATCATCTGCCACAAGCGGTTTCAGCTTGTATTTGATTTTATCCTTATGGAATGGGTTGGTGAGATACTGTCCGTCCAGTTGCTGCACACGGTCATTTTCTCCACTATTCTTGAAAATCTCGCGGATTGCGTATATGGTCAAAAATGTGGTGGTTAGTCTCTGCTGTCCGTCAATAACGGAAAGTTCGCGTGTACTAAAATCGATGGACTTTTCGAGATAAATCAAAATGCCCATGAAATGGTTCTTATATTCTTGGCTAAGTACATGACTCAGATCATTGAGATATTGTTTCACCTCAAGTTCTGCTCGCCATGTATAATTTCTTTGATATACCGGAATTACAAATTGACAGCCCGTACTGGACATCAATAATTCCATCAAGCCTACTCGCCTGGGTTCGCTCATATGTACACCCTCTCTTTTTCTGAAATAAGAAATTATCTCTTCAATTTTTTTGCGACATTTATTATACCGTTAACTAACTTGGGACCAAATTTCTTTATTGCCACACCGATGCCGATTGCACCACCTAAAGCAATACCATCGCCGGCCATCTTTTGGCACTTAGGACATAACCCGGTCTTGTTATTGGGGTCTGTGATTATCCTGCCACACGGGCAGGTTTTTTCGGACTTATTCTTCTTCATCTGTAACATCCTCCAATGCAACAATGTACACATCATTGCTATAATTTCCACTCATACTTAACTCCAGGGTACGCATTCCAGACTCCAATGCTGGCTTCATTTCCCTGGCGAAGGAGTACCAACAATTCATGTTTGATTTATCGTATGGGAAATAATTATGCATTAAGTCGGCTGTCGACAGCCCCTGCCTTGTAATAGGCTTAGTGAGAAAGTCATACATAACGTGCTGATACTGCTGCAGAACCGACTGCGCAGTTTTTGTTTCACCCATATATTCGAGAAGCTGCATCCGTACACCAACAAATTTTGTAGCAATCTGCATATCACTGGTAAGATATGCCATATACCTATTGCTGGCTTTCCCCGGCGGCAACAGCAGTATGCTTGTCCGTCGAGCAAGGCTCTTTGATGTGGTTTCAATGTCGGCATATATCGAATTCAAAGCCGACCGGATTTTTCCGTCCGCCTCTCGCAGGAGATAGAGTCTCTCCTCTTCAGAATCCTTGGTTTCTGCTTCAAGTACCAAAGAACGCGCATCCAAAAATGGAACAATGATATCTCTGTCCCGGTCGCGCTCCAACTGATATGTCTGAAATTCTTGAATATCTGCTAACTTAGCATAAATCTGGCGCATTTGCATTTGGTTTCCGATATTCCTTGCCGCTTCGACATTTCCAGGATTATTTAAAACCTTCTTAAGCGTGATATCCTTAATACGAACACCATTTTCATTCAAGACAACAGCGCGAAGATTACCGTCCACTTGCCTTGAGTCACCAATTGTGTAAATGCCCTTTTTAAGTTTAGTTTTTATATCTACAGGTAAATTACCGAAATCCGGCAAAAGCGTAACATTTCCCTGCATGATGATATCGGCTTGACGAACAACATCACCGATGATGCTCAAATTTGCTACCGGCAAATCCAGTACAGCCTCCAAGCCAGATTGTTCACGGAGTGCTAAGGACATCCGCTGCACATAACCATCAAAGAAATTACTCATTGCAGTGATATCGCGGCCATACCTATCGGCTTCTGTCTGAAATATGATAAGAGATCTTTGAGGAGTAGTTTCAATGAGTTCAGCATCACGCATTTCTTCAGTTTCATCAAACGAGTTCATCGTGTGCCTCCTCACGCTTTATATAGGTTACTTCCACATCATAGCCCAGGCTCTCCATCATCTGAATAAATGTCCGATTGACAATGCTGTCTTGCTTCTTAATAAGACGATTCACATAGGACGGAGTGGTTTCCACCTGCTCTGCCAGCTTTGCCTGCGTAATACCGGCTTCGATGCACTTGACTTTAACATCGACTTCAATATTGTTTCTGAGCATCTATATCGTGCCTCCTTTTGATGGATTGCAATAAATTTCACTAAAAGTACAATTTATTATATCACGACCTGTTCGTTTTTACAATGGGTCTACGCAAAAAGCACCTGGTTCATTCAAAAACCGAGTGCTTTTGCTTGTTTTCTTGTTTATACCCGGATTTTTGTGCCGTCCTTGAAGGACACCACGATACTTTTGTCCCTGCCATCGATAAATACATTCTTTATCGACGCGCGCCAACAACTATGCAGAAAAGCGTAATTGCGAATTAAAGGGAGTTCGCAAAACGCAAAAGTTAAAAAATAAGGTTCTCAAAAAAGTTCGCAAAAAAGTGTAACTTTCCTATTGCCTTTTTCTTTGCGCGGTGATATAATATAAACAACATAACGAATGGAGGTTCATATATGGGCACAGTGGCAGCAAAAAAACTCACTTACGATGAGCTGTTCAACTCCACCACAATGTTTTATATTAACGCGGAGTATGAGGCACAGATAGAAAAAGAAGTTCAGGCAAAGACCGCGCAGATTTCCGTCGGATTGCAAACGATCAAAAGCAAGGAAACTCTGAAACAGTATATTATTGAAAATAAAGACTCTTTGGATAACCTGACCTCGGTAGCTGAGATTTCCGTGGAGCGTTTCAAGCGAATGGTTTCGATGATCCGTAAAGATCGTGGTTTTGTGTTTGCTACTGAATGGGGTCTAAGCAAAATCAGAACAGCTATGATGGAAAGCCCTGCTATGATGGAAAGCATTCTGAATCTCATTTGGGACGGAAAAAACGATGACCGAATGAAGGCGTGTATACCTTCCTTCTATCTTGATAATATGGCTATGGATGCTACAACGCTCAGCAAACTACAGGATGAAAACAGCGTAAGACAGTTGGTAAAACGCGGGCTTGAAGGACGATACAGTAACGGTATTGGCGATGCTGTGCTTGCAGACATCGAAAAAGAACTTAAGCGTGTATGTGCAAAACACGGGTTGGAATATCAAAAGAACATCAGAGTTCCTCTTCTTGATAGAGCAGTAAGTTTCGTGCTGGAGTCTCCTTCTAAACCAACACTTATTTTGGATGTATCCTACAGTGTTACAACATCCAGCAGCCAGGGTAGCAAAAAAGAGGCTGCTCGCAAGACGGTCGAGGCACTGAAGAAGGAACGTGCGCAAGGGAAAAACATTGTCTACGTGAACTTTTTGGATGGTGCCGGTTGGATTGGCCGTCAGGCAGACCTGCGCGAAATCCACAGATGCTCGGATTATGTACTGAATTTCCAGAACATTGGGTTGTTGGAAGATATTATCGACGCACACATTGACGAATTTTAATGCTTGGAGGGCTTAAGATATGAATGTAGCAGAGAGAAAAGCTAAGCTGAAGGAATTTACCGACCATCCCGAAAAGGCCTGTCGGACGGGTATTCCTATCACATACCACGGAAGCATCATTACGCTTGATGCATATGCAATTCCCCTTGAATACCTGGTTTACAATCCGTACAACGGAAGAATCGGTAGTGTGGTTAAGTCTTATGAACGGCAAAACCACCAGTTGAACCCGGAGGATTCTGCCGACAGAGCCATTATTGAAAAATTCCTGTGGGATTCAAAACCTGATGCCAACAAAAAAACGAAAGAACGCTTGGTCAGGGAGCATCTATAAATGTCAACCTTAAAATGTACATTTTTGATCGTATAAGAATGTACATTTT
>CAYWAS010000027.1:0-24298 GCA_964455915.1 uncultured Oscillibacter sp. | reverse complement strand
AAGATCGCGCAGGAGCCCGTCTCCCTCGAAACGCCCATCGGCGAGGAGGAGGACAGCCACCTCGGCGACTTTATCCCCGACGAGGGCGCGAGCGAGCCGAGCGAGGCCGCGAGCTTCACGCTGTTGCAGGAGCAGCTCGTCGATGTCCTCTCCACCCTCACCCCGCGCGAGGAGAAGGTGCTGAAGCTCCGCTTCGGCATTGAGGACGGTCGTCCCCGCACGCTCGAGGAGGTCGGCAAGGAGTTCAATGTCACGCGCGAGCGCATTCGCCAGATCGAGGCCAAGGCGCTGCGCAAGCTCCGCCACCCCAGCCGCAGCAAGAAGCTCAAGGATTTCCTGAACTGAACGCCAAAAAGGACGCCCGAGGGCGTCCTTTTCGTTCTCTTTTCGCTCCGCTCAGCCGAAGAGCTGACCGGGCAGCACCTTTTTCTCCTTCGGCGGGAAGAGCGCGTCGAAGCGCTCCGCCTCCCCCTCGTCGACAAGATAGCATTCGGGCGGCGCGTACTCGCCAGTCACGCCGTCGAGATAGCCCTCCTCCAGCTCCCTGCAGAGAAAGAACGATGTGTCCTCGCCCTCCGGCACGCCGTGGTAGCGAATACCGAAGCGGCTCGCATAGTCAAAGCCGCTCTTGCCGTAGAAGTCGATGTTCCCCTCAAAGCAGACGGCCTTCAGACCGCACCGCTTTGCCTCCTCCAAGGTGAAGTCCAGCAGCAGCTTCCCGTAGCCCTGCCGCTTCAGCGCGGGCGTGATGCAGATGGGCCCCATCGCAGCGACGGGGATCTCCCTGCCGTCGTCCGCGCGAATGGCCGCCCGCACGAACACATTCTGCCCGATGACTTTGCCGTCCTTTTCCAGAACATAGTTCAGCTCGGGAATGAAGCGCGGATCGTCGCGCAGACAATGGAGCACATAATGCTCCAGGCAGCCCGGGCGGTACACATTCCAGAACGCCTCGCGCACGAGCTCTTCGACCGCGTGCTGCTCCTCTTTGCGCTCTAAGCGGATCGTGATATTCTTTTCCATACTCTTTTCTCCGTTTCGATCTTTGATCTCCTCTTCCGCGCGGCGGCGCACCCGCGCGAAGCAGCCTGCCAGCAGCTCCGCCGCCGTTTCTTTCCTCTCCGCGCCGTCGTACACGCTGTAGAGCAAGTGCATCGGCGCGCAGATCTCCGCCGCCAGCTCCGCCGGCTGCGAAAAGCCCATCGCGGCGAGCAGGTCCTCGGTGTAGTGCAGCGGACCGGAGGCGAGATACTGCTGATAGAGCTGCTGCATCTCCCCGCCGCGGTACTGCTCGAGCGTCAGCAGGCGGCGGAACGCCGCGGCGAATTCGTCCTCCGTCCAGTAGAGGAACTGCGCGGCGGCGTAGTCGAGCAGGCTTTCGAGCGACGCGGCGGCGTATGCCTCCGGCATCTCCCCGCTCGTCCCCGCGGGCAGCGCATGGTTCTGCGCGCCCTCCGCGTCGCGCATCTCCATGCGCTCTAAAATGCGCTCGAAAATGTCCCGCTTGCTGCGGTAGTGCCGGTAGAGCGCGCCCTTCGTCATGCCGAGCGCGCCCGCGATGTCGCTCACCGAGACCGCCTCGTAGCCGTCGCGCGCGAACAGCTCCAGCGCCGTGCGCAAAATGCGCTCCTTCGTTTCGCTCATGCGCGTTCTCCTTCTCAAAATAGTAAACGACCGTTCACTTGCATTATAGTGAACGGTCGTTTACTTGTCAAGTCTTTCTTTTTGCGCCCTTGTCGCCCTCGCTCGGGCTTATGTGTTCTTGATGACAACCTGCTCGATCACATCGGCCGCGTGCTCGCACAGGTCGCAGCAGTGCTCAAGGCTCTCATAGATCGCCTTGGTACCCAGCAGCACCCTGCCGTCCACAGCGGAGGAGAAGAGCCCGTGCACCGCCTCGAGGTAAACATCGTCCGCCTCGGTCTCGATGTCGTTGACTTTGACGAGGAGCTTGCGCAGCGCCTCGGGCTTTTTGTAGTTCTTGAGCTCCTTCGACGCCTCATGCAGCGCGCTGACGCAGCGGTTGACGATCTTGGAGAGCTCCGGCGCTTTTTCGGGAATGCTGTCCATGTGGTACATATAGAATTCCAGGATCACCTCGTCGAGCGCGTCGGTGATATCGTCGATGATCTGCACCAGACGCAGGATATCCTCCTGATCGATCGGCGTGATGAATTCCGTGGAAAGTCTGGTCAGGATATCGTGGTGCACATCGTCCGCCTTATGCTCGAGCGCGTGCATCTGGTCGCGATAGGCATTGATGCTGTCCGCGTGGAACTTGCACAAGATCTCCTCAAGCAAGTTGGACGCGGCAACGCAATAGGAGGTCTGCTCCTCGATCAGTTTGAAATAATCGTTATTCTTCTTGGCCATCGTTTTCTCTCCTTACGCAAAAATGTATAAAAACAGCTTCGCCATACCATAACCCAGCAGACCGCAGCCGGGGAAAGTACATACCCAGGTCAGCACGAGGTCCTTGACCACGCTCCAGTTGACATTGCTGACACGCCGCGCCGCGCCGACGCCCATGATCGCGGTGGTCTTGGTGTGCGTCGTGCTCACGGGGATACCCGTCAGGCTCGAGAGGAGCAGGCAGAGCGTGGCGGAAAGATCCGCCGCAAAGCCCTGATAGGGCTTGAGCTTGACCATGTCCATGCCGACCGACTTGATGATGCGGTAGCCGCCGATGGAGGTACCGAGACCCATCACGGCGGAGCAGAGGATCATCAGCCACAGCGGAACAAGGAAGCTGGAGGTCTCGCTCTGCCCGTCGGCAAAGGCCGCGCCGAGCAGGAAGATCGCCATGAACTTCTGCCCGTCCTGCGCACCGTGCATGAATGCCATGGCAGCGCCGCCCGCGACCTGCGCGCCGGAGAAAAAGCGCTCCGTTTTCAGCCGGTTGCGGCTGCGGAAGATGCACACGGTCAGCCGCGCGATGACAAAGCCCATGCCGAAGCCGAGAATGGTCGAGAGGAAGATGCCGTAGATGACCTTGATCCACTCCGCGCCGTTGATGCCGGAGAAGCTATTCTGGATCGCGACCGCCGCGCCGGAAATGCCGGCGATGAGCGCGTGGCTCTCACTGGTCGGAATGCCGAAATACCACGCCGATGTCGCCCAGATCACGATGGCTGCCATCGCCGCGCACAGCGCGATGAGCGAGAGCTGCGCGTCGCCGCCGAAGTCGACCATGTTGTAGATCGTCATGGCGACGGAAGCGTTGATGGCGGTCATCACCAGCACGCCGAGGAAGTTGAAGATCGCTGCCATGATGATCGCCTTTCGCACGCCGATGGCCCGCGTGGACACGCAGGTGGCGATGGCGTTCGGCGCGTCGGTCCAGCCGTTGACCAGTATGACGCCCAGCGTCAGCAGCGTCGAGACCAGAAGCATTGGGTTTTCCAGCACCCGATTCAGGAATTCAAGCATCGACATAGGTGAGTCTCCTGTTTTTTCTGTAGATCTTTCGGTCTTCTTTTCGCGGCAGTTCGGGCGCGACCGCGCCTTCCCGCCGCATTATGATTTATTTATACCAAAAAAGCGGATAATGTACGGCAAAGGGTAAGCCCCACGCTTCAGGATTCCTCCTTCTCGCCGTTCATGCGATACCCTACGCCGAGTTCATTGGTGATGTACCTGCCCTCCCCCGGCTTCACGCCGAATTTCTTGCGAATGTTCGCCATATTGACCTGCAGCTTCTTGGTGTCGCCCTCGCTCGGATAGCCCCACACGCCCTTGATGATGGCGGAATAGGTCATCATCTTTCCGCAGTGCTCGGAGAGCAGCGCCACGATGTTGTACTCCGTCTGCGAGAGCTTGATCTCCCTGTCCTGAATGAAGACCTGCCGCGCGTCGTAGTCGATCGTCAGGTCGCGCACCCGAAACCTTCCGCCGGGGAGCTTCCCCTCGTCCGCGCGATGGCGATAGTTGCGCAGCGTCATGCGGATACGCGCGAGCAGCTCCGGCGCGCTGAAGGGCTTGGTCACATAGTCGTTCGCGCCCGCGTCCAGCGCGCGGACCTTGTCGATATCGTCGCTGCGGGCGGAGAGCACGATGATCGGCGTGAGCGAATCCCTGCGGACAAACTCCAAAAACCGCATTCCGTCCATATCGGGCAGCCCCAGGTCGAGGATCACGACATCGGGCAGATGGGACACGAACAGCGTTTGCGCCAGCGCGCAGGTCTCCGCCAGGACCACCTGGTAGTTTTCCATCTCCAGCATCGTTTTCATCACCGCGCGAATGTTTCCGTCGTCCTCCACGAGAAGGATCTTATATTTATTGTTCATCATCGGCCATATCCTCCGTTGCCAGTGTAAAGCGGAACAGCGCGCCGCCGCTCTTGCGGTTTTCCGCGCCGATCTCGCCGCCGTGCGCCTTGATGATGGTCGCGCACACCGACAGCCCGATCCCCGCGTTGCGTTTTTTTCCGTCCGACATCTCCCCCGCGGTCTCGCCGCCGGTGAAGCTCCGCCCCAGCCGCTCCTTGCGCATTCCGCAGCCGTCGTCCGCGACCTCGAAGATCGCCTGCTGCCCGAGCGTGAAGACGCGCAGCTCCAGCGTGGTCATGCCGTGCGCGTGGAGCACCGCGTTTTCCAGAAGATTGATCAACACCTGCTCGATCAGGATCGTGTCCATCGGGATCACGACGATCTCCTCCGGCAGATCCAGCAGAACCTCCTGATGCGGATAGCGCGAGAGAAATTTCGTCATCACGGAGTCGATCAGTTCGTCGAGGATCGTCGGCGTTTTGACGATCTTGATCTTTCCGCTGTCGATCCGCGTGATCGACAGCAGATTTTCCACCATGCGCACCAGCCACTCGGAATCCTCCTGAATGCTTTGCAGCATGGCGTCCTGCTGCGCCTGCGTGAGACTGTGACCCTTATCGCGCAGCGTGGAGCTGGCGCTGTAGATGGTCGTGAGCGGCGTGCGCAGATCGTGCGAGACCGCCCGCAGGAGATTCGCGCGCATACGCTCGCGCTCACCCTCCGCCTTGATCGCCTCGTGGCGCTTGATCTTCGTCGCCAGCATTCCGGTCAGGATCGCCACCGTGACCATGATGAACGCGGAGATCAGGTTGACCGGCGTGATGAAATCCAGCACAAAATAGGGAAAAGTGAAGGCATAGTTCACCGCGAGCATTCCCGCCACCGCGGAGAGGATACCGTACACATAGCCGTCGGTCAGCATGGAGATCAGAAACACCGCAAAGACAAAGACCGTGGTGATATGCTCCTCCACATCAAGGTGCTGAAAGCAGATGGCGGCGAGCGTGGTGAGCACCAGAATGCCAAGCGAAAGCGCTGTATTTTTTAGGACCGCCTTCCCGTTCATCTTCTCTCCCCTTCCCCGTATGCCGCCCCGCAGGGCGATCCCGCCGATTTTGTGCCGCGTTTGAAGAAAACCGTGTGAGCTTTCGGCTGTTCAGCCCATTATATCAGCATTTCCCCGCCATGGGAAGAAGAAATCTCCCGCGCGGTCGGGCGGCAGAGCGAAAAAACGGGGCGTCGGTCGAATGACCGACGCCCCCTGCGCTTCTTCTTTTGTATCGCTCACGCCAGATCGCCGGCGGCCTTGATCTTCACGCGCGCGGTATTGCCGGGATAGTATTGCAGCGGCACATCTTCGGCATCGATGATCTCCACCGTTTCGCGCACAGCACCCGCGGCAACGGCCAGCTCGACGGCCTCGGCGCGCGCCTTGGCAAGCGCCTCGTCGCGGGGCGTCTCGTTGTAGTCGATGAGCTGCTCATAGGTGCCGCTGACCTTGGAGATCGCGGAGCCGATGGCGTTGGCAACGCCGCCGTGCTCGTGCTTCGTGACGCTCTTCGCGCCCGCAAGATCTTCGGGCAGGACGATCGAGCCGCCGCCGACGAGAATGACATCTACATCGTCGGAGGAGACCTTCATCGCGTCGATGGAGTCCTCACACAGCGTGCGGATCGCCGCCATCGCCTCCTGCGCAAAATCTTCGTCGATGCCCGCGACAAGCGACCGGTCGCCCAGCTCGGTCATGCCGAGGCGGACGGCGATATCCGTCGCCGTACACACATCGCCGCCGAAGCACAGCGCCTTCTCGGTGATCTGATAGCCCACAGAGTCAGGGCCGACCGTCACGCTGCCGTCCTCTCTCCGGCGGACGATGGAGCCGCCGCCAAGACCGATGGAAACGACATCGGGCATACGGAAGTTCGTGCGCACGCCGCCGATCGTGACCGCGACGCCGGACTCTCTGGGGAAGCCGTTCCGGATCACGCCGAGGTCCGTGGTCGTGCCGCCCACATCGATGACGACGGCATTTTTGAGCCGACTGAGATAGCACGCGCCGCGAATGGAGTTGGTCGGGCCGCAGGCGATGGTCAGAATGGGATAGCGGCGGGCGTAGTCCATCGTCATCAGCGTGCCGTCGTTCTGGGAGAGATAGACCTGCGCGTTGGTCACGCCCTCGTCGGCGAGCGACTGCGCGAAGCCCTCGGTGAAGGACTGCGCGACCTTATAGAGCGCGGCGTTGAGGATCGTGGCGTTCTCGCGCTCGATGAGACCCATGGAGCCGATCTCGCTGGAGATGGAGACATGGACATCTTCGCCCATGACCTCGCGGCAGAGCTTCGCTGCCTCGAGCTCGTGGTCGCTGCGGACGGTGGAGAACACGCAGGAGATGGCGACGGACTTGACGCCCTTCGCCTTAAGCTCTTCGAAAAACGCGACCGCGGCAGCCGCGTCGAAGGGTGCGAGTTCCTTGCCATCGTACTCAAAGCCGCCGCCCACGATGGCGGTGCCGACCGCGATCTTCTTCAGATCCTCCGCCCAGTCAACCATCAGGGGAATGCCGAGCGAGGCGGGCGCGCCGATGCGCAGAACACCGATGGGCGCCAGATTTTTGCGCTCAACGATGGCGTTGGTGCACTGGGTCGTGCCCAGCATGGCCTGTCCGATCTCGCCGCGGTCCACGCCGGACTGCTCGAGCACCGTGCGCACGGCATTGAGAATGCCGTCGTAAATATTGGAGGTCGTGTGCTGCTTGACAGACGCCACCACATTCAGGTTTTCGTCGATCAGAACGGCATCGGTATTCGTGCCGCCCACATCAATTCCGAGCTTATACATTTTCAGCAGCCTCCTTTGCAGCGTTCTTCCAGAGGAATGTAATCGGTATCCAGACCGAAATAGCGCGGGCCGACCAGCTTGAGCCCCTCCTCCGTCCTCCACAGCGGGAAGCACCGGAGGCCGACGACCAGCACGCGCTTACCGTATTTCAGCGCGTCCGTGGGGACGGGCGTGAAGGTCTCGGTGTCCACCAGGCAGATCAGGTCGGGCGTAGTCGCAAGGGTCTTTCCATCGACCACCGCAGTGAGGTTCTCGTTCTGGAACTCGACATAGGCCGACTTTCCCTTGTCCTCTCCGATACCGTCCAGAACGACGCGGCCGAAGTTGAAGCCGTTGCGGACATCGCGCTGGACATCGCCGATCTTGCCCTTGAAGAGCTTATAGCCCTCGGTGATCTCCAGAAACGCCTCCTCCGGCGTTTTGTCGGTGACCTCCTTGACCTTGCGGATCGCGGAGCCGAGGCGCTCGCTGCGGCTCACGATGCCGCGCACGCCGTACTGCTTCATGAACTTCCCCTCCATCGCGTAGAGGGAAACGGAGACCGCGCCGCCGCAGGCCATCGTGACAACGCGCGCCAGCTCCTCCGTCCACTTGTTGGTCACGGTGCGGAAGATGCAGGAATTGCCCTTTTCATCGACCAGCGCCATCGGTGTCGCGCTGCCGCCGCCGATGGTGAAGGTGACCATCTGCAGCTCGGGGAAGGCGCGGCCCATGCCGTCGCAGTCCACCATCGGAAGACCCAGCCGCGCCGCCGCGGCAATGGGCAGCATGGAGTTGACGCCGCCTGCCTCGATGGGCATGAAGGCGTAGATCGGCTTGCCGTAGAAGGCGGAGACCGTCTCGTAAAGGGTCTTATACTCCTCGCCGCCGATGGCCTTTTCGCCAAGGACGGTAGGCGCGCCCATCATCGCGATGGGCACCACGAGCGCGTCGTCGGGCACCTCATCGGGGTCGAGCATGGTCACCTCGCCGCACTCCTGCACCGCGCCGATCGCGACCAGCTTCCCCACATAAGGGTCACCGCCGCCGCCCGCGCCGAGCAGCGCCGCGCCCAGAGCGATATCTTCGATTTCGGGGATACCAATTTTACGCAAATGAAACACTCCTTTTGTTTTTAGAATACACAGCGCGGAGATCTCCCCGCGCCGCAGAGGAAACGAGAACAGGGGCTTAACAATGCCCCATTGTTATTATAGGGGAAGCGCGATGAAAAAACATTATTCCGCAGGATAAAAAAACTCCCCTATTCATTGTCCGAAAGGACAACAAACGGGGAGCATTTGCATATTTTCTTTTCCGATTCAGCACGGAGCTTTCGGCAGGATCCGCTGCAATGCGAGCGCATACAGCAGATTTTTCGACTGCGGGATCTCCCCCACGCGAAAACCGAGCAGGTCGCCCGCCTTTTGCAGACGGTATTTCACGGTGTTCTTATGGACAAACAGCTCCGCCGCAGTCTCCGTGATGGCAGAATTTTTATCCAGCAGGAACACCTCCAGCGTGCGGACGATCTCCGCCCCGTCCTTCCTGCGCAGGATCGGATCGAGCAGCGAGGTGTATCGGCGCACCGCTTCCTTGCCCTGCGCGGCGATCTCGCAGCACTCCTTGACGAACTCGATCTCGGCGCTCGTGAAGAACGGCCGCAGGGGGAATACCTTCGTGCTGTCCTCCAGACAGGCGCAGTTGATCTCGTAGGCATATTTGGCGTCCGCCGTCTGGCGGAGGAGCGGGCAGCGCGTGATCTTCGCCGAAAGCCCGTTCTCCTCGCAGAAGCCGACCAGCGCGAGCGTCCACTCGTCCATCTCGCGCAGCGTCCTGCTCCCGACCGGAAAAATGAGGACATCATTTTCATAGTGCTCGCACAGCCCGATCCTCGTATAGAGGGCGGAGAGCTCGGCGATCGCCTTCGTCCACGGCGAAAGATTCTCTCCCCGCAGGCTCCTGACAATCCACATATCGCTCATCGACGCGACATCGATGTGATACAGGTCGCCGAGCCTGCGCATTTTGATCGGCTCGTCCAGCACGATCGCCCGCACGAGCTCCGAGAGGTCGGTCCGGTCGTGCGTCGTTCCCCACACGCCCATGCTGACGCGCACGCCCTCAACGACCTGCTTCCACAGCCTCGGGTCGAGCCTCCCGTGCTCGGAAAACACGAACAGGTACATTTTCCCCTGACCGGTGGGCTGTATCTCTGCCATGCTCCCCCACAGTCCCTGCTCCTCCCGAAGCTCCCGGGTGCAGTCATTGCCGGCGCGCTTCGCCTCCCGCCCGATGATCTCCGCCCAGTCCATGCTCTGGTTGCGCGGCCACGGTGCCTCGCTGAGCACGCGGTACTCCGCGTCGGTGATCACGGTCGAGGCGCGCAGTCGGTCGCTCGTGAGACGCAGGATCGTTTTCACGCTCCGCTGCCCCTGCGGGATCTTCGTCATCTGCTCGAGAAGATCGATGGCAAAGGTCGGGTCGCTCATCTCGGAGCGCACGATCGCGTCCATCACCTCATGGATCACCTCGCCGTAGCGGAGGTTCGGCTCATTCTCCGGCATACAGAGCAGCACGAAATCCAGCTCGTCGGCAAGCTGAATGAGCCTCGGGTCCACCGACGGCAGGATCAGCCCCACATAGTAGAGAACGATGCCGACCTCGCCTGCCAGCGCGAGCCTGCGAATGTTGTCGCACTGCGCCTGCACATCGTCGGCAATGCTGCAAAAGCCGGTCAGGATCAGCTCGCTGCCCCAGAAGTCGATGCTCTCGTAGAGCGTATTCTGCATATCCGTGGGCGTGGAATACTCCAGCACCGTGATGCCGGTGACGATCCTGTCGAGACCGCCGCGCCCCGCCAGCAGCTTCGCTCTGCGCAGGCTCGGCAGCTCCATCAGCTTCGAGACGGTAAGGCTCATGTTGCGCTCCCTCCGGAGTCGGAAGACGCGGAAGCCCCGCTCTCCCGATCGTTGTCCAAATGATCAAAGCGCAGCTTATGACCACAGGGCTCTGCCCATGATCATAAGCTGCGCGAAGCAGAGACCTCAGTTTCCTTCCAGACGCTTCCCATGAAAGATCACATCTTTCAAATTCAGGTCTCCGTCCAGAATGACCAGATTCGCCGCCTTGCCCGCGTCCAGCGAGCCGAAGCGGTCGAATATCCCGATGGCCTGCGCGGGGTTCACCGCCGCCGCGCGGACAGCGTCCGCCAGCGGGATACCGAACTCCACCGCCTTCTTCATGCAGCCCATCAGGTCGGTGACCGAGCCGGCCAGCGTGTTCGGCTCATGAAGGAGCGTCGCACGATTTCCCTTCAAAACGATCTCCTGTCCGCCGAACGGATACTGCCCGTCGGGCATTCCCGTGCAGCGCAGGGAGTCCGATACGAGCACGACCCGCTCCGCGCCGAAGAGCTTGAACGCCGCACGCACGACCGACGGGTGCAGGTGTACGCCGTCGCAGATCAGTTCCACTCTCACATGGGGCTGATCTGCCGCCGCGCCCACCACGCCGGGGGCGCGATGGGTAAACGGGGGCATCGCATTGAAAAGGTGCGTGGTGTGGGAGGCGCCCGACCGGTACGCCTCCATCGCGGTGTCGTAATCGGCGGTGGTGTGTCCCAACGAGACGGTAGCCTGCTCCGAGACCGCGCGGATAAACTCTATCGCGCCCGCTTCCTCCGGCGCCACCGTCACCAGACGGATCAGCCCGTCGGCGGCAGTCATCAGGCGGCGGAACATCTCCGCGTCGGGCTTGTGGAGCCATTCTCCGTTCTGCGCGCCCTTTTTCGCGTAGGAGAGGAACGGCCCCTCCAGATGCACGCCGACCAGTTCCGCGCCGCGCACGCTTTTCCTTTTGTGCGCCGCGGCCATTTTGCAGATCACGGAAAGCTGCTCTTCCAACAGAGTCATGCCGGCAGGACAGATCTGGGTCACGCCGCGGCTGAGCTCATAGTCCGCCATGGTCTGCAATCCGTCGGGATCGCCGTCGGAGAAATCCGCCCCCATGCAGCCATGGAAGTGAACATCGGTGAGCCCCGGGATCACATAGCAGCCCTCCGCATCGTAGAGCTGCGCGTCGCCGCCGGACGCGGCGAGCAGCGCCCCGTCTGTGAAGACCTCGCGCGAAACGAAGCCCTCATTCAGATCGAATACCCGACCGTTGATGATACGCATACTTACGCCTCCGAAGCCGTGAGCTTGCTCAGCGCGGGCTCGTCGCCCACTAAGATCACATCGGAATGGAGCTGAAGGATCGATGCAGGCACCTGCGGGGTCACGGGGCCTCGGAATGCCTTGCACACGATGTCCGCCTTGTCCTCACCGCTGACCACCACCAGCACGCGGCGAGCCTGCATGATGTTGCGGATCCCCATTGTCAGCGCATGGCGCGGCACATCGTCCTGCGAGGCAAAGAAGCGCGCGTTGGCGCGGATCGTGCTCTCGGCCAGCTCGACCCTGTGGGTATCCAGCAGGAATTCCTCCGCAGGCTCGTTGAAGCCGATGTGTCCGTTGTGACCCATGCCCAGAAGCTGCAGGTCGATGCCGCCCAGCGCTTTGATGAGTGCGTCGTAGCGGCGGCACTCCTCCAGCGCGTCGGAGGCCATGCCGTCCGGAACATTGGTCCACTCGGGTCTGATGTCCACATGATCGAAAAGCTGCGTCTGCATGAAGTAGCGATAGCTCTGATCGTGGGCGGCAGAGAGACCCGCGTATTCGTCAAGATTCACCGTATGGGCTTCGGCGAAGCTCAGATCGCCCTTCCGATACCACTCGATGAGCTGCTTGTAGACCCCGATGGGAGTCGAGCCCGTCGCAAGACCCAGCACACAGTCGGGCTTGATCAGAAGCTGCGCGGAGATGATGTTCGCCGCCTGACGGCTCATCTCCCTGTAGTCTTTTGTCCTGATAATGCGCATTCCTGTCACCTCTGCGGAAAGCTCAGCAGTATTTGCCGATGGCCGCGCGGATCATGCTGTCCGCCTCGTCCACCACAGCCATGTCGCTGTCGATGAGGGCAGGGAGCGGCTTGCGCACGCTGCCGCAGTCCACGCCGTTCTTCTTCAGGATCGCCTTCTGGATCGCGTAGAGATTGCCGTGACCGGAGCACATCTTGTAGATGATACGGCAGACCTCATTCTGGATCTCCGCGGCCACAGCCACCTCGCCCGCATAGAAGCGCTCACGCATTTTCAAAAACAGCTCGGGCATGACGCCGTAGGTGCCGCCGATGCCGCCCGTTGCGCCGATCGCCAGACCGGAAACAAACTGCTCGTCGGGACCGTTCATCACCACGAAGTCCTTGCCGCCCTGATCCTTCCACATCTGGATATCCTGCGTAGGCATGGAGGAGTTCTTCACGCCGATGACGCGCGGATTCTTCAGCATCTCGCCCAGCAGCGCCGGCGTGAGCGCCACGCCCGCGAGCTGCGGAATGTTGTAGATGATAAAATCGGTGTTCGGCGCGGCAGCGGAGATGTCGTTCCAATACGCCGCGATGCCGTAGGGCGGCAGATGGAAGTAGATCGGCGGAATGGCGGCAATGGCGTCCACGCCAAGGCTCTCGGCGTGACGGGCAAGCTCCTGCGAGTCGGCGGTGTTGTTGCAGGCCACATGCGCGATGACGGTGATCCCGCCCTTGGCTTCGGCCATCACATTCTCCAGCACCGTCTTGCGCTCGTCCACGCTCTGGTAGATGCACTCGCCGGACGAGCCGCCCACATACAGGCCCTGAACGCCCTTCGCCATCAGATGACGGGTCAGCGCGCGGACGCGCTCGGGCGAGACCGCACCGTTATCCTCATAGCAGGCATAGAAGGCGGGAAAAACGCCCTGATACTTTTTCATGTCCATTTTTTAACCTTATCCTTTTGCTTTTCATCAACCCTTGACAGCGCCCATGGTGATGCCCTGAGTGAAGTATTTTTGGAAAATGAGGAACACAATGATGATCGGAACGGACGCCAGCGCCGCGCCGGACATCAGCAGACCCATGTTCACAGAGGTCTCCGCCTGCAGCGTGGAGATACCGAGCGGCATGGTGTAGTTGTTGTTGCTGATCAGCATGATGAGCTGCATGAAGTAGTCGTTCCACGAATTGATGAAGGTGAAGATCGCCAGCGCACCGATACCGGGCTTGACCATCGGAACAACGATGGTCACGAAGGTGCGAAGCTCGCTCGAGCCGTCCACCTTCGCCGCCTCCAGGATCTCACCGGGAATGCTCTCGGAGAACTGCTTCATCAGGAACACGCCGAACGGCCAGCCCACCGTGGGGAAGATCACAGCCCAGAGCGTGTCGATCAGTCTCAGGGCGGTCATCTCCTTGAGCAGCGGGATCAGAATGACCTGCTTCGGCAGAGCCATGGCGCAGATGATGAGAATGAACAGGATCCGGCGGCCGCGGAAGCGCTTCTTCGCCAGCGCGTAGCCCGCCATGGACGCCGTGATGCAGGTCAGGATCATCGCAACGACGGACATGAACACCGTGTTGAGCAGCCAGCGGAACACGGCAGGCACCGTGGGTCCCGTGAGCAGATAGACGGGCTCGCCGTTCGCGGAGAAGAAGGAGCTGAAGGGAATCCCGATCTGGAACAGAGGCGCGGTGCGCTTGACCATCAGCGCCCTGAAGTTATCCATGGTGAACTCGCTCGGCCACCACACCGGCTTCATGCTGTAGATGTCCGCAGCAGGCTTGAACGCACCGGTGACGATCCAGTAGAGTGGGAAGAGGAACAGGAGCGCCAGCAGCACGAGCATGATGATGGAGAATGCCTTGTATAGCTTTTCCCAGCGCTGTTCAGGTAATGTCATTTTCTCTTCCCTCCTTTACTTTTCCTTCGCCAGTCTGAACTGCAGAGCGGACAGAATGGCGATAAAGATGGCAAGCACAACGCCCATGGAGTTCGCGTAGCCGAAGTGACCCGCCTGCTCGGTCAGCTTGAAGGCTGTCCAGTAAATATGGAACATCACCGTATTGGTCCCCGAGCCGCCCTGCGTCAGGAGCTGAATGAGGGCAAAGCACTGGAACGAATTGATGGTGGTAATGACCAGAATATAGAGCGTGGTCGGCATCATCTGGGGCCACTTGATCTTCCAGAAGACCTGAATGTTGGTGGCGCCGTCCACCTGCGCGGCCTCCAGCAGAGACTGATCCACATTTCCCATAGCGGAAACATAGAGCACGATGGGCTGGCCCACAGAGGTCGTGAACAGAATGAGAATGATGCACCACAGAGCAAAGCGCGAATCGCCCAGGAAGTTGATGTTCTTCTCGATCAGGCCGATGTCCTTGAGCGCGGTGTTGATGATGCCGTTGTAGTTATCGTACATCCACTTCCACACCACCGTCACGGCCACGGAGCCGGTGACCACGGGCAGATAGAAGATGCAGCGGAACGCGGAGAGCACCGGTCCCTTCATTTTATAGATGGCGGAGGATACCCACAGGGAAAAGGCCGTGACAGCGGGAACGCTGACGACCACGATGATGAAGGTGTTTTTCAGTGCGTCGAGAAACACCTCGTCTTTTGCAAGTCTGATAAAGTTGCTCAGCCCGACAAAGGTCGTCTCGGCCTTCTGGTGCATAGTCGCGTCGGTCATGCTGTAGCCGATGCAGATGAACATGGGGATCACCACAAAGCCGATGAAGAAGATCAGGCTCGGGAGCATAAACAAATAGCCGGTGATATCCTCACGGCGCTGAAGAGCCCTGCTCATGGCGGGCATTCCGGTCTTTGCTTTTGCCAATTTTCAGCACTCCTTTCACGGGGTATAAATACAAGGAGCGTGCCCCTCTCCCGCGCGTCTCCGCAGGAAAGGGGCACGCACAACCCTTTCAGTTTTCGCTTCGGTGCGACCTTAGCCGCCGATCGCCTCCGCAGCGTACTTCGCCACGGAATCGGCCACATCGGCGCCCTCGCCGACCTTCTGGAGCATGGTCCACCAGGAGGTACGAGCCTGCGCCCAGTTGGTGGTGACCTGATAGTAGTCACCGAGCATGGGCATCAGCACATTGTACTCGGCCATGATCTCGTTGTCAGACCAGACATTGGACAGATCGTTACCCTCGGCGGTGTCACGCACGGCGAAGTAGTTGGCGGTGCGGACAGCCTCGGCAGTGTTCTCGGAATCGCACATGAACTTGATGAACTTCTTGGCAGCGTCGATCCTGGCAGCGTCGCCGTTATCGAAGATACCGAAGCCCCAGATACCGCCCTGCAGCTTGGCAGTGCCGTCCTCAGAGGGGAAGGCCATGAACTCGATCTGCTCGCCGGTGACGGTCTTCTCAGCACCGGTGCCGGCGCTGTTGGGGTTGAGCTGCTGGGCAATGTTCCAGCAGAACGCCATCTTCAGAGCGCCCTGATAGAACTTGGCGATCTCGTCGCCGCCGGCAAGAGAGGCGTCGAACGCGATGCCGTCGAGGTCACGGAGCATCTCCAGAGCCTGCACATTCTTGGGATCGTCCCAGGTGTAAGCAGTGTGCTCGGCGTTGGTGTAAGTACCGCCATAGAGGTTGTTGACGAGAGCACGGGTGCCCTGGTCGCCGCCCTGACCGGCGCAGTAGACAGCGCCGACGGTGTCGCCATAGTAGGCATACAGAGCCTCAACAGCCTTGATGAAGTTCTCGGTGGTCCAGGTGTGGGTGTCCAGGTCGAGATACTGGTCAGCGCCGGCAGCCTTGAAAGCGTCCAGGTTGACGCCCATGCAGTGAGCGGTCATGACCAGGGGATACTCGTAGATGGCGCCGTCGGCAGCGGTGCAGGCAGCCAGAGCGGCAGCGTTGATCTCAGCCTTGTCGGTGTCATCGAACAGGTCGCTCAGGTCGACCATGTGGCCGTTGACGCCCCAGTTGGCGACCAGACGCTCGGGACCTTCCATGATGAGGTCGGGGGCGTTGCCGCCGGAGAGCGCGGCGTTGACCTTGTCGTCGCCGTCGGCGTAAGCCAGATACTCGACCGTGACCTTGATGCCGGTCTCGGCGGTGAACGCGTCGGTCATCTTCTTGACCTCAGCCTCAGCACCCCAGTTGCCGATGGGGTAGGTCCAGAGCGTGATGCTCTCGGTGGTCGTGGTGGGTTCGTTGCCGGAATCGGGGGTCTGCGTGTCGTCGGGCGTGTTGTCTTTGCTTCCGCAGGCGGCCATGCTCAGCATCATGGCAGCAGCCAGCAGCAGGGACAAGAGCTTGCTTCTCTTCATGACAAAGTATCCTCCTCAGATTTTGATGATTTTTCGCTGTCTGCTCAAACAGCTATTGTATAAATTGTATAGCCACAGTTTCATTTTGTCAATAGACTTCTTGAAATTTTTTTCTTAAATTCGACATTTTTGAAATTTATTTTCACATCGACTCTCTCACAGATGCTTTTCGCTGATGACCTCCGCCACCTGCTTGCGCTGACTGCGAACGCTCTCGATGCTCCGGCGGCTGACCTCACTGAAGAGGACATCGACGATATAGAGCTGCGCCACGCGCGCCGCCACGGAGCCGAGCTGGAGCGGACCCTCCACCGAGCCGCACTCGAGCACCACATCTGCCATCACCGCGCCGGGAGAGTTCGGATAGCGCGTGACCAGAATGACCTTCACGCCCCGATCCTGCGCGATCTTCATCATGTCGATCAGATCCTTCGTGGCGCCGGAGTAGGAGAAATAGAAGATCACATCTTGCTCGCTCAGCAGCGCCGCGCGAATGGCCTGCATGTGGGAATCGCTCACATCGAAGAAGTTCGGCATGGCCGTAGCAAACAGATGCGCCGCCTCCTGCGCCAGCAGCATCGAGCCGCCCTGACCCATGCAAAGCACCCATCGGGCGTTCACCAGCAGATCGGCAGCCTTCACAATGGCCTCCGGCCGTATCAGCTCCAGCGTCTGGTTGATGGCCTCCACATCGGCGGCGCAGATCTTCCGGCACATATCCTGCACGCTGTCCTCGGGCAGCACCTCGCCGGAGAGCGGATTTGCGCTGCCGGCCGGCGGCGAGACCGCGTGACTGGCCACCGCGACCTTGAAGGCATTGTAGCCCTTGTACCCCAGACGGCGGCAAAAACGGGAGATCGTCGCCTCGGCCACTCCCACGGCCTGCGCAAGCTCGGATATGGACATGAGCTGGCTCTCCTGACGGTGGGCGGTCACATAGTCCGCGATCTTCCGCTCCGACATGGTAAGGTCGTAATAGGCGCGGTTGATCCTTGTAAATACGCTCCCGAATGCCATTTTCTACTCCTTTCAGGTCCTCTCGATCAGCTCCGTGAGCATCTGCTCGCACATACTCAGGCAGCGGGGCAGATGGAACGGTCCCTTGAAGGTGGAGCCCTTCGTGGAGGGCATCGTGGGCTTTCCGTCCCGACGGAGATAGCCGTACCATTCGCCGAATTCCGGATCGGAGAAGTGCGCCTTGCAGTAGTCCAGCGTTTTCTCGAACCAGCCGAAATACTTCTCGTCGCCGGTGTCGCGATAGAGCATCAGGGAGGCAATGAGGATCTCGTTGTGCGGCCACCAGAGCTTCATATCATGCTCGTAGGCCTCGGGCGGCTTGCCCTGGCAGTCGGTGAAGTAGAGCAGTCCGCCGTACTCATCGTCCCAGCCCGCCTCGATCGCCCAGTCGAAGATCTGCGCGGCCTGTTCCACCAGCGCGCTGTCGCCGGTGCGCTTGGCGTGCTCGAGCAGGAACCACACGCCCTCGATGTCGTGACCGGGGTTGACGGTGCGGCCCTCGGTGTAGTAAAGCCTCGGCGTGCCGTCGACGGCGACATTCTCCAGCAGGCACTTGAGCTCGGGCTTGACATGATAGCGGAAGATCTCGTCCACGCAGGTCTGCGCCCGCTCGCTGTAAAGCGCGGCGCGCTCGGGGTCCACGCGCAGCAGCGCGGAGGTGACATTCAGAATGATCATCGGAATGCCGAACGAGCGGCCCGTGCGCGTCTCCGGTATCGTCTTGGGACCGAGACCGGTCGGGTCCGGCATACCGTGCGCCAGATCCCAGTAGAGGTCATAGCCCCGTCTGGCGCGCTCCAGACACTCCCTGTCCCCTGTCACGCCGTAGTATTCGGCATTCGCCAGCGCATAGAACGCCTCGGAGAAATAATAGCGGCGCTGACGCAGCGGCGCGCCCTCGGCGGTGACGGTGAAATACATTCTCCCGCCCGCGTCGCGGTCGATGCAGTGCGCCTCCATGAAGTCCAGGCAGCTCCTGGAGGCGTTCAGCCACTCCTCCTTCGCGCCGTACAAATGGCACAGCCACGCAAAGATCCAGCCGCAGCGTCCCTGCATCCACACGCTCTTGTCCGTGGAATAGATCTCGCCCTTCCGGTCCAGACAGGTATAAACGCCTCCGTTGACCGGATCCATGCCGTTTTTCAGCCAGAAGCCCACGCAGCGGTCCAATTCCTCCCGAAACCATTCCCGATGCTCCGACAGCCTGACCTTATCCATAAGCTCTCCACCTTTCCGTTTTTTGGGTTTCTTTCGTTGTTATACCCCCATCTTACCCGCGGATCCCCTCCCCGTCAAGAAAATTATTTTCAAATATGTGAAAATGCGCTTGAAAAATGAAAATAAAGCTGGTAGCCTATAGGAGAGAAATTCGATCCGCTCCGTCCAAATATCGAAAAGGAGGCATTTTATATGCAGCATCTTGGTATCCGGGTCAATGTGAAGAATATCCCCGAGCTGGACAAAGGGTTTATCCCCCTTCTGGCCTTTGAGCGCGCTTTTCTGTCCGGCGCGGAAAAACCGCTGGGCATCGCCGTAGAGCGCTCCGACGGTCAGGTGGCGGTGTTCCGCACCAGAGTCCACGGCACGCCGGACATGGCCGAGGCCGACCTCTACTACACCGAGCGTCTGGTCAAGACCATGCTGTGGCTCTACGGCGGCTTCCGCGTCTACCTCACCGACGCCGCCCTGTGCGACGCGCTGCGCGGCATCTACGCCCCCGGCGGCCGGCAGTTTTTTGATTTCGACTATATGTCCGATGTCTTCGAGCACCCCTTCGAGATCGTCCACTGCGACGATCTCCCCGCGGAAAAGGGCGACCCGAAGGCCATCGGCCGCCATCTGGACGGCTGCCGCATTGGTTTTGACGCAGGCGGCAGCGACCGCAAGGTCTCCGCAGTCATCGACGGCGAGAGCGTCTTTTCCGAGGAGGTCGTCTGGTTCCCCAAGACCAACTCCGACCCCGACTATCACTACGACGGCATCGTATCCGCGCTGAAGTCCGCCGCCGCGCATCTTCCCCGCGTGGACGCCGTTGGCGTCAGCTCCGCGGGCGTGTATATCAACAACCGCACCATGAACGCCTCCCTGTTTTTGCAGGTCCCCAGAGAGCAGTTCGACGCCAAGGTGAAGGATATCTATATCCGCGCCATCACCGACACCTTCGGCGATGTCCCCTACGCCGTGTGCAACGACGGCGATGTATCCGCTCTGGCGGGCGCGATGAATCTGGGCGAGAACAATGTGCTGGGCATCGCCATGGGCACCAGCGAGGCCGTGGGCTATGTGGACAGCGAGGGCCGCATCACCGGCTGGCTCAACGAGCTGGCCTTCGTGCCGGTGGACGCCTCCCCCGACGCCATGCGCGACGAGTGGAGCGGCGACATCGGCTGCGGCGTGAAGTATTTTTCGCAGGACGCCGTCATCAAGCTGGCGCCCGCCGCGGGCATCACGCTCGACGAGAGCCTCTCCCCCGCCGAAAAGCTCAAGGCGGTGCAGGCGCTCATGGCAGAGGAGGGCTCCCCTGCCGAGGCGATCTACCGCACCATCGGCGTATATCTCGGACACTCCCTCGCCCTCTATCACCGCTGGTACGGCTTCAAGTATGTGCTGCTGCTCGGCCGCGTCATGTCCGGTCGGGGCGGCGACATCATTCTCTCCGAGGCAAAGCGCGTGCTGGCGGACGAGTATCCCGAGCTCGCCGGTGAGATCAACATAACGCTCCCCGACGAAAAAGCCCGTCGGGTGGGACAAAGCGTGGCGGCAGCCTCTCTTCCCGAGGTGAAGTGAGATGAAAAAACACATCGTCTGTCTGGGCGACTCCAATACCCATGGCTACTGCGCCGATCCCGCCGACTGCGCCGACGGCGCGCTCCGGCGCTTCAACGAGGACGAGCGCTGGACAAAGCTGCTCCAGAAGCATCTGGGCGAGGCGGAGTACCTGGTCCTTGAGGAAGGTCTGTCCGGCCGCACCACCGTCTTTGAGGACCCCCTCCACGAAGCCATGCCCGCCCTCGGCTACATCTACCCCTGCCTGAAAAGCCATGAGCCGGTGAGCCTGCTGGTCATCATGCTCGGCACCAACGACACCAAGGAGCGCCTTGGGCAGAACGCCTCCTGCATCGCCCTCGGCATGGAGCGGCTGGTTCGCAAGGCCATGACCGTAGACTGCTGGGGACCGAACGGCAGGCCGAACATTCTCATCGTCTGCCCGCCGCCCATTCTCCCCTGCATGGAGGACGATCCCTGCGGCAAGCCCATGGGCAAGGGCTGCATCGAAAAATCCCGCGAGCTCCACGCTTATTACGAGGCCAGTGCCAAGCTGCTCGGCATCCATTATCTGAATGCCGACGGCTGTGAGTTCAACCCCGTGGACGGAATGCACCTGACCAAGAAGGGGCACGCGCAGCTCGCGCAGCGACTCGCGGAGCTCATACCGGAGCTTGTGTAAAGCACTTTGACCTGTCAAAAGAAGGACCCGCGCATTTCGTAAAACGAAATGCGCGGGTCTTTTCCTCTTCGTGTTGGTCGCTCACTGCGGATAGAGCGCGGCCACGAGGCCTCGGCCTTGCGATCATTCCGAATCTCTTCTACCCCCGCCTTCTTGCTGTCGGCTCACTCTTCTTCGCCGCCATCGACGGCAAGAAGAAACGGGCACCCCTTTGCGACCGACTATGTGGCCAAGCATTTCGCCAAGATGCTCAAGCGCTGCGGACTCCCGCATATTCGTTTCCACGAGCTGCGGCATAGCTGTGCGAGTATTCTGCTCAACAATGGCTGTTCGCTTAAAGATGTGCAGGAATGGTTGGGGCACGCAAATATCCAGATGACCGCCAACATCTACGGTCATCTCGATTTAGGTCGCAAGCAGACCGTGGCAGAGAATCTTTCCGCGCGTCTCCGCACAGCAGGATAAGTGCCGCAAAGTGTTGGAAAAGTGTTAGATGGGGACTGAAATTTCGCTCTCGGGGCAAAAAAAGAAAAGTCCCGAAACCCTTACGGTTACAGGACTTTTCTTTGGTCCGAGTGACTGGAATCGAACCAGCGGCCTCTTGAACCCCATTCAAGCGCGATACCAAACTTCGCCACACCCGGATATGCATTTCAGTGCTGATGTCAGCCTAAATAAGATAGCACATCTCGGCACGAAATGCAAGCATTATTTTCGATTTTTTTGAAAAATCTGCAAAATATTTTTCTCCGCCTCAGCGCCGGCGCTCCGGCAGCTCGTTCCAGAGCGTAAAGCCGAGGATCAGCGCGCCGCCGCAGAGCTGCATCGCCGAGATCGGCTCGCCGAGCACCGTGACCGAAAGAACCACGGCGACGAGCGGATCGAGGTAGCTCAAAAGCGCGACCTCCTGCCCCGGCAGGGCGCGCAGCGAGGAGAAATAGAGGCAGTAGGTGATACCCGTGTGGAAAAAGCCCACGAGGAGCAGGCACGCCCAGCCGCGCAGATCGAGCTGCGAGAGGGTCAGGCCGCCCTTCACGGCGACATAGGGCATGAGCACGGCGATCGCCGCGAGGAACTGGAGAAAGGTGCGCTGAATGCCCGCGACGCTCCGAATGAATTTATTGAGCAGAATGACGGAGGCGTAGAAAAGCGCCGCGCCAAGGCCGAAGAGAATGCCGAGCGCGTCCGTTCCCCCGCGCAGGCCGCCGATGCCGGTGACGAGCACGAGGCCGAGCGTGGACATCACAAAGCAGACGATCTGCTTTCTCGTCATCTTCTCGTGGAAGAGCAGCGGGCAGACGAGCGTGACGAGCACGGGCGCGAAATAATAGCTGAGCGTCGCGACGGAGACGGTGGTGTAGCGATAGGCTTCAAAGAGCAGGATCCAGTTCACGCCCATCGCCATGCCGGAGAGCAGCAGGAGTCCCCGCTCGCGCTTTGAGGCACCCAGGGCGATACCCTGCCCGCTCACGGCGAGATAGCCTCCCACGAGCAGCGCCGCCATCACCGCGCGGCACAGCGCCAGCGCGCCGGACGAGAGCGCGATGTTGCGCACGAAGGGACCGAGCGTACCAAAGATGATGGCGGCTGCGGCAAGCATCTGCCGCGCGTTTTTTTCCTGCGGCATATTACTTCTTCTCTTTCCCTTTTTCTGTCTTCTTCTCGCGGAAGATGCGCCCCACGCACACCAGCGCGAGGAAGCCCCAGAGGGCGATGCCCGCCGTCCAGCCCTTGAGATAACAACCCACCGCCATCAAAAGTGTGAGCGGCAGGACGAGATAAAGCGTTCTGATCTTGAGCATGGTATTTTCCTCTCTTTACTCCAATTCGTCGAGCGCCATGGAGAAGCTCTCCATGCAGTGCTCCATAAAATAGTCCAGCTCGGGCAGCGCCATCGCGTCCAGCGCGGCGCGCGTCTGCTCGGCGGCGCGGCGGAACTCCGCGTTCCCCGCGCGCAGCTCCTCGAGGCACTTGATGTAAGCCGAGAGCTTGTCCGCCGCCTTCACGAGTGCCGCCGTCTCCGCGTCGGTGCCCGCCAGAATGGGCGCGTAGTCGCCGCGCAGCTCATCGGGCAGCATCGCCAGGAGCTTTTCGTTCGCGACCGCCTCCACCTTTTTGTAGGCATCGCGGATCGCGGGATCGTAGTATTTGATGGGGGTCGGCATATCGCCGGTGAGGATCTCGCTCGCGTCGTGATAGAGCGCGCAGACGGCCACCTGCCCCGCGTCGACGCTGCCGCCGTATACGCGGTTGCGGATCACCGCGAGGGCGTGGGCGAGCACCGCGACCATGTGGCTGTGCTCCTGAATATTCTCGCTGTCGGTGTTGCGCATGAGCGCCCAGCGCGTGATGTAGCGCATTCGCGCAATATAGGCAAAAAAGTGACTGTTCATCGCTTATCCCTCAATTTCTCCGCGCAGCACCTCGCCGTCGACCGCCGTGATGCGCACGGTCTGCACGGTATTATGTAACCCTCTCTGCGCCACCGTGACGGGCATATAGTTCGGCGCGTGACCGATGCTGCCCTCTCCCCTGTCCTGCTCGAAGAGGACGGGGAAGGTCTTGCCGACGCAGCGCGCGAGGTAGGCTATGTGCATCTTCTCCGCGACCGCCGCGGCGCGCGCGGCGCGCTCCTCGCGCACCGGCATCTCCACCTGCGCCATCGCCGCGGCCTTCGTGCCGGGGCGGACAGAATAGGGGAAAATGTGCATGGCGGCGAAGCCGCACCGCTCGAGGAAGGCAAGCGTCTCGCCGAACTCCTCCTCCGTTTCCTCGGGGAAGCCCGTGATGAGGTCGGTGGTGATGGCGGGATCGTCAAAATATTCGCGCAGCAGCACGACAGACTCGTAGTAGCGCGCAGTATCGTATTTGCGGTTCATGCGCCGGAGCGTTGCGTCGCAGCCGGACTGCATCGAGAGGTGGAAGTGCGGGCAGAGCGTGGGGAGCTTTGCCGCCCTCTCACAGAATTCGCGCGTCACCGTGCGCGGCTCGAGCGAACCGAGGCGAATGCGCATCTCCCCGCCCTCGCGCGCGATCAGCTCCAGCAGGTCGATGAGACCCGTGCCGTCCTTAAAGTCGTGGCCGTAGGAGGAAATCTCAATGCCCGTCACGACGATCTCGCGGTAGCCCTGCTCGCGCAGCGCGCGCACCTGCCGCGCCGCCTCCTCCATCGGCAGCGAACGCACCGGCCCGCGCGCGTAGGGAATGATGCAGTAGGTGCAGAAGTTGACGCAGCCGTCCTCGACCTTGAGCATCGCGCGCGTGCGCGCGGCCATGCCGCCCGCGGGCAGCACCTCGAACGCGCGGCGGCGCAGCGCGTCGTCCACCTCGATGTGCGCTTCGCGCGTTTTCACGGTCTCCTCCAAAAGATCGAGGAATTTCGCGCGGTCATTCGTCCCCATCAGCAGGTCGATGCCGAGCGCGCGCGCCTCGTCCTCGTGCGTCTGCACATAGCAGCCGCAGGCGGCGACGATGGCGGCAGGAGCGTTCTTCTTCGCGCGGCGGATCATCTGGCGCGACTTCTTGTCGCTCACCGCCGTGACCGA
>CAYWAS010000026.1:0-25017 GCA_964455915.1 uncultured Oscillibacter sp. | reverse complement strand
TTGAGCTCGCGCATGAAGGTGTCGATGTCCTTGAACTGGCGGTAGACCGAGGCGAAGCGGACATAGGCGACCTCGTCCACACCGCGCAGCTTATCCATCACCTGCTCGCCGATGTACTCGGTCGAGACCTCACGCTCGAGGGAGTTTTGCAGGGTCTGTTCGATCTCCTCGGCGATGCGCTCAAGCTCGTCGAAGGAGACGGGGCGCTTTTCGCACGCGCGGATCATGCCGCGCAGGACCTTGCTGCGGTCGAAGCTCTGACGGCTGCCGTCCTTTTTGATGACGACCATCGGCAGGCTCTCCACCGTCTCGTAGGTGGTAAAGCGCTTTTCGCAGGAAAGGCATTCGCGGCGGCGGCGAATGCTGCTGCCCTCCTCCGCAGGGCGGGAATCCACGACCTTGCTCTCCTTGTAGCCGCAATAGGGGCATTTCATCGTCTCTACACCTCGTTTTTCCGGTTTGGTATTCTTCCATTTTTTCGCAGCGCAGGCTGCGCTGCGAGGCATCTTCGCCGGTTGCCCCACAGGGGCGAGGCGAACTGCCATAAGCGCTACAATAACCGCTTTGCGATTATTGTAGCATAGTCTTTTTCAAAATGGTAGACATAATCTTCATCTTTTTCAAAATATTGGGGCCTTCTTTTCGTCAAAGGCATAGATGATGTAGACCTCGCCGCCGATGCGCTCTGCGCGCGCAAAGCAGAACAGCTCCACGAGCTGCCAGGGGCGCGCGGGGGAATACGGCAGGGCGAATTCGAGCCGTCCTGCGCGCTCGCGGTGCAGGGCGTGCGCGAGCGTCAGCTCCCAGCGCCCATTCGGGAACCGCACGCGCGGCGACGCGCGCCATTCGCTGCGCTCCATACCGCGCCCCCCTTCCATAAAAAAGCTGCCTGCACAGTCTATGCACAGGCAGCTTCGTATATGTCGGTCGCGCTCCCACTCACTTCACCTCGTAGGTGCCGCGGACGAGGAGCTTGGTGGTCGCAGCCGTCGCCTTGACGCCGCGATCGGAAATGGTGAGCATATAGAGATGGTTTTTCGCCAGCGCCATGCCCCCGTCGAGCGTGGTCGCCGTGGTCGTGTCGATGAGGCCGGGGCTCGAGGGGGTGACGACCGTCGCCGAGCCGACGCGCAGCATGACCTCGCAGCCGATGTCGCCGTAGAGGACCTGTCCGCTCGTCATCGTCACAACGACGAAGCTGTCCACCGTGGCCGCCGGTGCGCCCTCGCTCCCGCCCGATGTGCCGTACTTTTCCTCCAGCTGCGCGACATCGGCGCTCACCTGCGCGGCAAGCTCCTTCGAGGCAGCCGACTGATGCGCGGCGAGCTTTTCCTCCGCCCGCGCAAGCAGCTCGGGCAGGAATTTTTCATTGAGATAGCTCAGCGTCACGAGCGGGTCGGAGCTCGTTCCCGCAGTGCCCGTCGCCGCGACGGTGATGGTGAGGATCGTCAGGCTCGCAAGCAGGAGCGTGACAAGGCGCGTGAGCGCGTGCTTTTGTTTTTTCATTATGTAGCAATCCTTTCCTGTTCCGAAAGAAGAGGCACTTGCGTCCTCTTCTTTCGGAGGGGTCATACAAGCTGTGTGCTGCCCAGCCCGAGGCTCACCGCGATCGCCGCGTCGATGCGCTCCATCAGCTCGCCGTCCACGCGGCCCATGCGCTCGCGCAGCCGGCGCTTGTCAAGCGTGCGCACCTGCTCGAGCAGCACCACGCTCTCGCGCGGGAGCCCATGGTCCGGCGCGGAGAGGGCAATGTGCGTCGGCAGCTTCGCCTTATTCGTCTGGGAAGTGATCGCGGCGGCGATCACCGTCGGGCTGTAGCGGTTGCCGGTGTCATTTTGAATGATGAGCACCGGACGCACGCCGCCCTGCTCGCTGCCCACCACGGGGCTGAGGTCGGCGTAATAGATATCGCCTCGTCTGACATTGGTATCCACGCTTCGTCCACACTCCGAGATGAAGTACCTGCCGCGCATCGCGGCGGGTCACTTTCATTCTCCCACACTCGGGCGGGATTTATACGGAGCGGAGCGGATTTTCTCCGTTCCTCCGCCCACGCTATCCTATGCGCGGGCGGCGGCGCGGGTGCTTATCCGAGAAGCTGAAGGTTGCGGTCCACGCGCTGCCCGCCGCGGTAGTAATCGCGCGGCACGCGCTTACTGACGGCGCAGAGAAGCTCGTAGGAGATCGTGCCGCACGCACGCGCGAGCGTCTCGGCGGGCTGATGCGCGCCGAACACCTCGACCTCGTCGCCGGGACGGAGCTGCGGAAGGTCGGTGACATCGATCATGCACATATCCATGCAGATGCGCCCGACCTGACGCGCCGCGCCGTAGGGCGTTTGGACGGTGAGGCGGTTGGAGAGCGTGCGGAAGAGTCCGTCGGCATAGCCGATGGGCAGCACCGCGATGCGGCTCGGTCGGTCGGTGTAGAAGGTTCGCCCGTAGCTCACCGGCATTCCGCTTTCAAATTCCTTGATGGTGGAAACGGTGGTCTTGACGGTCATGACCGGCTTCATGCCCAGCTCCTCCGCCATCTCGCCGGTGCCGTAGAGAATGATGCCGCAGCGCACCATGTCCCCCGCCCAGTCGGGGTGACGCGCGATGCCGCCGGCATTGCAGCAGTGGCGCAGGCGGAAGTGGAAATCCCCCTGCCGCTCGACCGCGTCGATCATGCGCGCGAAGCGCTCATGCTGGAGGCGCGTGAAGGCGGCATTCTCCGCCCCGTCCGCATCGCTGACGCAGAAGTGCGTGAATACGCCCTCGATCTCCAGCCCCGGGAGCTTCAGCACGGCAAGGAGGTCGCGCAGGCTCTCGTCAAAGTGTGCGTCGTCGCACTGGAAGCCGAGGCGGCCCATGCCGGTGTCGAGCTTGATGTGTACGCGCATCGTTTTGCCCATGCGCTCCGCCGCAGCGGAGTATGCCTCGGCAGCGGCGCGGCTCACCACCGCCTGCGTCATCTCGTTGCGCACGATGCGCTCGGTCTGGTCGGCGGGCGTGTAGCCGAGCATCAGGATCGGCAGCGTCACGCCGTTCACGCGCAGCTCCTCGCACTCGTCCAGATTCGACACGGCAAGGTAGTCCGCGCCGAGCGCCTCCAGCTCCCGCGCGATGCGCACCGCGCCGTGGCCGTAGGCGTCCGCCTTCACGACGCCGAGCAGCTTCGCCCTGCTCCCGACCTGTTTTCGGATCACCGAAAGGTTGTACGCAAGACTGTCCAGATCGATCTCCGCCCATGTCCTCTTGAGTGTAGTTTCCATCAACACGCACGGCTTTCTTTTCTTAGATTCGGCGGGGCAGCGGGGTCAACTGCCCTCGCTTGGGGCTATTATAGCATAAAAAGAAAAGCTCGTAAACTCCATAAATGCGGTAATTTTTTCATTTTCCGCGATCTCGGCGCGCAGCAGCGCGTCCGCGCTGTCGAGCCAGACGGTGCAGCGCAGCGTTTCGCCGCCGTGCTCGCTCTCAAAGCCGAGGCGCAGCGCGTGTACGCGCTCGCCGCCGCGGTCGATCTCCTCCTCGCTCTCCTCCGTCAGTGAACCCTCCGCGAGCGCGCGCAGCACGAGCGGCACGCAGCTCACCGCGCTCACGCCGCCCACCGCGCTCACGCCGCCCACCGCGCCGCCCGCGTCGAGCACAAGGCCGTCGTATTCGAGCGCGAGCGTGTCGGCGGCAAGGCGCGCCGTCACGCCGGCGAGCAGGTCGGGCGCGAGGACCGTGACGCGCGTCTCCTCTGCGTCCGCGTCGAAGCGGAGCGTGTAGGTCGTCCTCTCCTCTCCGCCGTACACCTCGACCTCCGCCGCGGCGCTGTAGGCGGCATCGGCATATTTCTCCCGCACTGCCGCAACGCGGTCCGCGCGCTCGGGCGCGCGGCAGGCGGAAAGCGGGAGCAGCAGCGCTCCCGCGAGCAAAAAGGCAGCAAGCTTTCGCATGATCGTCCTCCGTTTCGGAAAAATCACTCCATACCTATGCGCCGGAGCGGCGCGGTATGTTTCGGCGCGAAAAAACATTGCTCTTTGCGGAAAAATGTGGCATAATGGCGCTGTCCCTTTTCGACAGGGGCGTTCATTTCGCAATCTTGGAGGTCTTCTCAATGAAAAAAAGGCTTTTATCTCTCATATTCGCGCTCGTTCTGACCGTTTCGCTGCTCCCCGCCGCGCAGGCGCTGGAGGGGGAGGGGCTGCGCGCCGCGCAGAGTCTCGCCGCGCTCGGTCTTGTGAGCGGCACGGGAAGCGGCTACGCCGTGGACGAGACCGCCACGCAGGATCAGGCGGCGGTGCTGCTCGTACGCCTGCTCGGCGCGGAGCGGGCTGCGTCCGCCTGTCGCTCCGACCGTCCGGACGCTCCCGCCTGGACACGCGGCGCGGTGGGCTACTGTCTGCGCTACGGGCTTTTGACCGATACGGAATATGTGCCGAACGCCCCGCTGGACGCGGAGCTGTGGTGCTCGATGCTCCTGCGTGCGCTCGGCTACGGCGGCGAGCTCGGTCAGAGTGCCGCGCGCGCCGCGCTGCGCATCGGGGCGATCCCCCTCGCGCTCGAGGGCGAGCTGCTGCGCGGGACGCTTCTTGAAACGGCGCTCGGCGCGCTGACCTGCGCCAAAAAGGACGGCGGCACGCTGCTGGGCGATCTGCTCGCGCGCAAGCTCTGCTCCGCCGAGACGGTCGCCTCGCTCGGTCTGACCGAGCCGCGGCTGAGCGCGCGTCAGGCTGCCGACCGCTGCCGCTGCGCCATTCTCTGCCTCTCCCTCTACGCCGACGAGGATTCGATCGAGAATGAGGACCCGAGCGCCAACGCCAGCGCCTTCCTCATCAGCGCCGACGGCCTCGCGGTGACGAACTATCACTCCATCGACGGCGCGATCGCCGGCAAAGCGACGCTCGTGTCGGGTGAGACGGTCGCGATCGAGCGCGTGCTCTATTACGACGCGGACATCGACCTTGCGGTCATTCGCGTCGCGCGCACCACCGCAGACGGCGAGCCGATCCCCCGCTTCGGCAGCATCGCCCTCGCCAGCAAGGAAGATGTCCGCATGGGTGACGCGGTCTATGCCATCGGCAATCCGCTCGGACTGGGCATCGCCATGAGCCACGGCATCGTCAGCGCCACGGCGCACGAGGCGAGCCTTTCCACGCTCCCCTGCATCGTCAGCGACGCGACGATCTCGCGCGGCTCGAGCGGCGGCGCGCTGCTCAACGAATACGGTCAGGCCATCGCGGTCACGACAGGCGCCTACACCTACGGGAACAATATGTACCTGTGCGTGCCGGTCGATCCGATCCTCGAAGCCGACCTCAGCGGCGAGGGCATGACCCTCTCCGAAGTCCTCGACGCCGTGACCGCGGCGCGCGAGGCCGCGCTGAGCGCGGAGGAGTGAGCCGTTCACAAAGCAAAAAAGGGAGACCGCCGCAGGCGGTCTCCCTTTTTGTCATCTTCTCTTATAGCCGCGGTTGAGGCGCATCTCGAGCGCGTCAAGCTCATCGTAGAGCTCCTGCGGCACCTTGCCGATCTTCTCGTAGTAGGCGCGGGCGTCCTCGCACTCCTGAAGCCAGAGGTCGCGGTCGACCGAGAGCAGGCGGCGCATATCGTACATGGACATCTCCAGTCCCTCCATGTCGATATCGTGGGTGTTCGGCTCGTAGCCGAGGGCGGTCTCCGCCGCGCCGATCTCATCGTCCGCGCGGGAGATGATCCATTGCAGCACGCGCATATTGTCGCCGAAGCCGGGCCATGCGAAATGCCCCTCGTCGTCGGTGCGGAACCAGTTGACATTGAAGATCTTCGGCGGCTTGGGGATCTTCTTGCCCATATCCAGCCAGTGCTGCCAGTAGTCGCCCATGTGATAGCCGCAGAAGGGCAGCATCGCCATCGGGTCGCGGCGCACGACGCCGACCTGACCGGTCGCGGCGGCGGTGGTCTCGGACGCCATGATCGAGCCGACGAACACGCCGTGCTGCCAGTCGAAGGACTGATAGACGAGCGGCGCGGTCTTCGCGCGGCGGCCGCCGAAGATGATCGCGCTGATGGGCACGCCCTCGGGATTATCAAACTCGGGGCTCAGACACGGGCAGTTGCGCGCGGGCGCGGTGAAGCGGCTGTTTGGGTGCGCCGCCTTTTCGGGGCTCTGCGGCGTCCAGGGACGGCCGCGCCAGTCGATCGCGCGGGCGGGCGGGGTCTTGTTGAGTCCCTCCCACCAGACGGTGTTGTCGCTCAGGTCGAGGGCGACATTGGTGAAGATGGTGTCCTTATGCGTGGAGATGAGGGCGTTGGGGTTGGACTTCATCGAGGTGCCGGGGGCGACGCCGAAAAAGCCGTTCTCGGGGTTCACCGCCCAGAGCCGCCCGTCCTTACCGATGCGCAGCCACGCGATATCGTCGCCCACGCACCACACGCGCCAGCCCCAGCGCTGGAGTCCCTCGGGCGGAATGAGCATGGCAAGATTCGTCTTGCCGCAGGCAGAGGGGAAGGCGGCGGAAACATACTTGATGTCCCCGCGGGGATTCTGAATGCCGAGGATCAGCATGTGCTCGGCCATCCAGCCCTCCTCGCGCCCGAGGTTCGAGGCAATGCGCAGGGCGAAGCACTTCTTGCCCTGGAGCACATTGCCGCCGTAGTTGGAGTTGATGGAAATGATGGTATTGTCCTGTGGGAAGTGGACAATGTACTTGTTGTTTTTATCGAGATCGCACTGGCAGTGCAGTCCCTTGATAAAACCGGTATCGTCGCCGAGCGCATCGCACACGGCGCGGCCGATACGGGTCATGATCGCCATATTCAAAACGACATAGATAGAGTCCGTCAGCTCAAAGCCGTACTTTGCGAACGGCGAGCCGATGATGGACATGGAGTAGGGAATGACATACATCGTGCGGCCCTTGTAGGCACCGTCGGCAAGCGTGTACATCTTCTCATACATTTCCCCGGGGTCGACCCAGTGGTTGGTGGGACCGGCATCTTCTTCCCTTTCGCAGCAGATGAAAGTGCGGTCCTCCACGCGGGCAACATCGTCGGGGTCGGTGCGGTGCAGATAGCAGCCGGGGAGCTTATACTCGTTGAGCTTGATGAGAATGCCCTCTTCCACGGCCTGCGCGCGCAGCGCCTCGAGCTGCTCCTCCTCGCCGGTGATCCAGACGATCTTCTCCGGCCTGGTGATCTCCGCCATTTCGTCCATCCAGGACAAAACAGCCTCGTTTTTGGTCAAGGCAGTCGCCTCGTCCACCCATTTGAGAATGGTCTTGGTCTCGGAACCTGTCATCTCTTTTTTCCTCTTCAGCATGTTCCGCAGAGCAAATGAAAAGTAAATTTTTGCCCTGTGGCTGTGTGGTTCGCTGTCATCTCCTCACGGAGAGAGGGAGCTGACCGATGCACAGAGAAAATTGCTATTGAGAGTCCTCCTGCTTTAGCAGTTTAGCAGAAAGATCGATCAATAGCAATAAAAGATGTTATCAATATTTTCTATAAGTAGGCTTTCTCCGTTACGCCGACAGCTTCGCCGCGAGCGCGCGGGCAAGGCGGGCGAACTCCTCCAGCCCCAGTCTTTCGCCGCGCACCGTCGGCTCAAGTCCGGCATCGACGACCGCCTGCGTGACCGCTTCCTTGGTCAGGACGCTGCCGAAGCCTGTCATGAGGCTGTTGACGAGCGTTTTGCGGCGCAGCGCAAAGGCGGCGTTCACGACGCGGAAGAAGAATTTCTCGTCCTCCACCGCGACGGGCGGCTCACGGCGCACCACCGCGCGCAGGACGGCAGAGGTCACCTTCGGGCTCGGCTCGAAGCACTCGCGCCCGACCTCGAAGAGAAGCTGCGGGACAGTGTGGTACTGCATATAGACGGAGAACGCGCCGTAGGCGGCGGTCCCCGGCGCGGCGCAGAGGCGCTCGGCGACCTCCTTCTGGATCAGTACCGTGATGCTCTCGAAGCAGTCCGCCTCTAAAAACGCCGTGATAGCTGGTGTCGTGATGTTGTAGGGCAGGTTCGCGCAGACGATGGGCGTCAGCCCCGCGAACCTTTCGCGCACGAGCGCGGGGATATCGGTTTTGAGGATATCGGCGGAGACGACCTCGAAATTTTCGTAGTTCGCCATCGTTTCGTCCAAAATGGGCAGGAGCGTTTTGTCCAGCTCGACCGCCACGACCCGATCCGCGCGGCGGCAGAGCTCGTGGCTGAGCGCGCCGATGCCGGGGCCGATCTCCAGCACGCCGTTCCCCTCCCCCGCCTCGCTCGCTTCGGCGATGGCTGCGGGGATCGACGGATCGATGAGGAAATTCTGCCCCATGGACTTGCTGAAATGAAAGCCGTGACGGCGCAGCAGCGCCTCGATCGCGGCGCGATTCGTGTGTTCCATGCGTTTCTCCTTTGCCGTGATAAATTCCTTTGCAGTTATCCTACCACACGGCGCGGAAAAGGGGTAGCATTTTTTTCTCTCCTGTGTTATGATTCCATCAAAAGTCACGCGATCCTACAGAAAAAGAGGAAACAATATGGAACTCACGCTCTCTACCTATCTCATCGTGCTGCCGCTCATCTTTCTCGGCGGCTTTGTCGACTCCGTTGCAGGCGGCGGCGGACTCATCACGCTGCCCGCTTACCTGATGGCGGGCATTCCCGCGCATCTGGCGATGGGGACGAACAAGGTCGTCAACAGCATCGGCACGGCGACCGCAGCGCTGCGCTACTTCCGCGGCGGCAAGATCCGTCTGCGCCCCGCCCTGATCGCAGGTGTCGGCGCGCTGGTCGGCGCGGGCATCGGCACAAAGACCGCGCTGCTCATTCCCGAGGACACGCTCAAGCTCCTCATGCTCGCGGCGCTGCCCTGCGCGGCGCTCCTGCTGACGCTCAAAAAGGACTTCGGCGCGGAGAGCGACAGTGCGCCGCGGGAGTATACCGCGCGGCAGACCGCCGTGCGCTCCGTATTGATCGGGCTCTGCCTCGGCTTCTACGACGGGCTGATCGGTCCCGGCACCGGCACCTTCATGATCATGGCCTTCACGATGGCACTGTCCATGGATCTTCTGACCTCGTCGGGCTGCGCGAAGCTCGCGAATCTCGCGAGCAACATCGCCTCGGCGGTGCTGTTTATCCTCAGCGCCAAGGTGTGGTGGGCGCTCGCCGTGCCGGCAGCGCTGTGCAACGCACTCGGCGCCTTCTGCGGCGCGCGCTACGCCATGCGCGGCGGCAGCAAAAAGGTGCGCGGCATGATCTTCGTCGTGCTGGGACTGCTGTTCGCCAAAATGCTCAGCGAGCTGATCTTCTGAATGCGGAAAAAACGGGAGCGGTGAAAACCGCTCCCGTTTTTCATCTTCTCAATCCAGGAAATAGGCGATGGAATTGCGGCGGCCGAACTGAATGCACTCGTCGTAGGAGTCCATATACAGGTCGATCTTCGCGCCGCGCACGCCCGTATCCTCCGCGTGCGCCATACCGTAGGTATGCGAGCCGGAGACGGTGGTGATGAACATGGTCGTCCCCAGCGGGATCACGCGCTTATCCACCGCCACGCAGCCGCGCTTGACGGTCGTGCCCGTCGCGGTGATGGTACCCACACCGTCGTAGCCCGTGGTGTAGGCGGTACACTGGACCTCCATCGAGCCGGTGAAGTGCAGCGAGTCGCCGGACGCCATGATGAGGTAGCCGCTGCCGTCCGCGTTTTTGCTGACCGAGGCGATGGTGTCGCCCGCCTGCGCCTCCTTGACGAGCGTGCCGACATAGGCGTACTCGGTCACGCTGGTGTTGTTCTGCTCGGCGACCGCCTGACAGGAGACAAGCTCGCCGTCGGCATAGGAGACCTCATAGACCACCTCGCGCGTGCCGTCGATGCCCTTCTGCCAGACCTGCGTCTCGCCCTTGGGGACGGTGATGTTCTTGCTGTAGACCGTGGTGTGCGGCGCGGCCTCGGTGCGCGTTTCGTAGTAGGTGAAGCTCGCGGCGATCTCAATTTCGATCTCCGGCTCGCTCACATCGACCTTGACCATTTCCATCGCGCCGACGGCAATGTCCATGCGCTTCAAAAGCGCCGTCACAGTCTCGCCGTCGCGCGTTGTGGCGTACTGCTCGCTCCCGTCGTGGGTGACGGTGACCTTATGACCGCCCTCAAGCGCAAGCTCCGCCGCGCCGACAACGATCACACGATCCGCCGTCAGCTCCACGCCGCTCTCGACCGCCGCGGTCGTTCCCCCGTCGGCGAGGAGATAGAGCGCGCTCGCGCGCAGGGCGGGAACCGTGTCGATCAGCAGCACCGGTACCAGCAGCGCAAGGAGCATTGCCTGCCAGAGCTGCCTTCTTCGGTTTGTTAACATAGATGACCTCCGTGATCTGCCGCGCGCCGCGCGGGGCGGCACGCGAAATGGTTACATTTGTCATTTCCTTGTAACCTTTTGTAACCTTTTTGGCTTCGTGGAGTATACCGCAATCCGCCGCGTTTGTCAAGTCGAGGGCTGTCGAGGGGCTCGTTCTTATCCCATTTGTTTTAATTTTCTTCCTTTTCCGGCAAGTTTCGAACAAATCGGAAGGGGCGCGCAGGTCTTCCCGCGCGCCCCTGTATCCTTTTTTCGTGGTTTTTATCCGTTCAGACCCTCGCCGTTCCTGACGCGGTCGAACTCAGACTGCACGGTCTCGTCGGGCTGCGCGGTGCACAGCGAAACGACAACGATCACCAGCGCACTGAAGACGAACGCGGGCAGCAGCTCATAGATACCGAACACACCGCCCAGAGGCTTGAGTACCAGCTTCCAGAAGAAGACCATCACGCCGCCGGCGACCATGCCCGCGATGGCAGCGGGATAGGTGGTGCACTTCCAGAACAGGCACAGCAGCATCAGCGGGCCAAAGGCCGCGCCGAAGCCCGCCCAAGCGAACGAGGTGATGCCGAAGATGGTGGAGTTGGAGTTCCACGCGATGACCATGGCGACGAGCGTGATGACGACCAGCGTGATGCGCGAGCACCACATGACCTCGCGGTCGGTCGCGTCCTTCTTGAAGATGCCTTTATAGAGATTCTGGCTGACGGCACTGGCGGAGATGAGCAGGTAGGAGTCCGAGGAGGAGATCGCCGCGGCGAGCACACCCGCGCAGGCGAAGCCCGCGAGCACCGGCGGGAGATACATCGTCGCCGCGTCGATGAAAATGTTCTCGGCGGCGCTGTTGGAGAGGTAATCGAGACCGTTCACACTGCGGCCGACCACGCCGATCATCACGGCAGCGGCCATGGAGATGATGACCCAGACGATCGCCACGCGGCGGGAGAGCTTGAGCTCGCCCTCCGAGCGAATGCCCATGAAGCGCAGGAGCACCTGCGGCATACCGAAGTAACCGAGGCCCCAGGCGAGCATGGAGACGATCTTGAGCACGCCGTAGGGCTGCGCCTCGCCGAAGGCATTGATCTCGGTCGCGGAGGGCGTCGCCGTCTGGAAGAAGGAGAAGAAGCCATCGTAGCTCCTGGCGTTGGCGATGACCGCCGCCAGACCGCCCGCCTGCCCGATGGAGAGGACAAGGATCAGCACGAGCACCGTGATCATCACGACCGCCTGCATGAAGTCGGACGCGCTCTCGGCAAGGAAGCCGCCGAGGAAGGTATAGACCAGGACGAAGATCGACGCGACGATCATCATGCCGCTGTAGGACAGGCCGAAGAGGTTCGCGAAGAGCTTGCCGCAGGAGGACAGGCACTGCGCGGCGTAGACGCTGAAGAAGATGATGATGATGAGCGAGCAGATGGTCATGATGACCTTCTTCTCCTCATGGAAGCGGCGCGAGAAGAAGTCGGGCAGGGTGAAGGCGTCCACCGCGATGGAGTAGCGGCGCAGGCGCTTGGAGACCACGAGGAAGTTCAGATAGGTGCCCAGCGCAAGACCGATGCAGGTCCAGCCCGCGTCGGCAAGACCGGTCCAGTAGGCAAGGCCGGGCAGACCCATGAGAAGATAGCCGGACATATCGGACGCCTCGGCGCTGAATGCCGTGACCCACGGGCCCAGAGAGCGCCCGCCGAGGAAATACTGCTCGGCATTCTGGTTGGCGCGCTTGGCAAAATAGATGCCGATGGCGACGACCGCCGCCATGTAAAGGCACATGGCCAAAAGATGCTGTAAATTCGCACTGCTCATTTTCGATTTCTCCCTTGACATTTGACGCATGAAGATTTATAATGCGTAGCATCACAACTTTTCATGTGATGGGCGTATCATAGCACACCATCACCGAAAATGCAAGAGGAAAAATGCCATGGACACGAAAAAATATGAGGTGTTTGTCAAAACGGTCGAGCTCTCCTCGCTCACGCGGGCCGCGCAGGAGCTGGGGCTGACGCAGTCGGGCGTGAGCCATATCATCGCGGCGGTCGAGCGCGAGCTGGGGCTCTCCCTCCTGCGGCGCACGCGCACGGGCGCGCATCTGACGGAGGAGGGCGAGCGCGTGCTGCCGTATCTGCGCGAGATCGTGCGTCAGGAGGCACTGCTGCGCGCCGAGGCGCGCGAGCTGCACGGCGTCATCTCCGGCCGCGTGCGCATCGCCACCTTCACGAGCGTCGCGACGCACTGGCTTCCGGGCATGATGATGCAGTTCCGCGTGCTCCACCCGCAGGTGGAGTTCCAGCTCTTCAACGGCGACTATCACGATGTGGACAACTGGCTCGCCGACGGCAGCGTCGACCTCGGCTTCATCTCTCTTCCGAGCAGGCTCGGCTGCCGCTGCGTCCCGCTCTTTGAGGACCCGCTCGTCGCCGTGCTGCCGAAGGGACACGCCCTCTGCGCGCAGGCGGTGTGCCGCGTGGAAGATGTCGCGCGCGAGGATTTCATCACGCTGCTCGAGACCTCGAACCACGACGCGCGGCGCGCGCTCGATGCCGTGGGCATGAAGGCGAATGTGCGCCTGCGCACGAAGGACGACTACGCCGTGATCGCGATGGTCCGTCAGGGGCTCGGCGTGAGCATCATGCCCTCGCTCCTGCTGCGCGGCAACAACGAGGGGATCGAGACGCGCCCCATCGATCCGCCCGCGAGCCGCACCATCGCCCTTGCGATCCCCGCCGCGTCCCCCGCGCCCGCCGCGGCGAGCTTTGCGGAGTTTGCCGCCGAATGGGTGAAGGCGAACGCCTGACCTCCTCTCTCCCGTTGATGAAAAGAAAAAAGGTACGCGAGACAGGTTCGTGAAGCGATCTTACATAAAAAAGAGGACACATGATCTTCGATCATGTGTCCTCTTTTGGCGAGGGTATGTGGGAATCGAACCCACCCGGGCGGCTGTAGACCGCCCGCAAACGGTTTTGAAGACCGCGGAGCACACCGGCGCTCATCTACCCCCATGAAAGCTGATCGGGAAAGCCGCGATCCAGGCGGCGCACATCGCCCTCTCGTCTGGTGACGCGGTTTCGGTCAAGATATTCGAGCACGCGCAGCGCATCGTCGCGCGAGCAGCCGAGCGCGTCGCGCAGCGCGGCGAGCGTCAGCGTCTCCTGCGCGGCAAAATGCGCGCGCACGACATCGCACACCTGTCGATAGACCGCCTCATGCAGATAGCACTCCGGCGCGAGCAGCAGAAGCCTTCCGTCCGCCAGCAGGCTCTCGAGCACGCGCTCCGCCTCCCGCCGGTCGCCCGCACCGAGCCGCGCGAGCACGCGCTGCGCGCTCATCGGGCGCAGACCCATGTCGCGATAGAGCCGCAGCAGCTCGCGGCGCAGCGTCTCCTGCCGCGCGGTAAAGCGCGGCGTGAACGACGCGAGCGATACCCGTCCGTCCGCGCAGCGAACTTCGCCGCTCTCCGTCAAAAGGCGGAGCATGGCGTTCCAGCGCTCCGTCTCCACCGAGCGGAGGAGACGGCGGCGCAGCTCCGGCAGGCGCATTCCCGCGTGGAGCGGATTTTTTTCGTGATATTCCGTCAGCAGCGCCTTGCAGCGCGCCGTCAGCGCGGCAAGTGCGGAGGCGGCAAGATAGCGCCCCGCCATCGGCTCGAGGACGCTCCCCCGCGCGCACAGCGCGCCAAGCAGCGGAGAGATCTTCGAGTCCGTGAGGGCAAGACGGTCGGCAAGCTCCCGCGCGGTCGGCAGCGCCGCATCAAAGGCGGCGAGCTGGTGCAGTACGCGCTCCTCGGCGCTGCCGCGCTCGCGCACGGCGAGCGACGCGAGCACCGCGGGGTCGTTTCGCTTATGGCGTGCGGGCGCATCGTCCAGAATGGTGCCGCCGCCGATGGTCTCGAGCGGCGAATAAAAGCGCACGACAAAGCGGTCGCCGCGCTTGACCGCGACCTCCTCCGTAAAGCGGAGCTGCGCGTAGGCACTCTCCCCCGGGGCGATGGCCGCGCAGTCGAGCAGCGCGACCTTGGCAAGCGCGACCGAGGTCCCGTGGTAAAAGTGGACGCGCGAGCCGTCGAGGATCGTGCGCGCGTTCCCGCGCAGGCAGGCGAGGCGCACATCGAGCATTCTTGAAGTCCGCACGCTTGCGGGGCGTACCAGCGCGTCGCCGCGGCAGACCTCTTCCTTTTTGATGCCCGCAAGGTTCACCGCCACGCGCTGACCGGCGTGCGCCGCGTCCACCGTTTCGCCGTGTACCTGCAAGCTGCGCACGCGCACGCGCGTGCCGCGCGGCAGCAGCTCCGCCTCGTCCAGACGATGAAGCGTGCCTTCAATGAGCGTGCCGGTCACGACCGTGCCGAAGCCGTCGACCGAAAAGACGCGGTCGATGGGCAGGCGGAAGGGCGCGTCGGCGCGCTTTTCCGGCGTCTGCCGCACGAGAGTGTGCAGCAGCGCGCGCAGCGCTTCGATCCCCTCGCCCGTGCGGGCGGAGACCTCCGCGACCGGAGCGCCCTCCAGAAAGCTCCCACGCACGCGCGCGGCGACCTCCTCCCGCACGCGCGCACGCTGCGCGGCGTCAACAAGGTCGCACTTCGTCAGCACGACCACGCCGCGCTCCACGCCGAGGAGCGAGAGGATCGCCAGATGCTCCTGCGTCTGCGGCATGAAGCCCTCGTCCGCCGCGACGACGAGCATCGCAAGGTCGATGCCGCCCGCGCCGGCGAGCATATTTTTGATGAACTTCTCATGTCCCGGCACATCGACAACGCCCGCAGCGCTGCCGTCTGGAAAGCTCAGGCGGGCGAAGCCCGTCTCGATCGTGAGTCCCCGCCGCTTTTCCTCCGCAAGACGGTCGGTGTCCACGCCCGTGAGGGCGAGGACGAGCTGCGTTTTGCCGTGGTCGACATGGCCCGCCGTGCCGATGATCGCGTGCTTCATCGCTCACTCTCCGCCACGGCGCGCGCCGCTTCGTCCAGCTCCGCGTCGCGCAGTGTCCGCACGCACAGCAGCACCCGTTCGCGCACGATGCGCGCAACGACCGGACGCGCGCGTTGGCGCAGCCGCTCCGTCATCGCGTCGGCGCTGCCCTTCGGCGTGACCGCCGCGGCAAAGCCCGCAAGCTCCTGCGTCGGGACGCTGCCGCCGCCGACGCGGTCACTCTCCGCGACAACTTCAGCCTCCACGCCGAGCGCCGTGAGCTTTTCGCAGAGCAGCGCCGCGCGAGCGCGCAGCTCCTCCGCCGGAGCGGTGAGCATCGCGAGCGTCGGGAGCTCGGTGAGCGCCGCATCCTCGGCATAGCTGCGCAGCGTCGCCTCCAGCGCCGCGAGCGTCAGCTTATCCACGCGCAGGGCGCGCATGAGCGGGTGACGCTTGAGGATATCGATACACTTCTTCTTCCCCACGAGAATGCCCGCCTGCGGGCCGCCAAGGAGCTTATCGCCCGAGCAGGTGACGACATCAACTCCCGCCCGAACGGACGCGCGCAGCGTCGGCTCATCGTAAATGCCGAGCAGCGCGAGGTCAATCAGGCTCCCGCTGCCAAGGTCCTCGAAAAACGGCACGCCGCGCTCGCGCGCGAGGGCGGCAAGTGCCTCGCGGCTCGTGCTCTCGGTGAAGCCGACAACGCGGTAGTTGCTCGTGTGGACCTTCATCAGCGCGCGCGTATTTTCATTCACCGCGGCGGCGTAGTCGGCGATGCGCGTTTTGTTGGTCGTGCCGACCTCGCGCAGCACCGCGCCGCAGGACGCCATGATCTCCGGCACGCGGAAGCTGCCGCCGATCTCCACCAGCTCGCCGCGCGAGACGATCACCTCGCCCCCCGCGGTCAGCGCGGTCAAAAGAAGCAGCACGGCGGCGGCGTTGTTGTTCACGACGAGCGCGCTCTCCGCGCCCGTGAGGGCGCACAGAAGCGACTCCACATGGGCGTTGCGCTCGCCGCGCTCACCGCGTGCAGGGTCGTATTCGAGCGTAGAATAATTCCGCGCGGCCTCTGCCGCGGCCTTTGCCGCGCGCTCGCTCAGGCAGGCGCGCCCGAGGTTCGTGTGCAGCACGACGCCCGTGGCGTTGATGACGCCGCGCAGCGACGGAAGTGCCGCCGTGCACGCACGCGTCTGCGCGTCAGCGCACAGCTCGGAAACGGAGGGGAGCTCGCGCACCTCTCCGCGCAGCACGCCCGCGCGCAGCGCGTCGAGCGTTTCGCGCACCGCCGCCGTCACCGTGGCGGAAGATAGCTCGGGGCAGCGCTCGCGAACCGCGCCGAGCAGCTCGTCCACGCGCGGGATATTCCGAAGCAGCTCCCGATCCGTCATTTCCCGTCCTCCTTCTCCGCGTCCGCCCAGCCGTTCGCGGCGATCTTCGCAAAATAGGTCATCGCCTCGACCGGATACTCGCCCACCGCCGTTTCGCCGGTGAGGAGCAGATAGTCCGCGCCGCTTTTCGCCGCCTGATAGATGTCTGTCACCTCCGCGCGCGTGGGCACAGCGGCGTGGTGCATCGAGTGGAGCATCTGCGTGGAGACCATAAAGCTCCGGCCCGCCGCGCGGCAGCTTCGCGCAATACGCGCCTGCGCGCGGGGCAGCTCCCAGAGCGGCATGGCGTTGCCGAGGTCGCCGCGCGCGATGACGACGACATCGGCCGGCGGAATAATCTCGTCGAGTTTTTGCAGCCCCGTAAGGTTTTCGATCTTGGCAAAGATCTTCAACCCCTCCGCGCCCGTTTCGCGCAGCGCCGCGCGCACGGCGGTAAGATCGTCCGCTCCGCGCACGAAGGGCTGCATGAGCGCGGTGACGCCGTACTCCCTCGCGCAGCGCAGATTTTGAAGGTCTGTCTCCGTCAGCGCGGGCGTTGGCAGCTCGCGCCCGACGAGGGCGATGCTCTTGCGCGAAGTGAGCGTTCCGCCGCGCAGCACACGGCAGCGCAGCGACCGCGCGTCCTCCACGCGCAGGGAAAGTGCGCCGTCGTCGAGCAGCAGCTCGTCGCCGTCACGCAGGTTTTGCGTCAAAATCGTCGGCACGGGGAGCGCGGCATCGAGCGTCAGCTCCTCCCCCTCGCGCAGCGCAAGCGGAGCGGCGAGCACGCCGACGCGCAGTTCGGGGCCTTGCAGGTCGATGAGCAGCTCGCATTCGACGCCCTCGGCAGCACAGGCCGCGTGCAGCGCGTCGATCCACGGCGCGCTCTGCGCGAGCGTACCGTGCGAGAGGTTCAGCCGCACGCCGCGCATTCCCGCGCGCAGCAGTGCGCGCAGCGTATCCACATCGGCACAGCTCGGGCCGAGCGTACCATACAGTTTTCCGGTCATGGAGTCTCCTCCCTGGGGTGAAAATAGTCGTAGACCGCGCGCCCCGCCGCGCGTCCCAGCTCCGCTTGCAGCGCCGGAAGCTCCGCCGCGCGGATCGCCTTGACGCTCTTGAAGCGCGCGAGCAGCTTGCGCTTGCGGATCTCGCCGATGTTCGGGATCGCGTCGAGCGTCGAGGCGACGGTCGAGCGCGTGTGGCTCTCGTGATGATAGGTGATGGCGAAGCGGTGCGTCTCCTCCTGAATTTGCCCGATGAGGGCAAAGACCGCGGGGTCGGCGCGCAGGTCGATCTCCTCCCCCGCCGCGTTGGTCAGCGCGCGGGTGCGGTGGCGGTCGTCCTTGACCATGCCGAAGATCGGAATATGCAGGCCAAACACCGCGCAGACCCGCTCCGCGACCGCCGCATGGGTCTTTCCGCCGTCGATGAGGAAAATATCGGGCAGCGGCGCGAATTTCTCGTCACCGTCCGCATAGCGCTGTAAGCGCCGCGTAAGGACCTCCTCCATCGAGGCGTAGTCGTCCGGACGGTCGTGGACGGACTTCATCTTGAAGCGGCGGTAGGCGCTCTTGAGCGGCTTCGCGCCGGCGTAGACGACCATCGAGGCGACGATGTCGCTCGCGCCGGTGTTGGAGATGTCGTAGGATTCCATGCGCTCCGGCACGGCGGCAAGACCGCACATCGCCGCAAGGCTTTTGAGCGTCTTATCCTCGCGCTCGGCGGCGGTGGTCACGCGCTCGACCTCCTCGCGCGCGTTGCGCTCCGCCATCGCAAGAAGCTCTGCCTTTTCGCCGCGCTGCGGCACGCGCAGCGTGACGCGGTGCTGCGCAGCGGCGGTGAGCGCCTGCTCCAGCGCGTCCGCGCCGTCGATGGCGAAGGGCAGCAAAATTTCGCGCGGCAGCACGCTGCGCGGCAGATAATACTGCGCGAGCAGCGCCGCGAGGGTATCCTCGCGCGTTTCGTCCGTCGGCGCGGCGAAGAGCTTCGTCTCGCGGCCGGTCACGCTGCCGTCCTCCACATGGAGCATGGCGCAGCCCGACTTCGCCGCGCCCGTGTAAAGCCCCCAGACATCGGTGTCCGCACAGATGCCCGCGATGACCTTCTGGCGCTTTCCGAGCACCTCGACCGCGGCCAAACGGTCACGCAGGATCGCCGCCTGCTCGAAGTGGAGCTGCTCCGCCTCGTGCTCCATCTCCGCGCGCAGTGAGCGCGCGAGCGCGTGCGAGCCGCCCGAGAGCAGCAGCGCCGCCTGCTCGATGCGCCGCTCGTATTCCGCCGCGTCGGGCGTCCCGCGGCAGAAGCCGTCGCAGCGTCCCATGTGGTGGTTGAGGCAGGGGCGCTCCTTGCCGATGTCGCGCGGGAACCGGCGTGTGCAGGTCGGCAGGCAGAACGCCGCGCAGATCGCGTCCACGGCGGCACGGGTCTCGCCGCGCGCGCCGAAGGGACCGAAGTAGCGCGCGCCGTCGTTCGCCGTGCGATTCACCATCGTGAAGCGCGGATAGTCCCCGCGCGAGAGGCGGACAAAGGGGTAGCCCTTATCGTCCTTGAGCAGAATGTTGTAGCGCGGCTGATGCTGCTTGATGAGGGAGTTTTCGAGCACCAGCGCCTCAAACTCGCTGGAGACGAAGATGGTGTCGAAGTGATCGACCTGCGCGACCATGCGGCGCGTTTTCTCATTGTGTCCCGTGCCGAGCTGGAAATACTGGCTCACGCGGTTTTTGAGCTTTTTCGCCTTGCCGACATAGATGACCCGCCCCGCCGCGTCCATCATCAGATAGACGCCCGGGGCGAGCGGCAGTCCGTTCGCCTTTTCCAGCAGCTCCTCCTTTGTCACGCGCACGCCCCCCTTTCTGTCGGAAAAAGGCGGTTTCGCCCTTCGCGAAACCGCCTTTCCTTACTCTGTGATGATCATTCGCCGAAGTTGCCGGAGACCAGCTCGCTGAGTGCGGCAACAGCTTCCTTCTCGTCGGCGCCGTCTGCAAGCAGGGTGATCGTCGTCCCCTTCGTGATGCCGAGGGACAGAACGCCCAGCAGGCTCTTGGCGTTCACGCGGCGCTCGTCCTTTTCCACCCAGATGCCGCTTTTGAACTCGTTGGCCTTCTGAATGAAGAAGGTCGCGGGACGCGCGTGCAGACCGACCTCATTGTTGATCGTAACTTCCTGTGTGACCATTCTTTAACATCCTCCCTAATCATACTAACGGGATAGTGAGTATATTATACCATTTTCGCGCCGTTCGTCAATCCACTTTTTTACAAACTTCGCTGAAATCCTGATATCTTGTTCAGGCAGTGTGCTCAAACGGTCATTTTGTCCGCGATACGCGGACAATTTTGATCCCCTGTCCGCCGTCCGTTCCCTATTTGAACTCCACAACGGTCACGCCGCTCTCGCCCTCGCCGTAGTTGCCGAGGCGGAAGGACTTGACCATCTTGTTTTTGCGCAGCGATGCCTGCACCGCCTTGCGCAGCGCGCCGGTGCCCTTGCCGTGGATAATGGTCACAGTCTCAAGATGCGCGCGCAGCGCGGCGTCGAGGTAATTCTCCAGCACGCTCTCCGCCTCGAGCGTTTCCATGCCGCGCAGGTCCAGCTCGCGCGCCGCGGCAGCGGTGTTCAAAATGCGGCGGCTCGGCCGGATAGGGGCGGTCGATTTTTTGAGCGCCGCGCGCTCATCGTCCTCGATGAGACGGACTTCATCGCGCTTAACGGTCATCGAGAGCGCGCCCGCCTTGAGCACCAGCCTATCGCCCTTGACCTCCGTGACCTCGGCGGGACGGCTCGTCCCGGGGATCTCCACAAGGTCGCCCTTCTGAATGGGGCGCGACGGCGCGGGGATCGGCTCGCGCGTCTCGTCGCGCACGCCCGCGCGCTCCCGCGCGGCGTTCAGACCGGAGACGATCTCCACACGCTTTTCATTGATCGCCTGCGCGTCGAGCTGCTTTTTCTGCGCCTTGCGCAGCGCGTCGATCTCGCGGAAGGCGGCGTCCGCCGCGCTCTTGGCGTCGGCAAGAATGCGCTTTGCCTCGGCCTCGCCGCGATTGCGTGCGTTCTCCTTCGCCCGCTCCATCTGCGCGCGGAACTCGCGGGCGCGGCGGGAGTCCTCCTCCTGCCGCGCGTGCAGACGGTCGATCTCTTCCTTTTCCTTTTCAAGCTGCTGGCGCTTGGCCTCGAGCTGCGTGAGGACATCTTCGAAGCGAATGCTCTCCGAGTCCATCTGGGCGCGCGCCGTCTCGATGACGCGCGGGTCGAGCCCGAGCCGCGCGGAGATGGCGAAGGCGTTGGATTTGCCCGGAATGCCGATGAGGAGCTTATAGGTCGGGCAGAGCGTCTCCACATCGAACTCGCAGCTCGCGTTCTCCACGCCCGCGGTCGTCATCGCGAAGGTCTTGAGCTCGGCGTAGTGCGTGGTCGCGGCGACCTTCGCGCCGCGTGCGCGCACATGCTCGATGACCGCGATGGCAAGCGCCGCGCCCTCGACCGGATCGGTGCCCGCGCCGAGCTCATCGAAGAGGACGAGCGAGCCGCCGTCCGCCTCGTCAAGAATGCTCACGATGGTCTTCATGTGCGCCGAGAAGGTCGAAAGGCTCTGCTCGATGCTCTGCTCGTCGCCGATGTCGGCGAGAATGCCGGTAAAAACGCTCACCGCGCTGCGGTCGCCCGCGGGAATGTGCAGTCCGCACTGCGCCATCAGGCAGAGAAGGCCGAGCGTTTTGAGGCTCACGGTCTTGCCGCCGGTGTTGGGGCCGGTGATGACGAGCGTATCGAAGCTGCGCCCGACCTCAATGTCGATCGGCACAGCCTTGGCTGGGTCGAGCAGCGGGTGGCGCGCTCGGCGCAGGTACACGCTGCCGTCCGTGCGGATCTCGGGGCGCGCCGCGTCCATCTGATAGCTCAGCTCGCCGCGGGCGAAGATGAGATCGAGGTGGACGAGAATGTCGTAGTCCCAGAGGATCGCCTCGGAAAAGCCCGCCGCCTCGGCGGAGAGGGCGAAGAGAATGCGCTCGATCTCCTTTTTCTCTCTGGCTTCTAACTCCTTTAATTCGTTGTTCGCCTGCACCACGCCCATCGGCTCGACGAAAAGCGTCGCGCCGGAGGAGGAGATGTCGTGGACAAGACCCGGGAGGTCGCCGCGATGCTCCGCCTTGACGGGGACAACAAAGCGCCCGTCGCGCTGCGTGATGAGCGCCTCCTGCAAGGTCGAGCGATAGCTCGGCGAGGAGATGATCTTTTGCAGGATCTGCCGTCCCTTCGCGCTCGCGGCGCGCTTGTGGCGGCGAATGTCGGCAAGCTCGGGGCTTGCCGCGTCCGCGATTTCGTCTTCGGAGAGGATCGAGGTCGTGATCTTCTCTTCCAAAAAGCGGTTCGCGTGGAGCGAGGCGAACATTCGGTCAAGCACCGTCCCCTCGCCCTGGTCCGCCTCGTAGTATTCCCGCACGCGGCGGGAGTTGGTCAGCAGTCCCGCGATGGTCAAAAGCTCGCGCGGGTTGAGCATTCCGCCGCGCTCGGCGCGCGAGAGCGACTCGCGCACATCTTTCACGCCGGAAAACGACGGGCTCCCGCGCAGACCGATCAGGGCGCGCGCCGCGTCCGTCTCGTCCTGGAGTCGCCGCACATCGTCCGCGTCCGTGCAGGGCTCGAGCCGCCGTGCGCGCTCCTTCGCCGCCTCGCTCACCGCCTTTTGCGCAAGGCGCTCCAAAAGCTGCGGCAGCTCGAGCACGCGAATGGATTTTTCAAACAGTTCTGTCATAGTCACACCTGTTCCGTCTGTCGAATGGATCGATAAAAGTCAAGCGTTTTGAAGCGCCGGTCGAGCTGCGCACTCACGAACGCTTCGCAGGCCGCGCTCAGATACGCCTGCGACGGCGCTTCGAGTGCAAAGGCGAGCATTCGCTTCGCCGGCGCGCCGACGATGTGGCGCATCGCGGCAAGCGCCCCCGCGTCGAGCCTTGCTCCGCCCGCCGCCCCCGCGCACTTCCGGCAGAGCACCACGCCCTGCGCCGCGTCGAAGAGCGGCTCCGTCGGCTCCGCCGCGCCGCACATCGCGCAGTCCGCGAGCAGCGGCTCGTAGCCCGAGAGCGAGAGCAGCTTGAGCTCGAACGCCGCGCGCACGAGCGTCGGGGATTTTCCGAGCGTGTCGAGCGCGTAGAGCGCGTTGAGCAGCAGCGAGAGCGTTTCGGGCGCAGGCACCTCCTCGCTCGTCACCGCCTCGGTCATTTCGGCAAAATACGAGGCGAGCGCGAGCCGTTCGAGGTCGGCGCGCAGCCCGTCGAAGAGCGTGACGCTCGCGCCCTCGTCGAGCATATACCACTCGCCGCGGCGATAGAGCACCAGCTCGGAAAAGGCAAAAAGCTGGCAGACTGCGGCAAGTCGGCTCCGCCTGCGCCGCGCGCCGCGCGCGATGACCGCGAGCCTGCCATGCTCCGCCGTGAGGACGGTGAGGATATAGTCGCTCTCCTTCGTCTCCGTCGCGCGGAGCACGATGCCGCGTGTAACGAGCTTTTCCGGCAATGCGCTCACCTCTTTCTCCGCAGGCAGCGATCTCGAGGCGCGTCAGCTCAGATCACTGGTCGTTATACCCGAAACTCCTGATATAGTTCATATTATCGCGCCAGTTTTCCTTGACCTTCACCCAGGTCTCGAGGTAGACCTTCGTGCCCATGAAGCGCTCGATGTCCTGCCGCGCCTCGGTGGAGATCTTTTTGAGCATCGCGCCGTTCTTGCCGATGATGATGCCCTTGTGACTCGCCTTCTCGCAGTAGATCGTCGCGTCGACCTCGATGACCTCGTCATCGCGCTCGATGAAGCGCGTGATCTCGACCGCCGTGCCGTGTGGGATCTCCTTATCAAGATTGCGCAGGAGCTTTTCGCGCACGATCTCGCCCACGACCTGGCGGTCGGGCTGGTCGGTGGTCATGCCGTCGGGGAAGAGCTGCGGGCCTTCGACGGCGTATTTCTTGAATTCGTCGAGCAGCTCGTCCAGCCCGTCGCGCGTGCGCGCGGAGATGGGGAAGATCGCGTCGAACTGGTACGCCTCGCTGTACGCCGCGATGACGGCGAGGAGGTCGTCCTTTTTCGCGATGGTATCGATCTTGTTGATGCAGAGGATCGCGGGCAGGTGCGACTGCTTGATCTTCTCGATCAGCTCCGCCTCGGGAATGCCGACATGGGGCACCGGCTCAACGAGCAGTGCGACAAGGTCCACATCTGCGATGCTCTCGCGCGCGACCTTGACCATGTAGTCACCAAGGCGGCTGCGCGGCTTGTGGAAGCCGGGGGTGTCGAGCAGCACGAGCTGCGTGTCCCCCTCGGTCACAACGCCGTAGATGCGGTTGCGCGTGGTCTGCGGCTTATTGGAAACAATGGCGATCTTCTCGCCCACGAGCGCGTTCGTCAGGCTGGATTTGCCCACATTCGGGCGCCCACAGAGGGTGATCATCGCGGTTTTTGTCCGGTTCATAGGTGATCCTCAACTTTCTTTTATGTTGAACATTTTGTTGATTTTTACTCCCGCGGGAGGTCGAGCGCCGTCATGATGCGCTCCTCGTGCTCGCGCATCTGTGCCTTCATGCCCCCTTCGTCCATGTGGTCGTAGCCGAGCAGATGCAGCACGGAGTGGACGGCAAGGTAGTTGATCTCGCGCGCCATGCAGTGGCCGAACTCGTTCGCCTGAGAGCGTGCGCGCTCGACGGAGATGCACATATCGCCCAGCGGCACGGTGTCGCTGCCGGGGTCGCGCTCGTCCTCGCTCGGGTGCTCGCCGGGGGCGAGGTCGAACATTGGGAAGCTGAGCACATCGGTCGGCGCATCGATGCCGCGCATCTGCGCGTTGACCTCCTCAATGCCCTCGTCGTCGGTCAGCAGCACATTGATCTCGCAGGGGAGCTCGACGCCCTCGATGTCGAGCGCGGTGGAGATCGTCTCGCGCAGCATGGCGAAAAGCTCCTCGTCCTGCAGCTCGTCAAGATCGCTTTCAATGGTGATAAGATGTCCGTCTTTCATCGTTTTTCCTCGTTTTTCTTATTTTCTTCTGTTGTTTCTCGCGTCCTCATAGTCCGCGTAGGCCTTGATGATGCGCTGCACCATCACATGGCGCACCACATCTTGGTCGGTCAGCTCGCATATACCGATGCCCTCCACGCCGCGCAGCACGCGCACCGCCTGCTTGAGTCCGCTGAGCTTGTCCGCCGGCAGGTCGATCTGCGTCGCGTCGCCGGTGATGACCATTTTCGAGCCGAAGCCCATGCGCGTCAAAAACATCTTCATCTGCTCGCAGGAGGTATTCTGCGCTTCGTCGAGAATAATGAAGCTGTCGTCGAGCGTGCGCCCGCGCATATAGGCGAGCGGCGCGACCTCGATGTTGCCGCGCTCGAGGTACTTCTGGTAGGTCTCCGCGCCGAGCATATCAAAGAGCGCGTCGTAGAGCGGGCGGAGATAGGGGTCGACCTTGCTCTG
>CAYWAS010000025.1:0-25266 GCA_964455915.1 uncultured Oscillibacter sp. | reverse complement strand
GCTTTTCTTCAAAATCTTTCTGCATCACCTACTTGACTTCATACCATTGGACTATATCGGGAAAATGTTCTCAAACGCAGGGCGCGCGGGCGTCTCCGCCGCCCGAGGCGGCGGAAAAGGGAGGGTACAAAATGAATAATCTGCAAATTTTATTTTCCGCATTGCAAAACGGGACATTCTGTGCTATGCTTGGACATAAGAATACCATGCGCGGCATGGATACTATGCAAAGGAGTGATTTCTTATGGTCAGGCTTATCATGGGTGAAAAGGGGACCGGAAAGACCAAAAAGCTGATCGAGCTCATCAATTCCGCGGCCGCTGAGGAAAACGGCAATGTGGTGTGCATCGAGGCAAAGTCTACGATGACCTTTGATCTCCATTATCATGTTCGTCTCATCTCTGCCGACGAATACCAGATCACCACTTACGAGGGGCTGCGCGGCTTCGTCAGCGGTCTGTATGCCGGCAATTACGATATTTCCCATATCTTTATCGACAATCTCTTTAAGATCGTGGGCGGCGAGTGCAATCAGGCGGCAGACGATTTCCTTGATTGGCTCAACCGCTTCAGCAACAACCACGGCGTGAAGTTCACGGTGTCCGTTTCGGGCGACCCGGGCCTCGCGACCGACGGAATGCAGAAGTATCTGTAATTCCGCTGCATTGCGAAAAAAGGAGACGGCAGCTTGCCGTCTCCTTTTGCTTTTATCGTACCACAAAGACCTCCGCGATGCCGAGCAGACGGCACAGCGCGGTCTTTTCGGCGAGGTCCGCTGCGCTCTCGTACCAGACGACGGTGACCGAGCCGTCCTTCTCCGTGCGGTAGAGGCAGGAGCTCGCGTGCTGCGCGGAGCGATGCGTGTGCATCGTGCCGTCCGCAAGGAAGGCGGAAAGCTCGTCGGCGGTCAGGTCGCGCGATCCCACGACCGTGCCGCCGCGCGTGATCTGGAGGAGCGGCACGGCGCGCAGCGCCACGCTGCCGCCTTCGCCCGCACGGACTGCCGCGGTATAGACGGCCTCCATCGGTGCGCGCGGACTGACCGGCACGCTGCCGCTCTCATCGGTCAGAGGCGCGGCAGGCACGGCATTCTCCGGCGCGGCGGTCACATCGGTCACGCGCAGGCTCGCGTGCAGACGCTCGTAGGTGCGCAGCAGCACCGCTGCGGCCTGTTCGCGCGTCGCGCCCGTCTTGGGATCGAAGCGATACTCGCTCACGCCCCTGAGAATACCCATGCGATAGGCAAGGGCGATATAGCCGCGCGCCACGGAGACATCGGCGAAGGGACACTCCTCCTCTGCCGCGCCCGAGAGCAGCGAGAGCCCCAGCGCGCGCACAGTCATCTTTGCCATCTCCTCGCGCGTGATGGCGTCGTTCGGACAGCAGAGCGTGCTCTCGAGCGCCAGCGCGCCGTTGGCACGCGCCGTCTCGATCGCGCTGTAGTACCATGCATTCGGGTCCTGATTGTCCGCGAAGCTGCCCTGCGCGGGCGTGACGCTCTCCCAGCCCATCAGTCGGCAGAGCGCCGTGGCGTAGGCAGCGCGGGACATCTCCGCGCCAAGGCCGAAGCGTCCGCCGCCGACGCCTTGCAGCAGACCGTGCTCCGCGCAGCGCGTGATGCTCTCCGCCGCCCAGTGGGTCGCGGGAACATCGGAAAAGGGAGTCCTCTGCCCCGCCGCGCCGGCGCTCGCCGTCAGCAGCATCAGGGTCAGGGCAAGCGCCGTCAGGCGCTTTGTGAGCCGTATCATATCGTGTACCGCCTTTCCGCAGTGCTTTTCCGGTATTTTAGCATACAGTATGCCGCCGCGTCAATCTCCGGCTGGCCGCAGACGGAGGATAGGGAGAACTGCAAAGCAATATAAAAAGCACCGGTGCCCGCATTTTGCGAGCACCGGTGTCTGAGCGTATGAAGAGGGAACGGGGGTGTTTTTAGTACATGCCGCCCTCGGAAAATTTGGTGAACGCTTCTTGCACGGCATTGAAATCGGTATGGGTGTAAACATCCAGCGTGACGCTAACATTGGAATGTCCCATGAGATATTGCAGACTCTTTACATCAATGCCCGCCTGCTGCATATTGGTACAAAAAGTATGCCGCAGGACATGAGGGGTCACACGAGGGAACGAAGCCCCATAAATTCGATTGATCTTCTTTTGAATCCCACGCATGTAGTTCTCCAAGTGCATAGCGACCTTGGGCATACCCGACTTGTCCAAAAACAGGAAGCCGCCGTACCCGTCTATGATCCGCTCCGATTTGCCTGCCTGTCGATTCTTCATTACTCGTTTCAAGGCGAGATAGACCGTATCGGTCATGGGGATCGTCCGAACACCGCTGATAGTAATTGTCCTGTCCGTATTCCTGTACATACTTCAAATACGCTTCCTGCTGTGCCTTAGTCAACGAGGTGCGCTTCTCTGCATCATTTTGAAGAATGTCTGCCACCTGAAACTTAAAGGGATTCTTGCGGATCATATCATCATCTACCGCCATCTCAAACGAAGGACGCAGAACACTATGAAAAATTGTGATCGTGTTGCGCTTGTTCCCGCTATCATGCAGGCCGATATAGAATGCCTTCGCGTCCGACAGCTTGACTGTCCGCACTTTCATCTGACCAAAAGGCGCTTCCTTGATTCGATTGATGACGGTGCCGTAAGCACGGCGGGTGTTTTCGCTCAAATCCCGCTTTAGGTTCATATAGCGGTCAACCAACTCGGATACGGCGATTTCGCCAGCTGCATAATCGATACCGTCTGCCATGTCGCGCCGAAGCTCGTCCTCTTTCTTCCGCAGCTCCGTCAGTGTATTTGGCTGAAGCTTTGTTTCCGGATCGATTTGTCGGATCAGCACTAAAAATTCCGTTGCCGATCCACGATGTCCAGCAGGGGATCAGGCTTCTCCTGAAACGGCTCGTTTTCACAGCGCAGCAGATTCCACAGACAGGCTGCCGTGTCAAACCGCAGAACATACCTCTGGCTGGGAAGATCCCGACCGGTTTGCTCCAGAAGAACTTGTCCATCCTTCCTGTGCAGAATAAATCCTCCATCCGCTGCGCCCAACAAACCATTGGTGCCGGAGATCTGATCAAGCGCGTTTGTACTTTCTGTGTTTTTACGAGTGTGGTGAACCAGAAGCAATGCCACATTATGAATGTCCGTAAATTCCTTGAAGGGTTTGATTTCATCGTAATCTGCGGCGTAGCTATAGGAAGAACTGCTGTTTTCCCGGATACGCTGAAGCGTATCAATGACGATCAGCCGTGTGTTTGGGTTAAAAAAGAGAAACTCATGAAGAGATTCCATCAGTTCACTGCCACAGGTAAAATCCCCCCCTCCGGAGAAAAATTTTCGAAAAAGAAGTTTCTCATAATAAATGTAGAAATCAGGCTCCTTTTGACCACCCTCCAAAGCAAAAAAATTACATTCAACGCAGACCTGTACGCACACCGGCGGTGTACGGGTTTCGTTAGGCATTCGTTGAATGTAATTCGGGTTCTTGCGTTTTCAATTGTGAGCTTTGTGCGAAAAAACAAGCGGGAGGTCTGGACGCCGATTTTGCTCCAACCTCCCGCTGGTCATCTTATGATCTCCGGACGGCTTTTTAACTCAATGGATAATCTGATACTTATTCCGGTTTCCGTATTTGATGGAGCACAGCAGACCCAGTTCCTCGAATTTCAGAACAAAACCCCGGATGGTGGCGTAGGCCGCGTTTCCAAAATCCTTTTCCAGCTGCTTTGTGGAGAACAAATCAGTCCCATAAGCGGAGAGAACGAAGTGCCAAAGGGCAGATTCCTTCTCGGTGATCCTGCCCTGAGCAAGTGCGTTATCAAACGCGGTGGTCGTGGAAGGTGCCGGCAGGGCACCTTCCAGCTTGTGATATACATTCTCAATGAAGTACACCAGAAACGGTGTCACATCCAGAACCCCGCTGATCTGAGCGTTATCCTCCACCAGCGTATAGGCATCATAATATGCCTTCCGGCTCTTGTTCACATATTCGGAGAGGGGGATAAACAGCGCCGAGGAATAGCCCTGCTGAACCAGATACCACAGATGCAGCAGCCGTGCCATTCGCCCGTTGCCATCAAAATATGGATGCAGATAGGCGATATAGAAGTGGATCAGCGCCGCCTTGAGCAGGTCGTTCATAGGCGTTTGATCCTGTATGAAAGCGACAAGATCGCCCATGCAGTCCTTCAGCTTCTCCCAGCCAACACCGGTGTGTTCCACCTTCTCACCCACGATATAGACTGCGTCGTGCCGGTAATAGTTTCCCGGCAGTAGCTGATCCTCCTCCGGCAGAAACGCGCCTATAGCGGCCTCATACAGCCGGAAGATATTTTCTTCTGTCATGGTATGGGCGGGGTCACTGATAAATTCCAGCCCCTTTTTCATGCCGTAGATGCGGTTTTCGCTATCGTCACCGGGCGCATATCCGGCCATGATCTTCCGGACACTGTCTCTTGAAAAGTCGATGTTCTCAATGGTGAAGGTAGAGATGATCTCCTCCTCCATGGCCTTCGTGCCGTACAGCTGGGAACTGTTCTGCGGTGTCAGCAGGATCCTGGCCGCCGAGAGATGGACCTGCGTGGTGCTATCCAGATAAACAAGGCCGCTGCCGTGAAAATCCTTCAAGGGAACCGACTTATAAAATCCGTTTCTCAGCAGTCCAATAAATTCAGAAATATCTGCCTGGGGGTATTTGTAGCCCAGCTTTTTCAAATTGGTCACTTTCTTATCCGAAAGCATCTGCGCAAACAGTGCAGCGTCCATGAGTCAGCCTCCAGTGATTGTAAATAGTATCATTTTATATCAGTATAGCATGGTGGTTTGAAGATTGCAACAGGAGATTCTTTGACTTCTGCGTGTGATCGCCGTGCTATTTTCTGCTCTCACAATTTAATTTTATCATTTTTGTCAAAATGATAAAATTAAATTGACTTGCGCGATTATTGTGCATATAATATAGGCAGAGCCATACTATCACTCCCAGCTTGAGGTGCAACTATGCGTAATTATGATTTGCAGAATAAATGGCAGAAATTGCTTACACCCGACATCGTGGCACTGCTTACCCAGATCCATGAGTTTAAGGGTGAACAGAATCTTTTCATCGAGGCCAACAGCGATACGCTTACGCAGCTTGTAGAAATTGCAAAAATTCAGAGCACGGAAGCCTCCAATAAAATCGAAGGCATTTATACTTCCGATGATCGTTTGAAGAAAATCGTTCAGGACAAGACAACGCCCCGCACCAGAAACGAGCAGGAGATTGCCGGTTACCGCGATGTGCTGGCAACGATCCACGAGAGCTATGAGTATATCCCGTTGCGGCCAACCATGATTTTGCAGCTCCACCGCGACCTATATAAGTTCAGCGGTATGTCTATCGGTGGTAACTACAAAAACTCTGACAATGTCATTGCGGAAACCGATGCGGAGGGCAATCGCTTTGTTCGCTTTCAGCCCGTGCCTGCGTGGGAGACTGCCGAGGCAATTGATATGGCCTGTCAGGCTTACAGCCAAGCAGTGCAAAGCGGAGCCGATCCACTGCTGCTCATTCCCATGTTTGTTCTGGACTTTCTCTGTATTCACCCATTCAACGACGGCAATGGCCGTATGAGCCGCCTGCTGACGCTGCTGCTCCTTTACCGCAGCGGTTATATCGTTGGCAAGTATATCAGTATTGAAAAGGTCATCGAGCAGAGCAAGGAAACCTATTACGAAACCTTATATCAGAGTTCTGCAGGGTGGCACGAGAACGAAAATGACTATGCACCCTTCGTTCGTTATCTGTTGGGCACCATCGTTGCCGCTTACCGTGAGTTTTCTTCCCGTGTGCAGCTTCTGGTTACCAGCGGGCTGTCCAAGCCTGACCGCATCCGCGAACTCATCAAAAATACGCTTGGAAAGATCACAAAAACGGAAATCATGGAGAAATTCCCGGATATCAGCCAGGCAACCGTTCAGCGCACCTTGATCGAATTGCAGAAAAACAACGAGATCATCAAACTCAGCGGCGGACGCTATACCGCTTATATCTGGAACAGGGAGAGCGAATGATATGATTACAGGCGAACTGAAAAATAGGATCGACGGTCTGTGGGACATCTTTGCCGCCGGCGGCCTGGTGAACCCGCTGGATGTGATCGAACAGGTCACATACCTGATGTTCATCCGCGATTTGGACGATACCGATAACCTCCGTGCTCGGGAGAGCGCCATGCTGGGGCTGCCCTACCAGAGTATCTTTGCCGATGAAGTACAGATCGGCGAGCGCACCATTCCCGGCAACCAGCTCAAATGGTCGGTGTTCCACGATTTTTCCGCCGGGAAGATGTACTCCGTCATGCAGGAGTGGGTGTTTCCCTTTATCAAGAACCTCCACGGGGATAAAAACAGCGCCTATTCCAAGTATATGGATGACGCCATTTTCAAGCTGCCCACGCCCCTGCTGCTGAGCAAGGTGGTGGACTGTCTGGACGATATTTACAATCAGATGGCGCAGCTCCATGACACCGATATTCGGGGCGATGTGTACGAGTATCTGCTCAGCAAGATCAGCCAGTCCGGCCGCAACGGCCAGTTCCGCACCCCCCGCCATATTATCCGCATGATGGTGGAGCTGATGCAGCCCCGCCCCGATGATGTGATCTGCGACCCCGCCTGCGGCACTTCCGGCTTTCTGGTGGCTGCCGGAGAATATCTCAGAGAGACCTATAAGGAAGAAATTTTCTTTGACCGCCGGAAGAAAGATCACTACATGAACCACATGTTCTTCGGCTATGACATGGATCGCACCATGCTGCGCATCGGCGCCATGAACATGATGACCCACGGTGTGGAAAATCCCTTCATCGAGTACCGAGACAGCCTGTCCGATCAGAACACGGACAAGGAAAAGTACTCCCTCATTCTTGCCAACCCGCCCTTCAAGGGCAGTCTGGACGCGGACACCGTTTCCGCCGACCTGCTGAAGGTCTGCAAAACCAAAAAGACGGAGTTGCTGTTTCTCGCCCTGTTCCTGCGGATGCTGAAAGTGGGCGGTCGCTGTGCCTGTATCGTGCCGGACGGCGTGCTGTTCGGCTCCTCCACCGCCCACAAGGCCATCCGCAAGGAACTGGTAGAGGGCAACCGTCTGGAGGCGGTCATCTCCATGCCCTCCGGCGTGTTCAAGCCCTATGCGGGGGTGTCCACCGGTATCCTGATCTTCACAAAAACCGGCCACGGCGGCACGGACAAGGTCTGGTTCTACGATATGACTTCCGACGGGTTCAGTCTGGACGATAAGCGCACCCCTGTGGCAGAAAATGACATTCCCGACATCATCGCCCGCTTCCACGCTTTGCAAAACGAGGAGAGCCGCGCACGCACCGAGAAGTCCTTCTTTGTGCCAAAAGCAGAGATCGTGGAAAACGACTATGACCTCTCCATCAACAAGTATAAGAAGGTGGAGTACAAGCCTGTGGAGTACCCCTCCACTCAGGAGATCATGGCGGAGCTGCACGAGCTGGAAATGGAGGTCACCAAGGGACTGGCCGAGCTGGAGGAGATGCTGTGATGGCGAGATTGGGGGATATTTGCAAATTAAATATGGGACAATCGCCAGACTCGGCATCCTACAACGAAACCGGAATTGGAATGCCATTCTTTCAAGGAAACGCGGATTTTGGCGAATTTTATCCGACTGTTAGAATTTGGTGCAACAGCCCCGCAAAGGTAGCAAATCCCGGAGACATTTTAATCTCTGTGCGAGCTCCTATCGGTGCTTTGAATATAGCTGATGTACGATGCTGTATAGGTCGCGGGCTTGCTGCTTTGACGGTTGATGAAAGTAGATGTACCAAAGAATACCTGTGGTATGCCATTAGTAGCAGAGTTGATGAGTTAAATAGCAAAGGAACAGGAAGTACATTTAAAGCAATCAGCAAGAATATTTTGGCTGAAACAGACATTCCGTTACCATCATTGACCGAACAAAAGTATATTGCCAAATTGATAGATAAAGTTGATAAGCTGATTTCCCTCCGCAAGCAGCAGCTTGCCAAGCTGGATGAGCTGGTCAAGGCACGATTTGTCGAACTGTTTGGTAATCTGGTAATAGGTGATAAAATAGATACAAGCAAAAAGAAAATTGGCGAAATTGCTTCTGTAACTAAGTTGGCAGGTTTTGAGTTCACCAAATATATTCAGTACAAAGAGCAGGGTGATATCATTATGCTCCGAGGATTGAATTGTAAAAAAGGTCATTTGGTTTTAGACGATATTAAGTGGATTGACAAGGAGACATCTGACCTACTTCCTCGTTCCAAACTGTTCTATGGAGATATTCTTATGACATACGCAGGTACGATTGGCGATGTGGCAATGGTGGATGCAGACGATAAGTATCATCTTGCTCCAAATGTCGCTAAGATAGCCTTGAATGACAAGAAGGCTTGCAATCCCATTTTCTTGATGCACTTGTTTATGTACACGAATGACTACATAATGACATTTGCATCTGTTGTTGCACAGGCATCTATCAATATGGAGAAAATACGCAACTTTGAGTATTATTTCCCTCCTGTTGAACTACAAAACCAATTCGCCGCCTTCGTCGAACAGACCGACAAATCAAAATCAGCCATCCAGCAGAGCCTGGACAAGCTGGAAACCCTGAAAAAAGCCTTGATGCAGAAATATTTTGGGTGAAAGGAAGTTGAGTATGAAAAAAATAATCACGGATATTTTACCAATTGTCATTTCAATTCTTGCGCTCATTTCAAGTATTAAAATCGGGAAGAAGCAGGTTGAAGTCAGCAAACAACAGGCAGACGCGCAGAATAAGGTCGAGCTATATCTGCTTTCTCAACCAATAACCTGTCGCAGCGCTACAGGCGATGCTCCAGATAAAGTTTTACCAGCTATTTATATCAGAAATGTTGGCGCTAATGTTGTGTATTTAGATAAATACACATTTAATGGAAGAGAGTATCCTCTCAGGAAAGAGGTCTTGCCGCCAGTATCGGCTTATAACGGCTACCACTATATTTATTTGCCCACTGATGGGACTACGCATGTATCGCTTACAATAGATTTTTATGACTGGAAGAGTCAGCCTTGGCAAACGGCTGGATATGCAGATTTAAGGGATGGAATATGGGAAATTTCTTATGAACCTTGCCGTCAAAAATAACCTATAAATAATTCTGGAGGTAATGCGTATGACCAACTTCGATTTTCTTCTCTCCGACCCACAATTCAATACCTTCTCCTCCATTGCCGTATCTGCCGAGAAGATCTTACCGATCGACCCCTCGGGCGCGATCCTCAACTGCCGTCGAGCCATGGAGTTTGCCGTCAAATGGATGTATTCTGTGGACGGCGCGTTGGTCATGCCTTATCAGGACACGCTGGTCAGCCTGATGAACACCGAGGAGCTCCGGGACATTGTGGGCGGCGACCTCTGGCGGCGCATGGATTTCATCCGCCGCATGGGCAACAACGCCGCCCATACGGGCAAGAAAATTACCGGCGAGCAGGCAATGCTGTGTCTGGAAAACCTGTATATCTTTCTGGACTTTGTAGCCTGCTGCTACGGTACAGAGTATGTCGAGGGTAAATTTGACCCCGCATTGGCGCTCGGACACAGCGAGCCGGTGGCTGAGGTTCGGCATGACACGGACTTTGATCGGCTGATGGCGGAGAACGAAGCCCTGAAAGCCGAACTGACTGCCCGCCGCGCCGAGCAGCAGCAGAACTATGTGCCAAAGCCGCTGGACCTTTCCGAGTACAAGACCCGCAAACTCTACATCGATGCCATGCTGCTGGACGCAGGCTGGACGGAGGGCGGAGACTGGCTCAACGAGGTGGAGCTGCCCGGGATGCCCAACAGGAGCGAGGTGGGTTTTGCCGACTATGTTCTCTATGACGATACCCACAAGCCGCTGGCCGTCATTGAGGCCAAGCGCACCTGCGTAGATGTTGCCAAGGGCCGCCAGCAGGCCAAGCTGTACGCCGATATTTTGGAGAAACAGTACGGCCGCCGCCCCGTCGTTTTCCTGACCAACGGCTTTGAGACCCGCATCGACGACGGCGCCTATCCCGAGCGCAAGGTGGCGATGATCTACTCCAAACGCGACCTCGAAAAGATGTTCAATCTGCGTTCCATGCGGACAAGCCTGAAAAATATCATGGTCAATCGAAGCATCGCCGGACGCTATTATCAGGAAAGCGCTATCAAGGCCGTCTGCGATGCCTTTGGCCGCCGCAACCGCCGCAAGGCACTGCTGGGCATGGCCACCGGCTCCGGCAAGACCAGAACGGTCATTGCCCTGTGCGATGTGCTGCTCCGGCACGGCTGGGTGAAAAATATTCTGTTCCTGGCCGACCGCAATTCTCTGGTCACCCAAGCCAAGCGCAGCTTCGTCAATCTGCTGCCCGACCTGTCCGTGACAAACCTCTGCGAGGAAAAGGACAATTACTCGGCTCATTGTGTGTTCTCCACCTACCAGACCATGATGAACTGCATCGACTCCGTGAAGGACGAACAGGGCAAGCTGTTCACCTGTGGGCATTTCGATCTGGTCATCTGCGACGAGGCGCACCGCTCCATCTACAATAAGTATCGGGATATTTTCAACTATTTCGATGCCCCGCTGGTCGGCCTGACTGCCACGCCCAAGGACGAGATCGACAAAAACACCTATGAGGTCTTTGAACTGGAAAGCGGTGCCCCGACTTATGGCTATGAACTGGCGCAGGCTGTTGCGGACGGCTTTCTGGTGGACTACATGAGCGTGGAGACGAAGCTGAAATTCATCGAGCAGGGCATTGCCTACGATGACCTCTCCGAGGAAGACCGCGAAGCCTACGAAAACACTTTTGAGGATGAAAACGGCGAACTGCCGGAGCGTATCAGCTCCTCTGCCCTGAATGAGTGGGTCTTCAACGAGGACACTATCAAGGAAGTTCTGCATATTTTGATGACCAACGGTCTGCGGATCGATTATGGAGAAAAGTTGGGCAAAACCATCATCTTTGCGAAAAACCACACGCACGCGGAAAAGATATTTGAGATCTTCAACCGTGAGTATCCCCATCTGCCCGGGTACGCCAAGGTGATCGACAACTACATGACCTATGCGCAGAGCGCCATTGATGAGTTTTCTGACGCGAAGAAGCTGCCGCAGATCGCCATTTCTGTGGATATGCTGGACACCGGTATTGATGTGCCGGAGGTGCTGAATCTGGTGTTCTTTAAGAAGGTCATGAGTAAGGCGAAATTCTGGCAGATGATCGGCCGCGGCACACGACTGTGCGAGGGGCTGATCGATGGCGCGGACAAGAGCAAGTTTTATATCTTTGATTTCTGCGGCAACTTCGAGTTCTTCCGCATGGGCGGGAAAGGGCGCTCTGCCGAGCAGGTTGCATTACAAGGCGCTATATTCAATCTGAAAGCGCAAATCGCATATAAGTTGCAGGATATTGCGTTCCAGACGGAAGAACTGTCTGCCTTCCGTGAAGAGCTGGTCAATGATATAGTCCGCAAGGTGCGGGAATTGAACAGAGAAAATTTTTCAGTCCGTCAGCACCTGAAGTATGTGGAGCTGTATGCCGAGCCCGGCAGCTACACGGCGCTCAGTTATGAAGATACGCTTATCATCAAGGAGGAGTTAGCGCCTCTGATCACGCCGGACGAAGACGACCCGAAAGCGATGCGTTTCGACGCATTGATGTATGGGATCGAACTGGCCTATCTGATTAGGAAGAAGTACACCAAAGCAAGAAACGACCTATTAAAAAAGGTCAGCGGTATCGCTGGTGTTGCCAACATTCCCGAAATCAAAGCCCAGTCCGAATTGATAAACAGGCTTCTGCACACGGATTACCTGGACACGGCCGATATCAACGAATTTGAATCGATCCGTAAGAGTCTGCGGGATCTTATCAAGTACATCCCCGCCGGAAAAGTGTGTTACACGACCAACTTTGATGACGAGATCCTGTCCATGGATTGGAACGAGTCTGAACTGGAAAACGATGATCTCAAAAACTACAAAGCCAAGGCTGAATTCTATGTGCGGCAGCATCAGGACGAGCCTGTCATCGCAAAACTCAGAAGCAATGTTCCTCTGACCCATGACGATGTCCTTGTACTTGAGAAGATCCTCTGGAGCGAAGTGGGCACCAAGGAAGACTATGCGGCAGAAATCGGTTCTAAACCGTTGGGAGAGTTTGTCCGTGAGATCGTGGGGCTTGATATGAAGGCCGCAAAGGAAGCTTTTTCCGCTTATCTCGACGAAACTGTACTGGATAATCGCCAGATCTATTTTGTCAATCAAATCGTGGAGTATATTGCGCATAACGGATTGATGAAAGACCTTTCTGTTTTGCAGGAAGCTCCCTTTACGGACAAGGGCAGCGTGGTTGAGATATTCACTGACTTGACCCTCTGGATGGGGATTCGCAAAACCATTGAGCAGGTCAACGCCAATGCCGTAGCGTAACTCTATTCCTGCGAGTGCCGAAAACTGCTGACTTCCCGCTCAACCAAGGCATCACACTGCAAGCCCGGAAGCCCTGAAAGCGACAGCGCCCCTACAACATTTCGTTCTTACAGCGGAGCCGGTTTAGAGAATGTCCTCAGTTTGCGGGAAGGTTGTCGCCACGCCTTTCAGAACCACCTGACCACCACAGAACAAATCCAACTCGCCATAGAAAAAGAACTCCGCTCAACTGTGTGAGCAGAGTTCTTTTTTGCCTATTAAGCGCTGAATTGGTGTAAATTTGGTGTAAATCAGCCACACCACTTACAGAAAATCCAGCAATTTCAAGGGTTAGCGGCTGCCTCTTAGTACATGCCGCCCATGCCCATGTCGCCGGCGGGAGCCGCGGGCGCGGGAGGCTCGGGCTTATCCGCGACGAGCGCTTCGGTGGTGAGGACCATGGCGCTCACGGACGCGGCGTTCTCCAGCGCGGAGCGGGTGACCTTCGCGGGATCGACGATGCCGGAGGCGATCATATCGCAGTAGACTTCCTTATAGGCGTCGAAGCCGTAGCCGACCTTGCGGGAGGACTTGATCTTCTCGAGCACGACGCTGCCGTCCACGCCCGCGTTCGCGGCGATCTGACGGATCGGCTCCTGGAGTGCGTTGGCGATGATCTTCACGCCGGTCTTCTCGTCGCCGTCGACCTTCGCGATGAGCTTCTCGACCGCGGGAACGGCGTTGACATAGGCCGTGCCGCCGCCGGCGACAATGCCTTCCTCGACCGCCGCGCGGGTCGCGTTGAGCGCGTCCTCGATGCGCAGCTTCTTTTCCTTCATCTCGGTCTCGGTGGCAGCACCGACCTTGATGACCGCCACGCCGCCGGCGAGCTTGGCAAGACGCTCCTGCAGCTTTTCCTTGTCGTAGTCGCTGGTGGTGACGGCGATCTGCGCGCGGATCTGGCTCACGCGGTCCTTGATGGCCTGCTTATCGCCCACACCGTCGACGATGGTGGTGTTCTCCTTGGTGACCTTGACCTGACGCGCGCGGCCGAGCATGGAGATGTCGGCGCTCTTGAGCTCGTAGCCGAGCTCCTCGGAAATGACCTGGCCGCCGGTGAGGATAGCGATATCCTGCAGCATCTCCTTGCGGCGGTCGCCAAAGCCGGGCGCCTTGACGCACACGACATTGAGCGTGCCGCGCAGACGGTTGACGATCAGGGTGCTGAGCGCCTCGCCCTCAACATCTTCGGCGATGATGACGAGCTTCTTGCCGCTCTGGACGAGCTGCTCGAGAATGGGCAGAATGTCAGAGATGACGGAGATCTTCTTATCGGTGATGAGAATGTAGGCATCGTCCACGACGGCCTCCATCTTCTCGGTGTCGGTGACCATGTAGGGGGTGATGTAGCCGCGGTCGAACATCATGCCCTCGACGACCTCGGAATAGGTCTCGGCGGTCTTGGACTCCTCGATGGTGATGACGCCGTCGGCGCTGACCTTCTCCATCGCCTCGGCGATGAGCTTGCCGATGAACTCGTCACCGCTGGAGACGGTGCCGACGCGGGCGATATCGTCCGTGCCGTTGACCTTCTGGCTGTTCGCCTTGATCGCCTCCACAGCGGTCTCGACGGCCTTCGCCATGCCCTTCTTCATCACGATGGGGTTCGCGCCCGCGGCGAGGTTCTTGAGACCCTCACGGATCATCGCCTGCGCGAGCAGGGTGGCGGTGGTGGTGCCGTCGCCCGCGACATCGTTGGTCTTGGTGGAGACCTCGCGCACGAGCTGCGCGCCCATGTTCTCAAACGGATCGGGCAGCTCGATCTCCTTGGCGATGGTCACGCCGTCGTTGGTGATGAGCGGAGCGCCGAACTTCTTATCGAGCACGACATTGCGACCCTTGGGGCCGAGGGTGACCTTGACGGTATCGGCAAGGGTATTGACGCCGACTTCCAGCGCCTTGCGGGCTTCTTCGCCGGACTTGATGAGCTTAGACATAAGAGTGTACCTCCTGTAAATTCAAATTAAAGCTGGGCTTACGCGATCATTCGACGATCGCCAAAATGTCGCTCTGGCGGACAACGGTGTACTCCACATCGTCGACCTTGACCTCGGTGCCGGAATACTTGCCGGTGATGACTTTATCACCGGGCTTGACGGTCATAACGACATCGTGGCCGTCGACCATGCCGCCGGGACCGACGGAGATGACCTCGGCGATCGAGGGCTTTTCCTTTGCGCCGGCGGTGAGGATAATGCCGCCCTTGGTGGTCTCCTCCGCCTCAAGCATCTTGAGGACAACGCGGTCTGCTAACGGGGTGAGTTTCATGGGAATGTGCCTCCTTGTATATTTTTATTTTGAAAAAACAAATTCACCGTTGGTTAGCACTCTTTAGATCCGAGTGCTAACCAACGGTGCTATCATAGCGCAAGGCGCGGGAGAATGCAAGAGGATTTTTGGAAAAATCCTGTCGATGCACAAAAATTCACAGTTTGGTAAAAAACGCGGCTCAGCGCGCTGTGGCGTTCGGGTCGCAGTGCGCGGGAGCGAAGAAGCGCAGCTTTTTTTCGCTCAATCGCAGCACCACATCGCGCGCGTGGAAGCACTCCCCGTCGAGGCAGGAGACGATATCCTCGTCCTCGGCGTGCAGGCGGATCGTCCGCGCGGTGGACAGGCGCAGCAGCTCCGGCGGGAGCTTTTCGTGCTCGCCCGCGGAGTAGAGCGGGAAGAGCTGCGCGATGCGCAGGCGGCTGAGGTCGCGCACGAGGACGGTGTTGAGCACGCCATCGTCCATGCGCGCTTCGGGAATGGGCGTGGAGCCGCCGCCGTAGTAGCGGCCGTTGCACACGGAGATGAGGGCGAAATCGTCCTCGAGCCGCTCCTCGTCGAGCCAGACGGTCAGGTGCTGGGAGATGCGGTGGAACAGGCAGTTCATCGCTACGCTCACAAGATAGCTGCCGCGCCCGCTCAGATGCGGGCTGCCGCTGAAGCGGTGGACGCTCTCGGCGATGCGCGCGTCCACGCCGTTGCACGCGATGGTCAGGCACAGCCGCCCGTTGCAGTCGATGAGATCGAGCGGCATGACCGGCCCGTCCCAGAGATTTTCGGCGTCCTGAAACTTTACGGCGTCCGCGCCGAAATTTTTGAGCAGGTCGTTGCCGGTGCCGATGGGAATGCAGGTCATCGCGGCATTTTCAAAGCCCGCGATGCCGTTGGCGACCTCGTTGACCGTGCCGTCGCCGCCGCAGGCGTAAATGCGCAGCTCCTCGCCCGTCTCGGCGAGCGTGCGCGCCAGCTCGGTCGCGTGACCGGCGGAGGAGGTGAGCATACACTCCGCCTCCACGCCGTGCTCCGTGCGCAGCCGCTCCGCCATCGCGTAGATGCGCTGACGGCTGTCGTTTTTTCCCGCGTGGGGATTGATGATGAAAATATGCTTTGCCATGTTCACACCCGCTTGCCATACATAAACAGATCGCACTTGAGCATACCGTTGTAGAGCTTGCGCTTTTTGTCGGCGGCGCGGCCGAAGCAGCGCTCGAACTCCGTGTGCGAGGAGAGGACATAGACGCGCCAGGTCTCCGGCAGCTTATCCACCGCGCGGCCGAAGGCGCGGTAGAGCTCCTCAGCCTCCCGCTGCTCCAGAAGTCGCTCGCCGTAGGGCGGATTCGTCACCACGCGGCCATAGAGCCCGCCCCAGTGGAAACGCGTGGCATCGTCCACCTCGAAGCGGACGGTATCGTCCACCTCGGCAAGCTCGGTGTTGTGGCGCGCGATCTCGATGGCGTGGGGGTCGATGTCGCCGCCCCAGATCTCGTAGCTTTTGTCGCGGAACTCGAGGTCCATCGCCTCGTCCGCCGCGTCGAGCCAGATCTTTTGGTCGAGCATCGCCCAGTGCTGCGCGGCGAAGCTGCGGTTGAGCCCCGGGGCGCGGTTTTTGGCGATCAGCGCCGCCTCGATGGCGATGGTGCCGCTGCCGCAGAAGGGGTCGCAGAAGGGGTCGCGGCCGTTGTAGCGCGCGAGCTTGACCATCGCGGCGGCAAGCGTCTCTTTGAGCGGCGCGGCGACGCCGACGGCGCGGTAGCCGCGCTTATAAAGCCCCTCGCCCGAGGAATCGAGCGTGAGCATCACCTCGTCCTTCATGATGGAAAAGCGGATCTGGCAGCGCTTGCCGGTTTCGGGCAGCGTCGTGAGCCCGTAGGCGGCGCCAAGGCGCTCGACGATCGCCTTCTTGACGATCGACTGGCACGCGGGCACGGAGTGGAGCGTGGAGCTGATGGAGTAGCCCGTGACGGGGAACTCGCCCTCGCGGGGAATCCAATCCTCCCAGCGCACGGCACGCGTGCCCTGGAAGAGCGCTTCAAAATCCGTCGCGCGGAAGCGGGCGAGCACGAGCAGCACGCGCGCGCCGCAGCGCAGATTGATGTTCAGCCGCGCGAGGTCGCGCTCCGTGCCCTGACAGAGCACGCGCCCGTTTTCGACCGTGACCGCCTCAAGTCCCAGCTTTTTCACTTCGTCGCCCACAAGACTCTCCAGCCCCAGCAGGCAGGGAATGGCAAATTGCAGCATCGTTTTCCCGTCGCTTTCCTGTTGTTTTCCTCAGTATAACGGACATTGGAGAAAAAGGCAATCACCCCGCGCAAAAAAGCGTGGCAATTTGTCGGGCGGTATGCTATACTGTCTCTACCCCGAAAAAGCCCGATGCAAGCGGAATGTAACATCAAAGTTGCGCGCCGGAGGGCAAGATTTTCACAAACGCAAGCGCAGGTTGATGGACTTGGCGCGGCAAAAGCGGTAAGATAGGACCGGTGAGAGAAACGGAGGGAACGGTATGGCGTTCGGAGAAAAGCTGCAGGAGGTGCGCAGGCGCAGCGGCATGACACAGGAGACCTTTGCCGAGCAGCTCCATGTTTCGCGTCAGGCGGTCTCGCGTTGGGAGAGCGGCAAGGGCTATCCCGAGATCGAGAAGATCCTATACATCTGCCGCGTACACCGCGTCACGCTCGACGAGCTCTTTTCCGACGAGCTGCCGCACGCGGAGCCGTGCGCGTCCGAGCCGGAGGAACAGCCGCCCATCGCGGGCAAGCCGCTCAAGCGCGCCTTCGGAGATTTCCTCAGCAACCTCTCGCCCTACGACAAGTTCATCGGCGGGACGCTTATTTTCATCGTGCTGCTCTCGCTGATGGCGCTCGCGCACAGCATGAAAGGAGGAAGAGGAGGGAATATGACGGTTATATGGATCACGGCGATCGTCGTTTTCGGCATCGCCGAGGCGACGACGGCGGGGCTGGTGTCCATCTGGTTCGTCGCGGGAAGTGTGGCGGCGCTGCTCGCCGTGCAGCTCGACGCGGCACTGTGGCTGCAGATCGTGGTGTTTCTGGCGGTCTCCATCGCGGCGCTCGTCGCGACGAGACCCATCGCGCGCAAGATGCTCGACAAGACCATCGTGCCCACCAATGCCGACCGCGTGCTGCGGCACACGGCGAAGGTCACGGAGACGATCGACAACGAAAATACCTGCGGTGCAGTTTACATAGACGGCAAGACATGGACCGCGCGCAGCGAGGACGGCGTCGTCATTCCCCGCGGGACCATGGTCACAGTCATACGAATGGAGGGCGTGAAGCTCTTCGTGAGACAGGAAAAGGAGGAAACTTAAAATGCCTATCGGATCTATCGTGAATTACATCGGGATCATCGCGCTTATCGTGTTAGTGCTCATTCTCGTGGTGAGCAATATCCATGTCGTGCAGCAGTCCCGCGCCTATGTTGTCGAGCGCCTCGGCGCGTACAGCGCCACCTGGAATGTGGGACTCCACCTGAAGATCCCCTTCATTGAGCGCGTGGTGAAAAAGGTGAGCCTCAAGGAGCAGGTCGCGGATTTCGACCCCCAGCCGGTCATCACCAAGGACAATGTCACCATGCAGATCGACACGGTCATCTACTTCCAGATCACCGACCCCAAGCTCTACACCTACGGCGTCGAGCACCCGATGAACGCCATCGAAAACCTCACCGCGACGACGCTCCGCAACATCATCGGTGAGATGGAGCTTGACCAGTCGCTCACGAGCCGCGATGTCATCAACGCCAAGATGCGCTCGATCCTCGACGAAGCGACCGACCCGTGGGGCATCAAGGTCAACCGCGTGGAGCTCAAGAACATTCTGCCGCCCAAGGAAATTCAGAACGCCATGGAAAAGCAGATGAAGGCGGAGCGCGAGCGCCGCGAGTCCATTCTCCAGGCGGAAGGTCAGAAGCAGAGCCAGATCCTCGTGGCGGAGGGCGAAAAGCAGTCCACGATCCTCAAGGCGGACGCGGAAAAGCAGGCGGCAATCCTGCGCGCGGAGGCCGAGCGTCAGGCGGCTGTCCTGCGCGCCGAGGGCGAAGCCGAGGCCATCATGAAGGTCCAGAGCGCGCTGGCCGACTCCATCAAGCTGCTCAACAACGCCAACCCCAACGATCAGGTCGTCAAGCTCAAGGCGCTCGAGAGCTTTGAGAAGGCCGCCGACGGACAGGCGACGAAGATCATCGTGCCGAGCGAGATCCAGAGCCTTGCCGGTCTTGCCGCGAGCTTCAAGGGTCTTTTGGAGGACGAGAAGAAGTAAATCACACGCCCGCGCCGCGCCGAGCGGCGCGGGCTTTTTGCGAGATCGCGGCGCATGAGCATCGTAGACGATATGCAGTATAAGAAAAACTTATGACTCGTACGCGAACTATTAAAAGTGACCGACTTCGGGCGCTATTTTTTCGCTTTTTTGTCTCATCAGACATCTTGCTTTTTCCGCGCGGATACTCCATAATACGGTATAATACCACTATGTGCGCGCTGCGCGTATTATTTATTGTAGGAGGACGGCCCCCATGGAGCTTCTCAAGGAACGCATTCGCCGCGAAGGAAAGGTCCTGCCCGGCAACATCATCAAGGTCGACGGATTTCTCAATCACCGCGTGGATACGAAGCTGCTCGAGGCGCTGGCGGACGAGTTCGCCAAGTACTTCGACATCAGCAAGATCACCATGGTGCTGACCGCGGAGGCCAGCGGCATCGCCTTGGCGACGGTCTGCGCCCAGAAATACGGTGTCCCGATGCTCTTTGCCAAGAAGGCGAAGAGCGACAACATCGAGGGCGGACTCTACCAGAGCGAGGTCTTTTCCTATACCTACAAGAAGAAGGTCACGATGATCGTCAGCCAGGAATGGCTGCACGCGGACGACCATGTGCTCATCATCGATGACTTCATGGCAAAGGGCTATGCGATGCAGGGTCTCATCGACCTCGTCACCGCCGCGGGCGCGAAGCTCGAGGGCATCGGCGTTGCGGTCGAGAAGGGCTTCCAGGGCGGCGGCGACCGTTTCCGCGCGCAGGGCATTCCCTACAAGGCGCTTGCCGTCATCGAGCAGGCGGACGAAAACGGTATCCTCTTCCGCGAGGACGACTGAGAAACCGACGGCGCACGGTCAAGGCGCTCGGCGGGCGGTACGGCGGGGACTCATACTGTGCGTGCGGCAGGCCGGAGCGAAGGGCGAAGATCGTCCGAGGGCGATCCTGCCGCAGTGCACACTGCCGGAATGGCAGTGAATGGAACAGGGAAAACTCATTTCAGGAGGAAATATAGTATGAACAATGTACGGCCCGAAACGATGAAACGCATCACGACTCCCGCGCTGGCAAACGCTTTTATTGACGAGCAGGTCGCGGCGATCCGGCAGCAGGTGGGGGACAGGAAGGTCCTTCTGGCGCTCTCCGGCGGCGTGGACAGCTCCGTTGTGGCGGCGCTGCTGATCCGTGCGATCGGCAAGCAGCTCGTCTGCGTCCATGTGAACCACGGCCTGCTGCGCAAGGGCGAGCCCGAGCAGGTGGTCAAGGTGTTCCGCGACGAGATGGACGCGAACCTCATCTATGTGGACGCGGTGGACCGCTTTTTGGATAAGCTCGCGGGCGTCAGCGAGCCGGAGCGCAAGCGCAAGATCATCGGCGCGGAGTTCATCGAGGTCTTTAACGACGAGGCCCGCAAGCTTGAGGGCATCGACTTTCTCGCGCAGGGCACCATCTATCCCGACATTCTGGAGTCCGACGGCGTGAAGGCGCACCACAATGTGGGCGGTCTTCCTGAGGACATGAAGTTCGAGCTGGTCGAGCCGGTGAAGCTCCTCTACAAGGACGAGGTGCGCGTGGTGGGCGAGGCGCTGGGGCTGCCGCACAGCATGGTCTACCGTCAGCCGTTCCCCGGCCCCGGTCTCGGCGTGCGCTGTCTGGGCGCGATCACCCGCGACCGTCTGGAGGCGCTGCGCGAGGCGGACGCTATTTTGCGCGAGGAGTTCGACAAGAACGGTCTTGCCGGCAAGGTCTGGCAGTATTTCATCTCCGTGCCCGACTTCAAGAGCGTCGGCGTGCGCGACGGCAAGCGCTATGAGGGCTGGCCTGCGATCATTCGTGCGGTCAACACCACCGACGCGATGACCGCCACCATCGAGGAGATCCCCTACGCGCTGCTGCACCACATCACCGAGCGCATCACGCACGAGGTGGAGGGCATCAACCGCGTGGTCTACGACCTGACCCCCAAGCCCATCGGCACCATCGAGTGGGAATAAATCAAAAAAGCCAAAAAGTGCTTGAATTGCAACGGTTTTCAGATTTCCCCCACCCCTTCTGATAAGGTTTTGATAAGATTCCACTGAAACGCAATTATTCTGCGTTGCCAGTGGCTTGTGAGTAAAGAATAATTTCAACTATCTCACAAAATACCCATATTAACAGTTAAGCCCGTACTGATTGGATGTCAGTACGGGCTTTTTGTCGTTCTTTTTAATCTTTCAGTTGGTCTTTGAAGGCTTCGACCAGCAGATCACTAAGCTCCTGCGACGGCACTTTTGCCCAACGCTGGGTGGTGTCCTCTGCCGGGAAGGTGTAACGCCAGCGGTCATACTGTTCCTTGCTGATCTCGCCGTTACGCAGTTTTTCACTTTGGTCAGCCCATGCGGAAAGCATGGTGAAAATGCCTTCGTCCATTGTCCGCTTGCTGCCATCAAAGACAAGATGCACTTCCTCGCCCTGCTTTTCAGCCCGGATGCCGTGAATGTCCTCGATAGCAAACAGAGTATGGATAAAGCCAAGATCACTGTCAATATCAGGGATGTTCAAGGCCAAGGGCGAAACCTCCAGCACATTGGCAAGGGATTTCACCAAATCCTCTTTGGGCGTTCTGGAGCCGGACTCATACTGAGCCATCCGAACATCTGCGGTCTTCTGAGGGAAGCCCACCGCCTGTCCCAGCCACTTCTGTGTCATGCCACGCAGATTTCGTATAAAACGGATTCTTTCACCGATCGCCATACATCTACACTCCTTATGTATCGTTGTGGTGATTATAACATATATGTTTAGCCGATGTCAAGATGGCTTAAATAAAAAAGTTTAATATTTTCTCAAAAGCCCCTTGACATAACGGAATTTGTTTAGTATAATGCTGATACAAGCTTAAACAATTACAGTTAAGTTCACTAAATGAATACCTGTCGCACATCACAGTCATGGTGTGTCCGCCCGGGCAAATCGGAAGGCGGCCAGAAAGTATCCGACACTAAATAAGGACAAGTATATCAAAAATCAGAAAAAGGAGGACTTTAATGGAAAAGAAATTCATCAGAGTGGACGAGGTTGCAAGTATGCTGGAGATTTCGGAATCCCACGCATACAAGCTGATGCGGAAGCTCAACAAAGAGCTGGAGGCGAAAGGCTACCTCACCGTAGCAGGACGGGTCAACCGTCAGTATTTCAATGAACGGCTCTACGGAGCAGAAAGGGGCGAAGAAAATGCCGGCTTATAAGAACAAGGAAACAAATTCGTGGTATGTGATGACTCAATATACCGACTGGACAGGTGAGCGCAAGCAGAAATGCAAGCGTGGGTTTGCTACCAGGCGCGAAGCACTGGAATGGGAGCAGAAGTTTCAGCAGCAGAGTGCCGGGGATCTGGATATGAGCTTTGAAGCCTTCTTTGAGGTCTACACCAATGACCTCAAAGCCCGGCTGAAAGAAAGCACATGGCAGACCAAGGAGAATATCATCAAAACCAAAATTCTCCCCTACTTCGGCAAGCGAAAAATCAATGAGATCACCACCAAAGATGTGATTGCGTGGCAAAATGAGCTGCTGGCATACCGGGACGAAAACCACAAGCCCTATTCCCAGACCTATCTCAAAACGCTGCACAATCAGCTATCTGCCATCTTCAACCATGCGGTTCGGTTCTACGACCTCCGTTCCAACCCGGCAGCAAAAGCCGGGAATATGGGGACAGAGGAACGCAAGGAAATGCTGTTCTGGACGAAGGAGGAGTATCAGAAGTTTTCTGAGGAAATGATGGACAAGCCTGTTTCCTACTACGCATTCCAAATGCTCTACTGGACAGGCATTCGTGAGGGTGAGCTGTTGGCTTTGACCCCGGCAGACTTCGATTTTGAGCGAGGGACGGTCAAAATCAGCAAGACCTATCAGCGGCTCAAAGGGCAGGATGTGATCACTTCCCCCAAAACCAAGAAAAGCAACCGCACCATTCAAATGCCGAATTTTCTCTGTGAGGAAATGCAGGAGTTCTTCAAGATGCAGTACGGACTGAAAAAGAAAGACCGCATTTTCACAGTCACCAAGAGCTATCTCCATCGGGAAATGGACAGAGGTGCAAAGGCTGCTGGGGTCAAGCGCATTAGAATCCACGACTTGAGACACAGCCACATCAGTCTTCTAATCGATATGGGATTTTCGGCGGTGGCCATTGCTGATCGTGTTGGACACGAAAGCATCGAGATCACTTACCGCTATGCCCACCTGTTCCCCTCCAAGCAGAAAGAAATGGCAAGTAAATTAAATGAGATCAGCAAAGGAGCGTGATTTTATGTCAGCAAAGAATGTAGACAAGCACAACCGTTTTCGCAGTATCACCGTGGGATTTCGGGTATCCCCCGAAGAACAGGAGGAGCTGAACAGGGCGGTTGTCCTGTCGGGGCTCCCCAAGCAGGAATACTGCTACCGTAAGTGCATGGAGCGTGAAGTGGTGGTGCAACCGAATCCGAGAGTACACAAAGCCCTCAAAACACAGATGGCGGCGATCCTTGCAGAGCTGGAACGCATTGCTACCGGGGACAGCGTTCCCGATGAGCTGCTGAGTACCATCGACCTTATCGCCATCACCATGAATGGGTTGAAAGGAGAAGATGCGAATGATTGAAACAAAAGAAAAGACTGCCCTTTGCACATCTGTTGGCGCAGATGAAAGGCAGTCCGTTCAAAACACTAATCGTATTATACCCATTTCGGATGCAGAAATCAATCACCAGTTTGAAAATTCCGAAGAAAATCTGGAAGAAATGTTCCGGCAGATGCAGCGAATGGCAAGCCCCTATTACCTCCACACGGTCTCCCTGACCGAGCTGTATCAGACCGCCTACCAGAGCAGACCGCCCATCATCGACGGGCTGCTCTACGCCGGGGCGTATATCCTTGCCGGTGCGCCGAAGATCGGCAAATCCTTCCTTGTGGCACAGATCGCCTACCACATCAGCACGGGAACACCGCTGTGGGGATTGGAAGTGCATCAGGGATCGGTGCTCTACCTTGCGTTGGAAGATGATTACCAGCGCATCCAGAGCCGGATGTTCATGATGTATGGCATTGAGGACAGCGACCATCTCCATTTTGCTACGGCGGCAAACAAGATCGGCAGTGGTCTGGATGAGCAATTGGAGTTCTTCATCCAGGAGCATCCCAACACCAAGCTGATCATCATTGATACCATGCAGAAAATCCGGGAAGTCGGCGGCGAGGCTTACAGCTACGCCAGCGATTACGAAATCATTGGTAAGTTGAAGCAATTTGCAGACAAGCACTGCATCTGTGTACTGGTGGTTCACCACACACGCAAACAGCCCGCCGGAGATACCTTTGAAATGATTTCCGGCACCACAGGGCTACTGGGTTGTGTGGATGGCTCCCTGCTGATGCAGAAGAAAAAGCGAACAGCGCTGGAGGCAACCATTGATGTGGTTGGCCGTGACCAGCAGGATCAGATCCTCTATCTGACCAAAGACCCGGACACCCAAATCTGGAACCTGGAGAAAACGGAAAACGAGCTGCACAAGGAACCGCCCGATCCTACCTTGGAAGCCGTCGCAAGGCTCCTGTCCATCGAGCAACCGGAGTGGACAGGTTCGCCCTCTGACCTTGCCGAAGCGGTCAATGTTGGCATGGCTCCCAACGCACTGAGCAAGTACCTGAATGTGAAGTGCGGCAGGCTGTTGGAGGAATACGGTATCCACTACGAAAACAAGGCACGGCACGCCGGGCGGCGTATCACGCTGACCTTGCAAGTCCAGCCGTAAGCATGGGTGCGACGGTTGCGACGGTCGCAACGGTTAAAACGATACCACCAATCTAACCGTCGCAATCGTCGCTACCGTTGCGGCAAGGTGCCAGCTTGGCACTTTGCCACCGTTTCCAGCCCCTCGCATCCCCCGTCCCCGATGGTACATTCGCAAATGTATCATCGGATGGCAGAGCGGATTTTTCAAAATCTGCTCTGCCTGTGGGCGGCAGCATTGGAGCAAACAGTATGCGAAAATGCTGGTGGCCACGCCGTGGAATTTGCAAAGTGGGTACTACTTGCAAGCCACGGCAGAGGCTTCCGCAGAAGCCGCATACCCCCTCGGAGAGCGCAATGCTCTTTTGATGGCTCTGCTGTCAAAAGTGCTTTTGCGTTACTTTTGACAAAAGTAACAAAACCCGCCGCCG
>CAYWAS010000024.1:0-25542 GCA_964455915.1 uncultured Oscillibacter sp. | reverse complement strand
CGTCCTCGGGACCGTTGAAATACTCATTGACGATGGACTGCCAGCACATACCGTCGCAGTCCTCCTCCTGCACGGAGCCGACGACCATGATCTTGTAGCCCTCGGGAATGAGGCCGAGGTCCTTCATGATCTTCGCGCCGTAAGCGGCGGACGCCATGCCGCCCTCCTGGTCGCTGCCGCCGCGGCCGTAGATGACCTTCTCGTCCTCATAGCCCTCGTAGGGGTCATGCGTCCAGTTGGCGCGGTTGCCGATGCCGACGGTGTCGATGTGGGAGTCGATGGCGATGATCTTCTCGCCCTCGCCCATCCAGCCGATGACATTGCCGAGCTTGTCGAACTCGACCTTATCGTAGCCGAGCTTCTTCATCTCCTCGGCGATGCGCTTGGCGACGCCCTCTTCCTCGCAGCTTTCGCTGGGAATGGCGATCATGTCGCGCAGGAAGCGGGTCATGTCCGCCTGATAGCCCTGAGCAGCTTTCTTGATGGCTTCGAAATCCATGAGAGACCTCCGTATAAAATTAAGATTTTTTGTCGGTTACACGCTGATTTTCTTTTACTCTGTCCCTATCATAGCATAAGCTGTGGTAAAGTCAAACAAAAAATTTGCAAATCTTAAATTTTTTTTGAAAAAATCATTGCTTTTTCTTTTAACTATGGTATGATGTAGCGGTAAAGATATTTGCCCCGCCGCTCACGGCGGCGTGCAGAGGAAGAAGGAGGGGATAGGCTATCGAAGCTTCCCGGCTGGAGACCCTGCGGCAGATCGCAAAGGGCATCGCCGCGCAGTTCGGCAGTAGCTGCGAGGTCGTGGTCCACGATGTTGCCGCCAAGCACCCCGAGCATTCCATCGTTATCATCGAAAACGGTCATGTCACGGGCCGCAAGGTCGGCGACGGCGCTTCCCATGTTGCGATGGAGCAGGTGAGGAACGCTGACGCGCAGCCGATGGATCACCTGAGCTACCTCACCAGAACGCCGGACGGCAAGATCCTCAAGTCCTCCACGATGTATATTCGCGGCAAGGGCGGAAAGGTCGTCGCCATTCTCGGCATCAACTACGACATCTCCTCGCTCCTGATGGTCGAGAGCGCCGTGCGCGAGCTGACCACCGCGGGCGACGGCTCACAGACGGAGCCGGAGAAGATCATCAATGTCAACGATGTGCTCGACGAGCTGATCGCGCAGTCGGTCGCCCTCGTCGGCAAGCCCGTGGCGCTGATGAACAAGGAGGACAAGATGCGTGCCATCGGCTTTTTGAGCCAGAGCGGTGCGTTCCTCGTCACCAAATCGGGCGACAAGGTCGCCAAATATTTCGGCATATCAAAATACACACTCTATTCTTATATTGATAAACAACAGGAGGATACCAAAAATGGGTAAGATCGATCTGCGCATCAACAAGGAAGGTCTGGCGCACAACATTGCCAAGGCCAAGGAGAACAATGTCATTATCCCGACCATCGCCCAGATGCAGCACCCCGAGACCATTCCCGAGAAAATTCAGGAAAAGCTCAAGACCGTGGGTCTCTGGGATGTGAACCCCCTGAACCTCTTCCGCATCACCTGGAAGAACGAGGCGAAGGAGTCCGGCGGTCTTTATCAGGCTGTCCCCAACTATGTTGAGATCCCCTCCGAGCTCTCCGGTGTTCCCTGCCGCATCGTCGCAATGGCGGGCAAGTGGTTCCCCACCGGCTGCCACAAGGTCGGCGCTTCCTTCGGCTGCCTTGCCCCGCGTCTGGTGACCGGTCAGTTCGACGCGGACTATCATCACGCTGTTTGGCCCTCCACCGGCAACTACTGCCGCGGCGGCGCGTTCAACTCCAAGCTCCTCGCCGTTGACTCCGTTGCCATTCTCCCCGCCGAGATGAGCAAGGAGCGCTTCGACTGGCTCAGCAAGATCGCCGGTCAGGTCATCGCCACCCCCGGCTGCGAGAGCAATGTCAAGGAGATCTTCGACAAGACCTGGGAGCTCAAGCAGGACCCCAGCATGATGATCTTCAACCAGTTTGAAGAGATGGGCAATCCCCTCTGGCACTACAATGTCACGGGCTACGCCCTCGCCGACCTCTTCGAAGCCATCAAGAAGCCCGGTCAGCGTCTCGCGGGCGCCTGCTTTACCTCCGGCTCCGCCGGCACCATGAGCGCGGGCGATCTCCTCAAGGAGCGCTATCCCGGCATGAAGCTCGGCGTTGGCGAAGCGCTGCAGTGCCCGACCATCGTCAACAACGGCTTCGGCGGCCACCGCATCGAGGGCATCGGCGACAAGCACATTCCCTGGATCCACAATGTGAAGAATACCGACATGGCCATCGCCATCGACGATGAGGACTCCCAGCGCCTCCTGCGCCTGTTCAACACGCCCGACGGCCGGAAGTACCTCAAGGAAGAGCTGAAGCTCTCCGACGAGCTCATCGAGAAGCTCACCTGGCTCGGCATCTCCGGCATCGCGAATGTCCTCTGCTGCATCAAGATGGCGAAGTACTATGAGCTCACCGAGAAGGACGTTCTCTGCACCGTCCTGACCGACTCCGCCGTGATGTACGGCAGCCGCATCGAGGAGCTCAACGAGATGCACGGCGCGTACAGCCCCGTTGAGGCGCGCGTTGACCACGAGCTGCACATGCTCGGCCTCAAGACCGACAACCTCATCGAGCTGACCTACAACGACCGCAAGCGCGTCCACAACCTCAAGTACTACACCTGGGTCGAGCAGCAGGCACGCGATGTCAAGGACCTCAACGCCCTCTGGTACGACACCGAGAACACCTGGGACGCTGTCCACGCGCAGGCCAAGGAGCTCGACGAGCTGATCTGCGAGTTCAACGAAGCCACCGGTCTTCTGAAAGCTCTTTAATTCGGCTGCATCTTTATGACCGCACCGCAGCAGCGGCTGAGCGGAAAGAGGAGCAGACCGGATCGAAAGCCGAACAATACACACATACTGACCGTACAAAGTCATTCGACCTCTGCACTTTCGGGGGTCGAGGGGCAATAAGCCCCTCGTTGTCTCTGGGGGTCGCACAGGGGGTGGTCTCTTCAATCAAGAGACCACCCCTTGTGGACAAAGCCGCTGCTGCGGTGGGGTTACGAACAGAACAGGAGAGGATAGAAATGCTGAAAAATGTCAAATGCGCCCGCTGCGTCAAGTGCGGGAAGGAATACGAGGCGACGCCGAATCTCACGAACTGCGAATGCGGCGGCATTCTCGACATCATCTATGATTACGACTACATCAAGGCGAACCTCACGAAGGAAAAGCTCAAGAGCCGCCCGAACACCATGTGGCGCTATCGCGAGCTGCTGCCGGTGGAGGAGACTACGCCCGATACGCCGCTGCGCGTGGGCGGCAGCCCGCTCTATGAGGAGCCGCGCCTTGCCCAGCTCCTCGGTCTCAAGCAGCTCTGGGTGAAGGACGACGGACAGAATCCGACCGCGTCGCTCAAGGACCGCGCCAGCGCCATGGCAGTCGCCAAGGCGAAGGAGGCGGGCGCGGAGATCATCGCCTGCTCCTCGACCGGCAACGCCGCGAGCTCGCTCGCGGGCAACGCCGCGGCGGCGGGGCTCAAGACCTTCATCTTCGTCCCCGGCCGTGCGCCCAAGGGCAAGGTCGCGCAGCTGATGACCTTCGGCGCGAATGTCATCAGCGTGCAGGGCAACTATGAGGAGACCTTCGAGCTTTCCAAGAAGGCCATCGACAAGTGGGGCTGGTACAACCGCAACGCCGCCATCAACCCCTATCTGAGCGAGGGCAAGAAGACCGTCTCGCTCGAGATCGCCGAGCAGCTCGACTGGAAGATGCCCGACTATCTCGCCATCTCCGTCGGCGACGGCTGCACCATCGCGGGCGTGTGGAAGGGTCTCAAGGATCTCTACGCCATCGGCTTCATCGATAAGCTCCCACGCCTGATCTCCGCGCAGGCGGAGGGCTGCCACCCCATCAACCGCGCCATCGCCACGGGCGAGGCGTGGGCTCCGATGGAGGAGAATACCCTCGCGGACTCCATCGCCGTCGGCGTTCCGCGCAACGCGGACAAGGCGCTGAATGCCATTCGCGAGTCGAACGGCATCGTGGTGAATGTGACCGATGAGGAGATCATGGCCGCGCAGAAGCTCCTCGGCACGACCTGCGGCGTCTTCGGTGAGCCGGCGGGCGTCACCGGCACGGCGGGCGTCAAGAAGCTCTGCGAGCAGGGCGTCCTCGGCGCGAATGACACGGTCGTCGCGGTCGTGACCGGCAACGGCCTCAAAGATGTTGCCAACGCCATCAAGTTCTGCGGCGAGCCGATGAGCCTGCCGAACGATCTTGACCGGCTCGTGGCGGAGTTCGCCGAGCGCGGCATCAAGACCGAGGCGTAAGCGAAAAACGAATGCACGATGAAAGGGCTTCCCCGACGGGGAAGCCCTTTTGCTTTTATTGCGGGGACGCCGCGCTCTCCGGCGCTTCGGCGGGACCGGCGGCCGGCTCCGCTTCGGCGGGCGTGACGGTCGGCTCCGCTTCGGCGGGCATGACGGTCGGCTCCGCTTCAAAGGGAGCCGCCTGCGCTGCGGCGGCGGAAAACGCCGCGGCGCGCTCGCGCTCCTGCGCCGCACCCTCTGCCGCGCCCTCGGCGCGGGCGCGGGCGACCTCAGCCTGCTTTTCCTGCTCCGCCTGACGCATCGCCCTGTCGAGCTTGCGGCGGTTCATGCGCGACTCCACGCCGTGGACAACGCGCAGCAGCAGTATCGCGAGCACCAGCGCGATGCCTGCCCAGCTCCACAGGCGGAGGCGGACGATCGTTTTGAGCGTCCACAGCTCGGCCTGAATGCCGAGGAAACAGAACGCCACCGCCATCGCGAGCGCCGCGCCGAAGAGCAGCACCCACAGCACCGAGCGCACGGCGGAGGACTTGCGCGCCCTCAAATGTGCGATGAGGAACAGCAACGCGAGGAGGAACAGCGCGGGATACTGCGAAAATAAGATGGTACGAAGATCCATACGGAAAGCCTTCTCTCTTTCTCTTTTCTTACAGCGTGCAAAGTCCGCGGCGGAGATACTGTCCCTCCGTGCCGCCGACGATCTTGCCGCGCTCGACCATCAGCGTGCCGCGCAGATAGACCTGCGTGATCCCGCCCGCCGTGCGCAGACCCTCAAAGGGCGTGTAGCCGGCCTTGGTGACCATGTCGCGCGCGGAGAGGATATGGCTCGCCTTGGGATCGTAGACGACGATGTCCGCGTCGGAGCCTGCGGCGATGACGCCCTTGCGGGGATAGAGCCCGTAGAGCTTTGCGGGATTCTCGCACAGGGCGCGGCACATTCCGGCGACGGACAGTTTGCCTGCGGCGACGCCGCAGGTGTAGATTACCTCGCCGCGCGTCTCCACGCCGGGAAGACCGCCGGGGATCTTCGTGAAGTCCTCGTGCCCCATGTCCTTCTGCGTGAGCGTGAAGGAGCAGTGGTCAGTGGAGATCGTCTGGATCTCCCCACGGCGCAGACCGCGCCAGAGCGCGCTGTGGTTCGCCTCGTCGCGGATCGGCGGCGCGCAGACATAGCGCGCGGCCATGGAGTAGTTCGGATCGTAGTAAACGCCGTCGTCGAGCGCAAGGTACTGCGGGCAGGTCTCGACATAGACCTTCTGCCCGCGCGCGCGGGCGAAGGCGACCTCGTCGAGCGCCTCGGCATTGGTCAGGTGGACGATGACCACCGGCGCGTTCGCCGCCTCGGCGATGCGCAGCAGCCGCGCGACTGCCTCGGCCTCGAGCCCCTCGGGGCGCGCCTCGGGGTGGGAGGAGACATCTGCGCCGCGGCCCGCGGCTTTGAGCTCGGCGATGCGCGCGTCGATCACGCCCGCGTTCTCGCAGTGGACGCCCGCGATGCCGCCGCGCGCCTTGAGCGCCTTGAGCGCGGAATACACCGCGCCGTCGCCGATCATCATGGCGGGATAGGTGAGGTACATCTTAAAAGAGGTGATGCCCGCGGCGAACATATCGTCCAGTTCGCGCTCGATGTCCTCGTTCCAGTCGTCGATGGTCATGTGGAAGCCGTAGTCGCACGAGCATTTGCCGTCCGCCTTTTTATGCCAGAGCTCGAGTCCATGGGCGAGCGTTTCGCCCTTATTGGGACAGGCGAAGTCGATGACGGTGGTCGTGCCGCCGCGGATCGCGCTGCGCGTGCCGCTCTCGAAATCGTCGGCGGTCGTGGTGTTGCACACATCAAGGTCAAAGTGCGTGTGCGCGTCGATGAAGCCGGGGAAGAGATAGCAGCCCGAGACATCGACGAGCTCGGCGCTCTTCGCCTCGGCGGGGGGAATATGCCCGACCTGCGCGATCTTCTCGCCGTCGAGCAGCACATCGGCGCGGCGGGAGCCGCGGGGAGTCACGACGAAGCCGCCTCTGAGCAGCTTTTTCATAAGCGTTCCGCTCCTTTTGTAAGATAAAGATGTACCCTTACAATAGCACAGTTTGCCGCCGATTTCCACAAAAAATGCGAAATCGGCAAAAAGAACAAGAAAGGTGAGCGAAAATCTGTGAATATGGCAAGAGAATGGAGCTTGTGAAAAAATCGAAAAGAGGCTAAAATAAAGCCATCACCACCTGCCGCGGGACGATGCCCCGCGGCGGAACATAAGGAGGAAAAAAGCTATGCGCAAGTTTCTGTCCCTGATGCTGACGGTCGCGATGGCATTCTCTCTCGTCGTGACTGCCAGTGCCGACGAGCCGGTACTCATCTCCGCGGCGGAGCCCATGGTGGTCGCCACTGCGGAAAATTATGAGGACAGCGTCGTCATTCTGCACTCGAACGATGTCCACGGCGCGGTCGAGGGCTATGCCTACATCGCCGCGCTCAAGGCGGAGTATGAGGCAAAGGGCGCCGAGGTCATTCTCGTCGATGTGGGCGACTACAGCCAGGGCACGACCTATGTCAGCACCACCAAGGGCGCCGACGCCGTCGATATGATGAATGCCGCCGGCTACGATGTCGTCTCCCTCGGCAACCACGAGTTCGACTACGGCTTTGCCCAGCTCAAGGAGAATATGAGCAAGGCGAAGTTCAAGGTCCTCTGCGCGAACATCTTCAACGCGGACGGCACCACCATCTTCGACGCGAACTATACCTACACCACCGAGTCCGGCCTGAAGATCGGCTTCTTCGGCATGGACACCCCCGAGACCCAGACCAAGACCAACCCCGCGCTGATTAAGGGCCTGAGCTTTGCCACCGGCGATGCCTTCGTCAAGGCCGCCAAGGATCAGGTCAAGGCGCTCTCCGGCACCGATGTCGTCATCTGCCTCGCGCACCTCGGCGTGGACGCCGAGTCCGCGCCCTATCGCTCCACCGACCTCATGGCCGCTGTGGACGGCATCGACTTCATGATCGACGGCCACTCCCACACCGTGATGACCAAGGGCGAGAACGGTGAGGCGATCCAGTCCACCGGCACGGCGTTCGCCAATGTCGGCGTGATCGTCCTCGACGAGAAGACCGGCGCAGTCAAGAGCAACGACCTCGTCGCGATGGGCGAGGGCTCCGCGAAGGACGAGACTGTTGCCGCCGCCGCGAAGGTGATCGTTGACCGCGTGAACGCCGAGTACGGTCAGGTCTTCGCCAAGAGCGAAGTGACCCTCAACGGCGCGAAGTCCCCCAACGGCAACCGCGACGGCGAGACCAACAACGGCGACCTCATCACCGATTCCATGGTCTGGAAGGTCATGCAGAATAAGGACGGTCTGACCGTTGCCGACGACCATGTGGTCGCCATCACCAACGGCGGCGGTATCCGCGCTGCCATCAACCCCGGCGATGTCACCAAGAAAGATGTCAACACCGTTCTGCCCTTCGGCAACACGGTCGCGGTCGTTTATGTCACCGGCGCCGAGCTGCTCGAGGCGCTCGAGGCTTCCACCTACAGCCTGCCCGTCGGCGGCTTCCCGCAGGTCTCCGGCATCAACTTCACCGTGGATACCACCAAGGCCTTCGACGAGGGCGACCTCTATCCCGGTTCCACCTATCACGCCCCCAAGAGCATTCAGCGCGTGACCATCAACAGCATCAACGGCAAGGCGTTCAACGCTGCCGACACCTATGCTGTCATCACCAATAACTTCTGCGCCGCCGGCGGCGACACCTACTATGCCTTCGCCGCTGCCTCCGCGCAGTTCGACACCGGTGTGCCTCTGGACGAGGCGCTGATGGAGTACATCACCGAGGAGCTCGGCGGTGTCATCGGCACGCAGTATGCCGCCCCGCAGGGCCGCATCACCATCAAGACCGCGAGCGAGGTCGTCGAGCCCGTCACTCCCGCCGAGCCCACCACGCCCGCTGTCCCCGCCGAGGGCGAGACCTATGTTGTCGTCGCGGGCGACTGCCTGTGGAACATCGCCTATAAGTTCTACGGCAGCGGCGCGCAGTACGGCAAGCTCGCCGAGGCCAACGGCATCACCGATCCCTACATCATCTATGTCGGTCAGGTCCTGACCGTTCCCGCGAAGTAAGCAAACGCACGAATGGAGGAGAGCCGCCTGCGGGCGGCTCTCCTTTTGCGCTTTTCTCTCCCTGCGCGGGAATTGACATAATTCCTACTGGAATTTTTCCCGTGGCTGTGTTATACTTTGATCTGTATTGATATTTTCCTGAGAAAAGGAGTGTGAGCGTTATGACCTGGTTTACAGCGATCGTGCTGGGACTGGTGCAGGGCGTAGCGGAATTTCTGCCCATCTCCTCGTCGGGCCATCTTGCCATTGCCGAGCAGATGCTCAATATGCAGGGCGCGGCGGAGGTGCCGGCGTTTTACGATGTGCTGCTCCACCTCGGCACGCTCGTGGCGGTGTTCATCGCCTACTGGGACGAGATCTATGAGATGATCGTCGAATTTTTCGCGGGTGTGAGCGACCTGCTCCACCACACCACGCCGAAAAATGTGCCCCCCGCGCGGCGCATGATCCTGCTCGTCATCGTCGGCACGCTGCCGCTTTTTGCTATGGTGCCGGTCCGGCGCTTCTTCGAGGGGCTGGGCGATAATATGTATTTCATCGGCGGCGCGCTGCTCTTCACCGGCTGCCTTCTCTATGTGAGTGACCGCGTGCGCCGCGGCCACAAGACGGAAAAGAGCGCGCGCCTCACCGACGCGCTGATCGTCGGGCTCGGGCAGGCGGTGGCGCTGTGTCCGGGCATCTCCCGCTCGGGCATGACCATCACGACGGGCTGCTTCGTGGGCTTTGAGCGGAAATTCGCCGTGCGCTTTTCTTTCATTCTCTCCATTCCCGCCATTCTCGGCGCGAATATCCTGAGCCTGAAGGACGCGCTGGAGCTCGGCATCGACTGGTCGAGCCTGCCGCAGTATCTTGCGGGCGTGGTCGTCGCGGCGGTGACGGGATACCTCTGTATCCGCCTTTTGAAGATGATCGCCGACCGCGGCAGGTTCGGCGCCTTCGCTTACTACTGCTGGATCGTCGGCGCGCTGGTGCTGGTCTTCACGATCGTATAAGGGGAAAAGATTATGGCAACACAGAAGAAATCGACCGCAAGCAAGCGCTCGACAGGGAGCAAAAAGCCGGCGGGCAAGCGTACCGCCGCGCCGAAGAAGAAGCCGATCCGCCGCGAGGTCGGCGGCGTTATCTGCCTGCTCTTCGCGCTTTGCATCGCCTTCAGCTATTTCCAGCAGGGCGGCTGGCTGCTCGATCAGCCCGCGGCGCTCTGCCGCGGACTTGTCGGCTACGGCTACTATACCGTCGCGCCGGTGCTGGCGCTCATCAGCTATATCCTGCTCTTCCACCGCGGGCGGAATGTGACCGCCTGCGTTGTCGGCGCGGCGTTCCTGCCGCTGCTCATCGGCGCGATGTGCCACCTCGTGCTCTGTCGGGTCGACTACGAGAGCATGGAGGGCATCGCGAAGCTCCTCTGGCAGAACGGCCTTGCGATGGAGTCCGGCGGCCTTTTCTCCGCGACGCTTGCGATCATGCTCGTCAAGCTCGTGAAAAAGACGCTGGCGCTCATTCTGCTCGCCGTGCTGCTCGTGACCTGCCTGATGCTCGCCCTGCGCCTGACGCCCGCGGCGGTGCTCGAGGCGGTGCGCTCGCACGAGCGCGTGCCCTACGAGCCGGAGGACGAGATCGAAGCACCGCGCCCCGCGCCGCGTGCGGAGAAGCCCAAGGCGCGCATCGATATCCCGCTCGACGGCGAGGTGAAGCCGAAGCGGGAGGGGAAGTTCTCGGGCTTTTTCGCGCATAAGAGCGACAGCGTCCGCACGCCGGACGAGCTTTTGACTGCGAAGAGCGAGAGTGCGCCGAGCGCTCCCGCCGCGCCGAGCGTAGAGGCTGCGCCGATCGTGCCGCCTGTGCAAAGTGCGCCGGTCGCTCCCGCCGCGCCGGTCGAGAGAGCGGCGCCGGCTTCGCTCGCCCCCGTCGTGAGCGCAGAGCCGGCCGCGCCGGCGGCTCCGATCGAGCCGGTCGTCGAGCCGCCCAGACCGTCTGTGCCAGTTGCTCCGGTTGCTCCGAGCGCTCCGGTCGAGCCGAGCGTGCCGAGCGCGGCGAAGACCAATGCGTCCGAGGAGGTCGCGGCGGAGGCCGACCGTGTCGCGGACGAGATCGAAAGCGAGCTCGCGCAGGAGGTCCCCGAATACTGCTTCCCGCCCATCACGCTGCTCGACGAGGGCAGCGCGGGCGGCGCTGCCGAGGCGGGCGCGGAGCTGCGCAACAACTCCCGCCGCCTTGCCGAAACGCTCAAGAGCTTCGGCGTGGACGCGCACGCGGGCGATGTGGTGCGCGGTCCCAGCGTCACGCGCTATGAGTTCACGCTCGATCAGGGCGTGAAGCTCTCGAAGATCACGAACCTTGCCGACGATATCGCCCTCGCGCTCGGCGCGAGCGGCGTGCGCATCGCGCCCATTCCGGACAAGATCTCCGTCGTGGGCATCGAGGTGCCCAATAAGCTCGTCACGCCCGTCCATATCCGCGAGGTGATCGAGTCGCGCGAATTCACCCAGCACAAGTCCACGGTCGCCTTCTCGGTCGGCAAGGACATCGCGGGCAACAACATCGTCGGCAACATCGGCAAGCTCCCCCATGTCCTCATCGCCGGTACGACCGGCTCGGGCAAGTCGGTGTGTACGAATTCGCTCATCATTTCGCTCCTTTATAAATCCACGCCCGACGAGGTGCGCTTCATTATGGTCGACCCGAAGATGGTCGAGCTCGCGCCCTACAACGGCATTCCGCACCTGCTCATTCCCGTTGTCACCGACCCGAAAAAGGCGGCGGGCGCGCTGCAATGGGCGGTCTACGAGATGATGAAGCGCTACAAAATGTTCTCCGAGCGCAATGTCAAGGACCTCGCGGGCTACAACGCGCTCGCCGCGGCGGACGAGGAGCTTAAAAAGCTCCCGAGCGTCGTGGTCGTGATCGACGAGCTCGCCGACCTGATGCTCGTCGCGGCGAAGGAGGTCGAAGAGTCCATCTGCCGCGTGGCGCAGATGGGACGCGCGGCGGGTATGCACCTCGTCATCGCGACGCAGCGACCCTCCGCCGATGTCATCACCGGTCTTATGAAGGCGAATATCCCCAGCCGCATCGCGTTCGCGGTGGCGTCGTCGCTCGAATCCCGCATCATTCTCGATACCACCGGCGCGGAGAAGCTCGTCGGCCGCGGCGATATGCTCTACGCCCCGCTCGGCGAGGGCAAGCCCCGCCGCGTGCAGGGCTGCTTCATCTCCGCCGAGGAGATCGACCGCGTGGTCGGCTTCGTCAAGGCGAACGGTGCGGCGCAGTACGACGAGAGCGTCATCAGCAAGATCGAAGAGGCGGTCGCCGAGCGCGAAAAGGGCGGCAAGGGCGCGCCCGCCGCTGCTGCGGCAGAGCCGGTCCCCGAGGAGGGCGACGAGCTGCTGCCCGCGGCCATCGATGTCGTGATGGAGACCGGTCAGGCGTCCGTTTCGATGCTCCAGCGCCGCTTGAAGCTCGGCTACTCGCGCGCGGCGCGTCTGGTCGATCAGATGGAGGAGCGCGGCATCGTCGGCCCCTTCGAGGGCTCGAAGCCCCGTCAGCTCCTCATCACGCGCGAAAAGTGGGAGGAGATCCAGATGCGCGGCGGCCTCGGCGCGATGAGCGAGGCGGCGCTTGCCGCGCAGCAGGCGGCGGAGGAGGCTCCACCGGTCGAGGACGAGATCCCCTGAAGTGTCCGATCGCAGAAAAGAAAAAAGCAGCGCCCCGCGAAGCTCGCGGGGCGCTGCGGTGCATTTTGAGAGCTTTTTTCGTTCTCGCACGGTTACTTAGACGAGCGAAACGGAAAAAAGTTCCCGCCGCGCAAAAAAATTTTTCACGCGGACAGACAGCGCGCGCATAAGCTGGAGCGAGAGAAACGGCAGGCAGGGGGCGGGGCGATGGCATACTCGGAGCGCGAGCTGCTCGCGCGGCTCATTGAGTGCGAGGCGGGCGGCGAGGGAGAAAACGGCATGAAAGCGGTGGCGAGCGTGGTGATGAACCGCGTCCACGCCTCGGGTGGGGAATACGCGCGCGTGGGGCAGGGCAGCATTCGGCGCATCATCATGCAGCCGGGGCAGTTCGTCTGCGCGAGCGAGACGGAGGCGGGGGTCTACAACCCGCAGAACATCTATAATATGCGCCCGACCGACGAGCACTACGCCATCGCCGACTGGGCGATCGCCGGCAACCGCCTGAGCGGACTGGGCGATGCGCTGTGGTTCTTCAATCCCTTTTCGGAGCACTGCCGCGCCAACTTTCCCTCGCGCGTCGGCGTGTTCCGCACGCGCATCGGCGACCACTGCTTTTACGATCCCACCGAGGCGTATTACGACACCTGAAGAGCGAAACTCTGATTTTATGACAGGAAAGGACTTGACGCGATGATCGAGCTGACGCACTACGGTGCGGCGAACGGCACTCGCGCGCTCCCCATGGCGGCGCGCGGCGGCGTGAGCACCTACGAAACGATGATCGAAAGCAGCACTCCGCAAAGGAGCGGCGAGAATGCGGCGGAGTCGGAGCAGGCGGAGCAAATGCAGGCGGGCATGGCGCCGAGCGCGGCGCAGGGCAGCGCGATGCAGGGCATGGTCTCCTCCGCCGTGCAGGACAGCAGCCGACCCGACACGAGCCTCGGCCCGCTGCCCTCCACGCTCCCGGGCGTGAGCTCGGCGGAGCAGCTTCTCCACAGCTCCTGGAAGAGCCTGATGGCGCGCAATGTGGGGCGCAGCGTGATCGTGAGCTTCCTCGTCGGCACGCGGCAGACCGTGGTCGCGCAGGGCATTCTCTACGAGGTGGGCAGCGATTACATCGCCCTCTATCAGCCCCGGCGCCAGAGCTACATCAGCGCGGACCTCTATTCGATCCGCTTCATGGAGTTTCTGCCCGAGATCTCCCAGACCAACTCCCGGCAGCAACAGCAATGAAAAAAGGAGACGGCGCTGCCGTCTCCTTTTTTGCGTCAGAGATGATAGAGCTCGCTCCGGCGGTCGTGCAGCACGCCGATCGACGAGCGAATGCCCGCGAGCGTGGAAAAATCCAGCTCGGCGGTGAGAAGCTCCTCGCCCGCGCCGCCCTCGGCAAGCACCTCGCCGAGCGGCGAGAGAATGCGCGAGTGTCCGCCGTAGACCGTCTCTCCCGCGCGGCCGCAGGAGTTGCAGGCGGCGAGGAAGATCTGATTTTCGATGGCGCGCGCCGCGGTGAGCGTTTGCCAGGGATAGAGCCGCACCGCCGGCCACTGCGCGGGAAGGAGCAGCAGCTCGACGCCGTCGAGCGTCAGCGTGCGGGCGAGCTCGGGGAAGCGGAGATCGTAGCAGATGAGAATGCCACAGCGGTGTCCGTCAAGCTCGAAGGTCACGGTGCGCGACCCGGGCGCGTAGTGCTCGTGCTCGCCCATGGGCGTGAAAAGATGCGTTTTGTCGTAGGCGGTGACGCACGCGCCCGAGCGGTCAAAGACATAGGCGGTGTTGTAGACCCTGCCGCCGCGCAGGTCGGAGACCGAGCCCGCGGCGATGTTCATATTCAGCTCGCGGGCGAGCGGCGCGCACAGCGCCCCGACCGCCGCGCCGTCGCGGTCGCTCTGTGCGGCGAGGTCGGCGGGGAAAAAGCCGGTGTTCCAGGTCTCGGGCAGCAGCGCAAGGTCCGCGCCCGTCTGCGCCGCGCGGCGCAGGAGCGCCTCGGCGTGGGCAAAATTATCCGCGCTCTCGCCGAGCTTCATATCCATTTGAATGAGACAGAGCTTCATGCCCGCGTTCCTCCTTCGGGGTGCGCAGAGATCTGTTTCGGCATCGCCGATCGTTTATTCCAGCTCGAACGCGCCGGTGTAGAGCTGATAGTAGGTGCCCTTTTCGGCGATGAGCTTTTCGTGGCTGCCGCGCTCGATGATGCGCCCGTGGTCGAGCACCATGATGACATCGGAGTTTTTGACCGTGGAGAGCCGGTGCGCGATGACGAACACCGTGCGCCCCTTCATGAGATGCTCCATGCCGCGCTGGACGATGGCCTCGGTGCGCGTGTCGATGGAGCTGGTCGCCTCGTCGAGAATCATCACCGGCGGGTCGGCGACCGCCGCGCGGGCGATGGCGAGGAGCTGGCGCTGCCCCTGCGAGAGATTCGCGCCGTTGTTCGTGAGCTCCGTCTCATAGCCGCGCGGAAGACGCGTGATGAAGTCGTCCGCGCCTGCGAGCCGTGCCGCCGCGCGGCACTCCTCGTCCGTCGCGTCGAGACGGCCGTAGCGGATATTCTCCATCACCGTGCCGGTGAAGAGGTTGGTATCCTGCAAAACAAGGCCGAGCGAGCGGCGCAGGTCGCTCTTTTTGATCTTGTTGATGTTGATGCCGTCGTAGCGGATCTTGCCGTCGGCAATGTCGTAGAAGCGGTTGATGAGGTTGGTGATGGTCGTTTTGCCCGCGCCCGTCGCGCCGACGAAGGCGACCTGCTGCCCGGGCTCGGCGTAGACGGAAACATCGTGCAGCACTTCTTTCCCCTCGACATAGCCGAAGTCCACCTCTGCGAGACGCACATCGCCGCGCAGCTCGGTGTAGGTGAGCGTACCGTCGGAGTGCGGGTGCTTCCACGCCCAGCGGCCCGTGCGGTGATCGGCCTCGGTGATCGTGCCGTCCGGCGCGAGCTCGGCGTTGACGAGCGTCACATAGCCGTCGTCCGTCTCGGGCGCTTCGTCGATCAGGTTAAAGACGCGCTGCGCGCCTGCGCCCGCCATCACGATAGAGTTCATCTGCTGCGAGAGCTGGTTGACATTGCCGGTGAATTGCCTTGCCATATTGAGGAAGGGCACGAGAATGGAGATATCCAGCGCCTTGCCCGAGAGCGACACATTCGGCAGCCCCACGAGCAGGAACACGCCGCCGATGAAGGCGATGAGCACATAGAGGATATTGCCGATGTTGCCGATGATGGGGCCGAGCACGCTGGCATACGCCTGCGCGCGGTAGCTGTCCTCAAAGAGTGCGTCGTTGCGCGCGTCGAAGTCGCGCACGCTCTGCGCCTCGTGGCAGAAGACCTTGACGACCTTCTGACCCGTCATCATCTCCTGAATGAAGCCCTCGGTCGCGGCGACCGCCCTCTGCTGGCGCACGAAGTATTTCGCGCTGCCGCTGCCGATCTTCCTGGTCACGAAGATCATCGCCACGATGCCCACAAGCAGCACCAGCGTCAGCCAGAACGAGAAGTAGAGCATGATGGAGAAGACCACGAGCACGATCGCGCCCGCCTGAATGAGCGTCGGAATGGACTGGGAGACGAGCTGGCGGAGCGTGTCGATATCGTTCGTGTAGTGGCTCATGATATCGCCGTGCTGATGGGTGTCGAAATAGCGGATCGGCAGGCGCTGCATACTCTCGAACATCTCACTGCGCAGCTTGTGCAGGAAGCCCTGCGTCATATACGCCATGAGCTGATTATACACCGTGATCGAGATGAGGGCGAGCACATAGAGCACTGCGAGCAGCGTCAGGTAGGGGACGATCTCCGCCTTTGCCGCCGCCCAGTCGCGGCTCACATACCACCTCTGAATGACCTGAATGACATTCTGCGTGAAAAGCGAGGGGATCGAGGAGACGATCGCCGAGAAGAGGATACACGCGAAGGTCACCGGCGCGAGCACAGGGTAATAGGAAAAGAGCTTTTTGACCGTCCGCTTGAGTGCCGCCGGACCGAGGTCGCGGCGCGTGGGATCGGCATGAGGATTCACTTTAGGCATTCTCTTCCCCTCCGTTCGTCTGGGATTCGTAGACCTCTCGATAGATGTCGGAGGACTTGAGCAGCTCCTCGTGCGTGCCCATCGCGGCGATAGCACCGCCGTCCATCACGAGAATGAGGTCGGCGTCCTGCACGCTCGCCACGCGCTGGGCGATGATGAGCTTGGTGGTCTCGGGGATATAGGTGCGGAAGCCGTCGCGGATCAGCGCGTCGGTGCGCGTATCGACCGCGCTGGTCGAGTCGTCCAAAATCAGGATCTTCGGCTTTTTGAGCAGCGCGCGGGCGATGCAGAGCCTCTGCTTCTGTCCGCCGGAGACATTCGTGCCGCCCTGCTCGATGCGGGAATCATATTTGTCGGGGAAGGTCCGGATAAACTCGTCCGCGCAGGCGAGACGGCAGGCCTCCTCGACCTCCTCGTCGGTGGCATTCTCGTTGCCCCAGCGGAGGTTTTCCTTGATCGTGCCGGAGAAGAGCTCGTTCTTTTGCAGCACCATGCTCACCGCGCCGCGGAGCGTGTCGAGCGAATACTCGCGCACATCGACGCCGCCGACCTTGACGCTGCCCTCGGTCACGTCGTAAAGGCGGGGAATGAGCTGCACCAGCGTCGATTTGCTCGAGCCCGTGCCGCCGAGGATACCCACGGTCTGACCCGAGGCGATGTGCAGGTCGATGTCCCGCAGGGCGTATTTCTCCGCGCCCACGGAATACTTGAAGCTCACATTCTCGAAGTCGATCGAGCCGTCGCGCACCTCGCCCACGGGCTCGGCGGGATCGGTGAGCGTGTTCTCCTCGCTCAGCACCTCACTGATACGCTTGATGGACTCGGCGGACATCGTGAGCATCACATAGATCATCGAGAGCATCATCAGCGCCATCAGCACCTGCATACAGTAGGTCAGCATCGCCGAGAGCTGGCCGACATCGATCGTCGTGCCGCCGCTCGTGACAATGAGCTTCGAGCCGATGAAGAGCACAAAGATCGTGTTGAAGTAGACGCAAAGCTGCATCAGCGGGGAGTTGAAAGCGACCACGCGCTCGGCAAAGGTGAAGTCGCGGCGGATATTGTCGCTCGCTGCGGTGAACTTCTCCGTCTCGTGCGCCTCGCGCGCAAAGCCCTTGACGACGCGCATCGCGCGCACATTTTCCTCCACGGACTCGTTGAGCTTATCGTACTTGCGGAACACCGCGCGGAACGCGGGCATCGCCTTGTGCGCGATGAACAGCAGTCCGCACACCAGCACCGGCACGATGATGACGAAGGTATAGGCGAGCTTGCCGCCCATGATGAAGGCCATGACGATCGAGAAGATCATCATGAGCGGAGAGCGCACCGCGATGCGAATGCACATCATATACGCCATCTGCACATTCTGCACATCGGTGGTCATGCGCGTGACGAGCGAGGCGGAGGAGAACTTGTCGATGCTCTCGAACGAGAACTCCTGCACCTTCGCGAAGAGGTCATGGCGCACATTGCGGGCAAAGCCCGCCGCCGCCTTCGAGCCGGTGAAGCCCGCCGCGCCGCCGCACACGAGCGAGATCATCGCCAGCAGCACGAGGACTACCCCCACGCGCACGATGCTCTCCAGCTCCGCGCCGGCTTTGACGGCGTTGATGAGCTCCGCTGTTTTGAAGGGAATGATGACATCGATGCCGACCTCACAGAGAATGAGCACCAGTGTCCAGATCGTGGCGCTTTTGAATTCGCGCACACAGTTCAGTAGCTGCCGTATCATGGTGTTTCACGATCCTTTCCCGCACGGGGGATTCTCCCGTGCGTCGTTGAGTTCCTTGGCGTTTTGCAGCATCACATCGGTGATGCGCAGAAAAGCCGCGATCTCCTCCTCGCTCAGCCCGCGGCAGAGCGAGGCGAAAATGCGCTCGTCCAGTTCGTCGATGGCGCGGTGGAGCACACGCGCCTTTTCGGTGGAGGAGATGACCTTGCAGCGGTGATCCGTTTCGCTCGTGCGGCAGGTGACAAAGCCCTTGCGCTCTAACTTTTTCAAAAGCTCCGTCATCGTCGCGTGCGTGATGTGCGCCGCCTGCTCGAGGAGCTTCTGCGTCACCTCGCAGCCCTCGTGCTCGAGCCGCCCGAGCGCGCCGAGCACGCCGAACTGCACGCCCGTGAGCTCGGACTCGCGCACATGATCGTCGAGCTGACGCCGGATCGTGCGGTGCAGAATGCCGAAGCGCAGCCCCTTGGGCATGGTATGCGGCGCTCCCATCGCGGTCCCCCCTTTTTTGCGGAAAAATAAAAATGTCGCATACGACCTATCGACTGCGCTATTGTAGCCGAAACCAGATTTATTGTCAAGCGGAAAGCGGAAATGATACAAAAAATTCACAAAAAAATTGCCCCCGCCGCGAGGCGGGAGCGAGGAGGGGAGCGCTAATGCCTTACCGACACGCCGCGGTCTTTGCGCCGCAGGCGCAGGAGCAGAAGCATCACGGCGAAAACGAGCGAGCAGAGCACCGGATAGCCGAGCAGATGGCTACCGAAGCGCTCGAAGAGTGCGAGCGGATTGCCCGCGTCGGCCCACATGAGGAACATGAAGTTCGTGCCGAAGCGGAGGTTGAAGAGGTAGATCGGCACTGCCATGAGCGCGAGCAGCAGACAGCAGCGCGGGAACGCGCGCGGCTGCGGGTCCATGTCGCCGCTGACGGTCAGCGTGAGCGGATAGAGCGCGAGGAGGAAATGGACCGAAAAGCTGTGGAGGTGCATGAAGTTCAGCGTCGGCAGCTCTGTCCAGGTCGGGAAGAGCAGCGCTGCGCAGGCGGCGGGAAGGCAGACGAAGTAGAGAAAGCTCGAGGGGAGCTTCGGCTGCCGCCATGCGTGCAGCGCGATGAGGAAGATGTTGATGCTGCAAAGGTGCAGCGGGAGATAGTTCAGCTCAAAATTCCCGCCGACGAGGAGCCCGAAATATTTGAACAGCTCGTCCGCGAGCAGCAGCGCCGCCACGACCGCGCGCCACCGCCGCCGTCCCGCCGCATCGCACGCGCAGTAGAGGCGCGTGAGCACGAGCGCAAGCACGAGCATTCCCGCGAGCACGCCGAGATGATAGGGACCGAAGAGCGCAAAGCCGAAGCCCTCGCCGATCGTATCGACCGTATCCCAGAAATGTCCCATCAAAGCACCGCCTTTATATCTTCTGAACGATTTGCTCCGAGTGTAGCACGCGCCATCGGAAATTGCAAGGGAGCTTGTGCAATCTTAAGGAATATGCTATACTTCTTAAAAAGTCAAACTTCCGCGGCGCGCTCGCGCCGCGCTCTGCGCCTTGTGCGCGCGAAAAGAGGAAGAACGATGGATACTCGCCTCCCCGACCGCAGGCAATGGGAGCAGGGACCGCGCATTGTCGCCATCGGCGGCGGCACGGGACTTTCGACCATGCTGCGGGGGCTGAAAAAATACACCAAAAATCTTACCGCCGTTGTCACCGTGGCCGATGACGGCGGCGGCAGCGGTATGCTCCGGCGCGACATCGGTATGCTCCCGCCCGGGGATATCCGCCACTGCATGGAGTCGCTTGCCAACACCGAGCCGGTCATGCAGCAGCTCCTTGCCTATCGCTTCGAGGGCGGCACGCTGCGCGGACAGTGCTTCGGCAATCTCCTCCTCGCCGCGCTCAACGGCGTGACCGGCTCTTTTGAAGAGGCCGTGCGCAGCATGGGGCAGGTGCTCGCCATCACCGGCACCGTCATTCCGGTCACGACCACAGATGTGCGCCTTGCCGCGACCTTTGAAAACGGCGCCTGCGTCGTCGGCGAGAGCAGCATATTCGGCTTCAAAAAGCAGCAGGACTGCCGCATCGACCATGTCGAGCTGCTGCCCGCGCACCCCGCGGCGCAGCCGGACGCGCTCGACGCCATCGAGCGCGCGGACCTCATTCTCCTCGGTCCCGGCAGCCTCTATACCAGCATCATTCCGAACCTTCTTGTAGATGGCGTGGCGGAGGCCATCGCCGCGTCGGACGCGCGCAAGATCTATGTCTGCAACATCATGACGCAGGACGGCGAGACCGAGGGCTACACCGCCGCCGACCATCTCTGCGCGCTGCTGCACCATGCGGCGGGCGACCTTGTCGAGCTGTGCCTTGCGAACGATTCGCCGATCCCCGACGCGCTGGCCGCGCGCTATCGCGCCGAGGGTGCGGAGGCGATCGAGGTCGACCGCGAGCGAATCGCGGCGATGGGCATCGAGCTTGTCGAGCGGCCGCTCGCCTCGGCGCAGGGCGATTTCGCCCGCCACGACCCCGACGCGCTCGCCGGCGCGATCATGGAGCTCTACCGCGAGCGGACCGTCCACATCTACGGCGAGGGCGGAGTCTACCGTCCCGAGCGATAGAGGGGGACCCCATTCGGAGAAAGGAGCGGGAGCGGCATGACAGTGCAGGACTTCTGGGATATGCGCTCGGAGCGTTACGATGAGCAGGTGGGGACGCATTACGCGGCAGCCTACCGCGAGACGGAGGCGCGCATTCTCCGCCGCCTTGCGCCGAGCGACCGCGTGCTCGACTTCGCCTGCGGCACGGGCATCGTCACGCTGCCCGTCGCGCGCTGCGTGAAGGAGGTGCGCGCCATCGACCTCTCGGGCGAAATGGTGCGCATCACGCGGGAAAAAGCGGCGGCAGAGGGGCTTGCGAATCTGACGGTCACGCAGACCGACCTCTTCGACCCGACGCTCCGCGAGGGGAGCTTCGACGCGGTGCTCGCCTGCAATGTGCTGCTCTATCTCGAGGACCGCGCGGCGGCGCTCGCGCGCATTCGCGCGCTGCTGCGCGAGGGCGGCGAGTTCCTCTCCGCGACCGACTGTCTTGGGGACGGCTTCACGCGCGAGCGCGTGCGGAAATGGTGGCGCAGCCACACGGGGAAGATGCCCCATGTCTCCTTCGACCGGAAGGGGAAGCTGCCGGCGGAGATCGCCGCGGCGGGCTTTGAGGTGCTGGAAACGGGCGTCCTCTATCCCGCGCCACCGAACCTGTTCGTGGCAGCGCGCCGACTGTGAGGCGAGCGCACAAAAGAGAAACGGAAAAGGAGGGCTGCACCGCAGCCCTCCTTGTGTATTGCTCCGCTCAGCAGCCGCAGCCGCTGTTGCAGCCACAACCGTTGTTGCAGCCACAACCGTTGTTGCAGCCGCAGCCATTGTTGCCGCCGCAGCCGCAGCAGCAGATCAGGAGCAGAATGATAATGATGATCCAGCAGCAGCCGCCACCGCCAAAGGAACCGTTATTGCACATAGTCGTAACCTCCCATGAAGATAGAGCCCGCCGCCGTGGCGGTCTCACTTCATAGTATGCGAAAGGCGCGGATCGGTTCACGCAAGACGGGCGGTCGAGACCAATTTCTGCGCCGCGCGATAATCCGCCTCGCTGAACACGCCCGCGTTGATGAGCGAACGGCTCAGCTCGCTCCCGCTGCTCGTGCGGGCAGAGAGCGCGTAGTAAGAGAGATAGACGGTGTCCGCGCGCAGGAAGTCCGTGCCGCGCAGCAGCGCGCACTCGGACGAGGTGAGCACACCGGCGGCAAGCGCACGCTCCGGTGCGTCGGAGATATCCGTTGTCGCAGTCGAGCTGTAGCCGAGCGCGCGCAGCAGAAACTCGGTGTACTGGAGCGCGGTGGCGTCGTACTGCGTGCCGAAGAGTCCGGAGCCGATGCCGTTGCTGTAGCCCTTTTCGTAGGCGTAGGCGACATAGGGCGCGCACCACTCGGGCACATCGGTGAAGGGGTGCGCCGCAGTGCAGGAGAGGGCGGCGCTTTCCTCGCCGAGCATACGGATCAGCATGACCAGCGCCTCGGCACGCGAGGGCGTGCGCTCAAGCTCATAGCCGCTGCCGATGCCGCTGCCCGTTCCGCGGAAGAGCGAGAGCGCGCGCAGCGCGTCCGCCATGGCGTTGCGGTCCGGCGTGTCGGAGAGCGTGAAGCTGTAGCCGCCGCAGTAATTCAGTACCGCCGTTTTGGAAGAGACGGTAAAGAGCGCGAGCGTATCCTCGGCGACGAGATAACGGTGGTTCGCCTTGAGCGTGTCCCCGCTGGCGAGCTCGGTGCCGTCGGTCACATCGACGACCGCGCCCGAGGAGAACGAAACGCTCAGAGCGCCCGTGAGCGGGAGGACCTGCAGCCCCGTGCCGCCGGAGAGGATATCGCCCTGCTTGACGCGGACCTCGGTCATCGTGGCGGTATAGTCCGAGCCGGCGGAGGCCTCCGCGCGGGCAACGGCGGCAGCCCAGAGCCGCTCCGCCTCATCGAGCGCGGCAGCGTCGGATGCGGCGACGGCCTCGTCGAGCCGCTCCTCCGCCTGCGAGCGGAAGACGCCGTCTAAAAAATCGAGCGAGACAAGGGGATCACCCGCGTCGCCGCCCGCGGCGACTGCGTAGCCTGCCAGCACGAGCACGGCGAGCAGGAGGGAGAGAAGAATGGTGCGTTTTTTCATGAATGGCTCCTTTTCATTCTGCGGGGGATTGCTTGGTGATGCGGTAGCTGAGGGTGAGCAGACTGTCGGCAAAATGAACATTTTCAAAGAAAACGCTGCCGCTGAGCTCAACGTTGGTGAAATTCCAGATGCCCCGCACACCGAGCGCGATCAGGCGGTCTGCGACCTCCTGCGCGACCGCCTTCGGCACGGTCAGCACGGCGACGGAGGGGTGATAGGCGTCAAAATAGGCGTCCAGCTCGTCCATGCTGCGAATGGTGATGCCGTTGACCGTGCTGCCGATGACGGCGGGCGAGGTATCAAAGGCGGTGTCGAAGAGGAAGCCGCTTTGCACAAAGTCGAAGTTTTGCAGCAGCGCGTGACCGAGATGACCCGCGCCGATGACGATGAGACGATGCTGCTCGTCCACGCCGAGAATGTGGCCGATCTCCGCGCGCAGCTCCATGATGTTGTAGCCGTAGCCCTGCTGCCCGAATTCGCCGAAGCAGCTCAGATCCTGGCGGATCTGCGAGGCGGTGACGCCCATGCGCTCGCCGAGCGAGCTGGAGGAGATGCGGACGATCCCGCGCGCGTGCAGCTCGTCGAGATAACGGTAGTAGCGGGGGAGACGCCGTATCACGGCGTCGGAAATATTTTCTTTTTTCATCGTGTTCACTTCTCTATTCTGGTCTTTCTTTATTGTAGAGGATAGGGGAAAAGCTGTCAACTTTTTTAACGATCATTTTTCTGCCAAATTTTGCTTTACACTTTCCCGAAAGTTTGCTATACTATGTAGCGCAAACAAAGTCATGTGCCCGTAGCTCAGTTGGATAGAGCGTTGGACTCCGACTCCAAAGGCCGCTGGTTCGAATCCAGTCGGGCATACCAGAGAAAGACACTTGCGCAAGCAAGTGTCTTTCTCCATACCGGAAGCTGCTAAAGAAACCGAAGGTGAACAAAATGGCTGAAAAGAACGAAAACAGCGCAAAAGCATCTATATTCTCCCGCATTCTTCTCTACATCGTGGGTGCGCTCCTGCTGGGATTCGGGATCGTTTTGTGCGTGAAATGCGAAATGGGCGCGTTTCGCCCATCAACAGCATTCCCTATGCTGCGATGCACCTCGTACCGCTGAGCCTTGGCACGCTCAGTATTGTTTTCTACCTCGTCAACATCTCCATGGAGCTGATCCTGAGCGAGCGAGAACGATATGTCGGAATCCTTTTGCAGTTGCCCGTGTCGTTCCTGTTCGGCTTTGTGATCGACCTGTGGGACGCGCTGCTTCCCTCTGCCGGAAGTCTCGTCATGCAGATCGTCTGCCTGTGCGGAAGCCTCTTTTTTACCGCCTTCGGCATTATGCTGATCGTCACAGCGCGTCTGGTCCCCGATCCGCCGACCGGAGCAGTCCAGACCATCAGCCGCGCTGCAAAGAAACAGATGGGCTCCGTGAAGATCGTCTACGACTGTACGTGTGTCCTCATTTCACTGCTGCTCGGTCTGCTCGGGGCGCACCGGATCATTGGCTTCGGCATCGCCACCATCGCCTCGGCTGTCTTCGTCGGGCGCATTCTTGCGCTGCTGCAAAGTACGGTGGGGAATCGGCTGCGGCGATTCTTCCCTGAAATAAATTGACGGCTTGTTCTCTTGAAATGACAACGTCCCGCACAGCCGGAGCTCCGCGATAACAATATGAAATAAATATCAGATCTTTGCCACCGGACAAAACGCTCGTAAACAAGCTGTTTACGAGCGTTTTCGTTAAAATCGTTCTCAAATTGCATTGCTGTCACTTCGGAGAACCATCGTGGGTTCGTCTCAAATCTCCAACCCCTTATGCAGTTCCCGGCTTGCCGCCTTTTTGTTCTTGTCGAAGGCGTGGGTGTAGATATCCAGCGTGGTCGATGGCTGGCTGTGTCCCAGCAGCCCCGCAACCGTCGCCACATCCGCACCGCCCGCAATCAGGAGGCTGGCGTTGCTGTGACGCAGGGAGTGGACATTGAGCTGCTCCGGCAGACCGTGCTTTTTCAAAATCAGCTTGAACCGCCATGTGAAGGTGGACGGCGTCATGGGCAGCTCATATCCGTTTCTGCGGAATACATAATCGTCCTCGGTCATCTTCCGTTCCTCGTAGGTTTCCGTCTGCCAGTTGCACTCCCGACGATACTCTTTCAGCAGGCTTTCCATCTCCGGCGAGAAGTACACATAGCGGTCGCCTGCCGTGGTTTTCGGTTCTTTTACGAAAATCTCCTCACCGGTGACCTTGACCACATTCCGCTGCACATGGATGGTGCGCTCCTGAAAGTCGATGTCCGACCATTTCAGACCGCAGCACTCGCCCCGCCGCATTCCCGTGGCGATGATGAGCTTGAAGTAGGTCTCGTACTTGATGCTCTCTTCTTCCAATGCTGACACCACCTGCCGCACGGTCTCCTCGTTGGCGATGATCTTTTCTTTCTTCTTGCCGCTGTATTTATAGGTTCGCCATGCCGGGTTATGATCCAGATAGCCGCCCTCCATAGCATCGGAGAGGATTCCACAGATGCAGGCGTGGACTCCCTCTACCGTATGCTCGGAGAGCGGCTTTCCGGTCGTGGTGCTTTTTACTTTTCGCAGCTCGGCGTAATAGCTGCGGAAATGTTCGGGGCGCAGCTCCGTCAGCTTGTAGCTGCCCAGGTGCGGCAGGAAGCGGTCAATGTCCTGCCTGTCCCGCGCCAGCGTGGATTTTGCCAGCTTGTTGGGGGCGATGTCCCGCAGCCACAGCTCCACATACTTTCCCAGCGTGATGGACTTGTCCACCGGACGGCTGCCGTTTTTGCACGCCATCTCAAAGAGGAGCGCCTGCTCCTCCAGCCATTTCTCTTTCTGCTTCGGTGTCAGCTCCCTGGGCGGATGCACCGTTTTCTGCTGCGGCCTCCGCCGGTTGCCGTTGTAGTCATAGCCCATGGACACCACCAGCAGGTAGCTGTC
>CAYWAS010000023.1:0-26509 GCA_964455915.1 uncultured Oscillibacter sp. | reverse complement strand
CGCCGCGCCTGCGCGGCGGCGAGGTCGTGCTGGACGATCTGAAGCTCACGGCGGAGCGCATCGCCGGCTTCGAGCGCATCTTCATCGTCGCCTGCGGCTCGAGCTATCATGTCGGCATGGTCGGAAAGTACAATTTGGAGCATCTGCTGCGCCGCAGCGTCGAGGTGTGCCTCGCGAGCGAATTCCGCTACTCCGACCCGATCGTGAACGACAAAACGCTCGTCATCGTCATCAGCCAGTCGGGTGAAACGCTCGACACGATGGCGGCGCTGCGCGAGGCGAAAAAGCGCGGGGCGTATATCCTCTCGATCGTCAATGTGGTCGGCTCGTCCATCGCCCGCGAGTCGGACGATGTGCTCTACACCTGGGCGGGGCCCGAGATCGCCGTCGCCACGACCAAGGCGTACTCCACGCAGCTCGCGGTGCTGGATATGATCGGGCTTTTCTTCGCCCGCATTCTCGGCACGGTCGGCGCGGACGAGTACGACGAGGCGGTGCGTGAGCTTTCGGCGCTGCCCGAAAAGGTTGCCGCGACGCTCAAAAGCTGCGAGGATATCCAGAAATATGCCGCCCGCTACTTCCACCACGAGAATGTCTTTTTCATCGGGCGCAATCTGGACTATGCCCTCGGGCTCGAGGGCTCGCTCAAGCTCAAGGAGATCAGCTATATCCACTCCGAGGCATACGCCTCCGGTGAACTCAAGCACGGCACCATCTCCTTGATCGAGGACGGCACGCTCGTCCTCGCCCTCGGCACCTACGGCCCGCTCTTCGATAAGGCGATGAGCAATGTGGTCGAGGTCAAGGCGCGCGGCGCCGATGTGCTCGCCCTGACCACCGAGAGCCACCGCGCCGAAATGGAAAAGACGGTCGAGCACACCCTCACCATTCCGGATACGGCGACGCTGCTGCTCCCCTCGCTCGGCGTCGTGCCGCTCCAGCTTTTTTCGTACTATATGGCGCTCCAGCGCGGCTGCGACATCGATAAGCCCCGCAACCTCGCCAAATCCGTCACCGTGGAATGAACACAGGGCGGGAGAATCTCCCGCCCCGTTCTGCAAAGCAGCTCTATAGAAAAAAGGAAAGACGCCTCACGGCGTCTTTCCTTTTTTGGTGGACCTGAAGGGATTCGAACCCACGACCTTACGGATGCGAACCGTACGCTCTCCCAACTGAGCTACAGGCCCATAACTTTTCAGCCCGCATATCATACCACAGCTTTTCTCATTTGTGAAGCCCTTTTTCGAAAATTTTTCAAAAAAATTTTTGTTGCCATTCGCGCGGCGGTATCGTATAATACCTTTGTTATCCGTCCTCCGCATATAGCTGCGGGACCGGTCTTGCGCAATGAACGCCCGCGAACCATGTCAGGCGGGGAACCGAGCAGCATTAAGCGGGAGGCTTCATGTGCCGCGAGGGTGCCGGTTACGCAGCTATATACGGAGGACTTTTCTATCAAAACGAAGGGGGCGGCGCAGATGTATCAGGCGCTGTATCGCAAATGGCGTCCGGCGGCCTTTGCCGATGTGGTCGGGCAGGAGCATGTGACCGAGACGCTGCGCCGGCAGGTGGCGGAGGGGCGGCTGTCGCACGCCTACCTCTTCACCGGCACGCGCGGCACGGGCAAAACGACCTGCGCGAAGATCTTGGCAAAGGCGGTCAACTGCGAGCAGCCCGTGAACGGCGACCCGTGCAACCGCTGCCCGTCGTGCCTGGGCATCGAGTCGGGCGGATTTTTAGATGTGATGGAGCTTGACGCGGCGTCCAACAACGGTGTGGACCATGTCCGCGCCCTGCGGGACGAGGCGATCTATTCCCCCGCGCAGGTGAAAAAGCGCGTGTATATCGTCGATGAGGTACACATGCTCTCGATCGCAGCGTTCAACGCGCTGCTGAAAATTCTGGAAGAGCCGCCCGAGCACCTGATGTTCATTCTCGCCACGACCGAGCTGCACAAGGTGCCCGCGACGATCCTCTCGCGCTGTCAGCGCTTCGCGTTCCGGCGCATTCTGCCGGCGCAGATCGAGGGGCGGCTCAACTACATCGCCTCGCAGGAGGGCATCGACCTCCGGCCGGACGGCGCGGCGCTTCTCTCGCGCATCGCCGACGGCGCGCTGCGCGACGCGCTGAGCCTTCTTGACCAGTGCGCCGCATCGGGCGGAACGATCGACGGCGCGGCGGTGCTCGAAGCGCTGGGACTGGCGGGCAATCTCCAGACCGCGCAGCTTATGGAGCAGGTTCTGCGGCACGATGCCCGCGCCGCGCTCGCGCTGCTCCATCAGCTCTACAACGGCGGAAAAGATGTGGGCGCGGTGCTCGGCGAGCTGAGCGCGCTGGCGCGCGACCTGCTGATCGTCAAGACCGCGCCGGAGGGCGGCGCTCTGCTCCTCACGGGCGGCTACGACCCGCAGACGATGGAAAAGCTCGGCGCGCTGGCGGACAGCGCGCGGCTCATCGCGATCTGCACGACGCTGCAAAAGTCCGCGGCGGAGATGAATGTGAGCGTCAACCGCCGCACGGACGCGGAGCTGTGTATGCTGAAGCTCTGCGACGAGACGCTCTCGGGCGATCTGAGCGCGATCAACGCGCGGCTTTCCCGACTGGAGCAGCAGATGGCTGCGGGCGTGCGCTACGCCGCGGCGGAGTCGGCGGCGCAGACCGCGCCGCGCGCGGAGGCTCCGGCGGAGCCGAAGCGGGAAAAGCGGACGGAGAAGGCGCCGCCGGTCGAAGAGACCGCGCCCCCGCCGTGGGACGAGCCGCCGCTTGACGAGGCTCCTCCGTCCTACGATGACGATGATGCGCCCCCGCCCTACGGCGAGCCGGTGGAGGTCGTAAAGGCGGAGCCCAAGGCCGCCGTGGCGACGGAAGCGGCGGAAAAGCCCTCGCCGGTGAGCCCTCCTGCGGGAGACGGCGACATCTGGCTCGACCTTGTGGAGAGCTACAAAAACCGTCTCACGCCCGACAAGCGCGCCTTCATCGGCATGGCGGACGGTCGGCTCGCGAACGGCGTGCTGACGGTGTACTGCTCGACCGAGGTGCAGAAGAAAATGCTCGACAGCGAGGCGGTCGTGCGCGTGCTGCGCGAGGTGACGGAGCAGAGCGTCGGGCGCGAGATCGGTGTGCGCTTCACGGTCGGCGAGCCGGAGGACGGCAAAAAACGCGATAAATTTCAGGATCTGCTGCGCATGGGCGGCAAATTCGACAATTTCAACATCAAGTAAACACGGAGGATACGGATATGGCAAAGGGCTACAGCGCGCGCCGCGGTTTTTCGAACGGCGCGGGACAGGCGGCGCAGCAGATGCAGATGCAGCAGCGCATCATGCAGATGCAGCAGGAGATGGAAAAGGCGCAGCATGAGGTCGAGGAGAAGACCTTCACGGCGTCCGTCGGCGGCGGAGTCGTCAGCGCGACGGTGAACGGCAAGAAGGAGGTCACCGCGCTCGCGATCAAGCCCGAGGCGGTCGATCCCGACGATGTGGAGATGCTGCAGGATCTTGTGATCTCCGCAGTGAACGAGGCGCTGCGTCAGGCGGACGAGGCGATGAACGGTCGCATGAACGCCTTCACGAGTGGGCTGAATATCCCGGGTCTGGGACTGTGAAAAACGCAAAGAAGAGAGCCGCTTCCACCGGAAGCGGCTCTCCTTTTCTTTGTTCATTCTGCTGTGAGTATGTAGGGCAGGGAGATCTCTGTAGCCTCGGTGTCGGCGCGGGAGTTGACGGTCAGTTTCTGCACGGGCGCGGAGAGGACAGTGCCGTCGGCGAGGAAGATACGCACGACGCCCTCAACGGTCGCGCCGTAGGGTGCGGTGAACTCCGCGCCCTCCCAGCCGTAGAGGGAGTAGACCGGCTCGCCGTCCAGCCAGTAGAGCTCGCCCGACCACCAGGCGAGCGCGCCGTTGGTCGAGGAGTCGTAGCGGGCGATCTTCAGCTCGCTGCGCGCGGCGGGCTCGCCATCCACGCGGTACTCGAGATAGGCGCTCTTGATGTCGCTCGTGCTGTACGCGCCGAGCTTGAGGTTGCCGCCGCGGTCGCTCTCCGCGTCCTCCCACGCCGCCGCGCGGTAGGTGAAGGTCTTATCGGCATAGCCGAGCGAGTAACTGCTGATGGGCACGGCGGTGAGCATGGGGGTATAGTAGGTGCGGAGGCTGTAGATGCCCGAAAGCTCCTCGTGCCAGCGCTCGCCGACAAGGTCGTAGACTGCGGTGACGGCGATCTCATCGACGAGGGGCAGGGTGATCGTGCCGCAATAGCGGTCGAATTCGTCGCGCGTGAGGTCAAGCGTCTGCATTCGGTCGCCGTATGCGAGGTTCAGCGAGACGGTGAGCTGATCGGTCACCGTTTTCGGCTGTAGGGAAAAGCTGAGCGTGCAGGAATCCGTGTTGATGTCACAGGACTTGACCTCGTAGTCAAAGCTCCCTGTGCGCGCGTTGCCTTCCTCGAGCGCGTTGCGCACGGAGTTGCTGATGCTTGCGATCTGACCGGAGAGGTCGGACTGCACGCTCGAGATCTGATAGCGCAGCGAGTTGACCTGCCCTTCGAGCTGGGAGACGCGGTGGCTGTTGTAGAGCGTCAGGCCGAGCGAGAGAAGCAGGCAGGCGGCGACCGCGCCGCGAAGGAGCGCTTGACGGTGGCTCGGCGCGCTCTTGTCTGCCGGTTCGGCGGGCGGCTCGGCGGTCGCGGCGGGCACCTGCGCCGCGTCCTCGGCGGAGGACTTCTCCGCTTCTTCGAGGCTGAGGAGCTCATCGACACTCACACCGTAGAGGCGGCTGAGCTCCACGAGCTTACTAAGCTCGGGCTGCGCGGCGCCGTTCTCCCATTTGCTGACCGCCTGACGGGAGACACTCAGCTTTTCCGCCAGTTCTTCCTGTGAGAGCCCCGCCGCGCGGCGCAGCTCGTATAGCTTTTCGCATAGCTTCATAGGTGCTGACTCCTTTCCTTTGCTGTTTCGAGCATAGCAGGATTTGGCGTTTTGCGCCACCAACCGCGCGTTTCATTTTGTCAACCGTAGGTTTCCTTTTGAAAAGATGCCGCGTTTCGTGCAACATTTCGCCCCTGCGCTCATATACTGGTCGAGTACGGCTTTGTGCGGAAGGAGGCGAGGAAATGGACGAGAAGCGAACGGTCCGCGGCGATGTGGACGACCTGATCTTTGGGGACGAGCGCAGCATCAGCGAGCGCTGACCGACGAGAAAAGCTCCGCGCGTTTCGATGATGGAACGCGGACGGAGCGTTTTCGTTTTTATAGAGCCTGTTCGATCGTTGCGCCGCCCGCGACGCGCTCGCCGTGATAGAGGACGACGGCCTGCCCCGCGGTGATGGCGCGCTGCGGTGCGTCGAAGTCCACGCGGACTCTGCCGCCGCCGAGCGGCGTGACGGTCGCAGCGCACTCGCGCTGCGAGTAGCGCGTTTTGGCAGTGACACGCAGCGGGGACTCGGGCGGCGTGACGATCCAGTTCACGCGCGAGGCGGTGAGCGCGGAGGAGAAAAGCTCCGCATCGTCGCCGAGGAGCACCGTGTTGTCCGCGGCGTTTTTTGAGAGGACATAGAGCGGGCGGTCGGCGCTCACGCCGAGCCCCTTGCGCTGCCCCGTGGTGTAGGCGACCAGCCCGCGGTGGCGGCCGAGGACTTTCCCGCTCGCATCGACAAAATCGCCTGCCTCCGGCTCGACGCCGCCGAACTCGCGCAGGAAGCGCACATAGTCCCCGTCGGGGACGAAGCAGATATCCTGCGAGTCGGGCTTGTGGGCGTTGTGCAGTCCGTGCGCCTGCGCGAGTGCGCGCACGCTCGGCTTATCCAGCTCGCCGATCGGCAGCAGAAGATGCGCGAGCTGATGCTGCGTCATCTGATAGAGGACATAGCTCTGGTCCTTATGGGCATCGACGCCGCGCAGGAGCGTATAGCGCCCCGCGGCATCGTCGAAGCCGACGCGGGCGTAGTGACCGGTGGCGACGAAGTCGAAGCCGCGCGCGAGCGCGTAGTCGAGCATCGCGCCGAACTTGAGCTCACGGTTGCAGTCGAGACAGGGGTTGGGCGTGCGTCCGGCGCAGTATTCCGAGACGAAGCGCGACATCACCTCGCGGCGGAAAATGTCGCAGAGGTCGAGCACCTCGTGCGAAATGCCCATCTGCGCGGCGACGCGCGCCGCCTCGTCGATGTCGTCGGCGCTGCCGCAGGTGCCGGGACGGTCTTTATAATGGTGCAGGCGCAGCGTGACGCCGGAGACCTCATAGCCCTGCTGCCGGAGCAGAAGAACACAGGCGGCGCTGTCCACGCCGCCGGACATTCCGACCAAAACTTTTTTTGCCATGGCTCATACGCTTCTTTCGTTCTGGGGATTCCGCAAAAATGCGGTATAGGGCAGCGCGTCGCTCAGCTCCATGAGGATATGATCGAAGCCGCCCGCGTAGTCAACGCGGCGGTCGCGCAGCTCGAAATTTTTCGGCGGATCGCCGGGGAGGGAGATCGTGAAGGTGGAGCCCTCGCCCTCGACGGATTCCGCCGTGAGAAGCCCGCCATGTCCCTGCGCGATGCGCCGGCACAGGGCAAGACCCACGCCGAGCCCGTGCGGGTGCGGGTCGAGACGGCCGGTATCCAGATAGCGGTCGAAGAGCCGCTCGAGGCGGTCGGGCGCGATGCCGCAGCCCGTATCGCTTACGGCGATGCGGACGGAGCGCTCCGTGCAGACGACGCGCAGCTCGACCGAGCCGCCCCTGGGCGTAAATTTCAGCGCGTTGGAGAGCAGATTGAGCAGCGCGCGCTCGAGCATGGAGCGGTCGAAGGAGATGCTGCGCGCGGCGCAGCTCGCCGAAAAGCGCAGCGCGACGCCGCGCAGGGAATAGAGCGGTTCGACGCGCTCGTGGATCGCGCGGCAGAACGAGACGATGTCTCCGGCGCGCAGGTTGAACGGATCGCTCTCCACCAGAGCGCTCATCGCGGAGAGGTTACCCACCAGACGCAGCATCTGGTGGCAGCTCATCGTGAGATAGGCTGCGTTGCGGTCCAGCGCGGGATCCTTCATGCGCGCTTCCGGCTGCGCGATGCGGTTCGCCGCGGCAAAGAGATTGACCATGGACGAGCGGAGCTGCGCGGAAACATTCGGCAAAACCTCTGAAAGCAGGCGGAGATCTTTTTCGTCGTAGGGCATCATAAAGTGCGCCTCCTTTGGGCAAGCTGTGTATAGCCTTTCCGAAACCGCGTCTGCTTTCCCATGGAAATATGTGCCGCGGACACCGGCTGCATGAGTCGAGCATAGCAAAATTTTGTTGAAAAAACAAGGATTTTGTGGTTAAGAAAAATATTTGAAAAAACACTTGCATTTTTTACAAGACCTGCTATAATACCAAATGTGCCATACATTTGATATATTCCATTGAAGAAGGGAAGCGCAAGCTATGTCTATTAAAATCGGTATCAACGGCTTCGGACGCATCGGACGCATGGTGTTCCGTGCCTGCCTCGAGCACCCCGAGATCGATGTGGTCGGCATCAACGATCTTTGTCCCGCCGACTACCTTGCCTATATGCTCAAATACGACACGATGCACGGCCGCTGCAAGGCAGACATCGAGTGCCGCGAGAATGCGCTGGTCGTCAACGGCCAGGTCATTCCCGTGTTCGGCGAGAAGGACCCTGCGAACCTCAAGTGGGGCAAGATCGGTGCCGAGTATATCGTCGAGTCTACGGGTCTGTTCCTGACGAAAGAGAAGGCCGGCGGTCATATCGCCGCGGGCGCGAAGAAGGTCGTCATGTCCGCGCCGAGCAAGGACGATACGCCGATGTTCGTCATGGGCGTGAACCATAAGGATTATACGAGCGATATGCAGTTCGTCTCCAACGCGAGCTGCACGACCAACTGCCTTGCCCCCATTGCGAAGGTCCTGCACGAGAACTTCGGCATCAAGGACGGTCTGATGACCACGATCCACTCCGTCACCGCGACGCAGGAGACCGTGGACGGTCCCTCCCTCAAGGACTGGCGCGGCGGCCGCGCGGCAACGGCGAATATCATTCCCAGCTCCACCGGCGCGGCGAAGGCGGTCGGCAAGGTCATTCCCGAGCTCAACGGCAAGCTGACCGGTATGTCCATGCGCGTGCCGACGCTCGATGTCTCCGTCGTCGACCTGACCGTCAACCTCGAAAAGCCCACCACCTATGATGAGATCTGCGTCGCCATGAAGAAGGCGAGCGAGGGCGAGCTGAAGGGTATCCTCGGCTACACCGACGAAGCGGTCGTTTCCTCCGACTTCCTCGGCGACTCCCGCACCTCTATCTTCGACGCCACTGCCGGCATCGCGCTGACCGATACCTTCATGAAGGTCGTGAGCTGGTACGATAATGAGATCGGCTACTCCAACAAGGTGCTCGAGCTCATCAACCACATGTACGAGGTCGACCACGGCCACAGCGCGAAGTGAGCGCACCGATAAAAGTCAACAGTTGAGAGTTTCCTCCTCTCGTTCGTTGTAAAAAAGGAAAACCCCTGCTGAAAAAGCGGGGGTTTTCCTTTTGGTTTTCTTATGATAGGGGAGGGTGTGAACACAGCCGTGAACACAGCTTGCGGACTTCTTCGCCGCCGCGCCGCTCAGTCGAGATGATAGACGCCGGTGGAGACATACCCCGTCTGACCGCTGATCACGATGCCGAAGTGCGGATAGACCTGCCCGTACACATCGGTGTCGATCCAGCGCGCGTCCAGCTCCTCCTCCGATAGAAGGCAGTAGCCCACGCAGGCGGGGTCGTTGAAGTAGAAGATCCGCCCCGCGTCCGTGCTCCGATAGCCGACGCAGATCACATAGTGCCCCTCGGTCAGATAGGTATCCGTATCCGTCGGGTCGCTGAGGTTATAGCTTCCGTCCTCCGCCGCGGACCACGCCTGGATCGCGAGCATCACGGGGCTGCCGCTATCAAGTGCGGCGGCGAGGTCATCGAGGGACATATCGTAGTGCTCCTCGGCGCTCACGCTCTGCGTGCGGAAAAAGGAGAGAATGCTCTCGGGCGTCGTTCCCGCCTCATCGGTCGAGCCGAGGATCTCCTCCAGCGCGGCGAGGTTGATGTCGCCCTCGAAGGGGAAGAGCCAGTTCATCACCATCTGTACGCAGGTCGTGCCGCAGGTGTAGCCGCCGTACTGTCGCAGGTTCGGAAGATCGATGAACACATCGGCGTCGGTGACATCGCCCGCGTAGGGGCCCTCCGGCGCGGCCTGCACGACGGTATTGTCGTTGAGGTCGTATTCATAGATGTCCTGCCAGTGGCGGCGCAGGGCGATCTGCGCCGTGCGCGCGGTGTTGTTGAAAACGATCGACCACTGCGTGTTGCTCGTCACATCTTCGGGGTTCGGGTCCTGCGCGGCGGCGCGCAGCGCGCCCCACGCGGTGGCGTTGGTGTACGCGCCGGACTGCTCGTCGAGCACAGCACAGATTGCGTCATAGCGCTCCTTTCCGTGACCGTAGATGCCGTTTTTCCGGTCGGGCTGCACGCGCTCGGCGTAGATCGTGAAGAAGTTCGTCACCACATCGACCGGCGTCGCGACCAGCTCGCGCGTCTCGCTCTCGCAGTCGTACTCGACGACTCTGCCGTCGCCGGAGGCATCGGTGATGTAGAAGTGATAGTCGCGGCCGGAGGAGGCGTACATATCGTACCCGCGCAGCAGCTCCACCGCCTCCTCGGTCGTCGCCGCGCGGTCGAGCACAAGGCGAATGGCGAGCGTCGTGAAGATCGTCTCCTTGCCGCTTTGCTGATGCGTCGGCTCGCTGTCGAGCGTCAAAACCGCGATGGAGACGCCCTTTTCGTTCATACCGTCGAGGCAGATGAACGGTGCCGTGAGCGCGGCGAGCTGCGCCCTGACGCCCGCCTCGGGGTCGTTCGCGGAGAGATTGTCCAGCGCGGCAAAGGCCACGGAGCGGTAGCCGTCCTTCGGCGCGCAGTGAACGAGCATCGCCGAGGTATCGTAGCGGAAATCATAATTGCGCCCCATGCGCACCGCGCCGTCCGTCCCCGTGAGGGAGAAGGCGCTGCACCCGAAGGACGGCATCTTGATCGTCACCGGCAGCAGCGGCAGCGCCTCGCCGATGATCGCGTCCGACATACTCTGATCGTCCGTGATGCCGCGGGCGATGATGGCATCTAAATCGTAGGAATAGCGGATATCCATTTGGTAGAGATCATAGCCGTCCTCATAAAAGCTGAGCTGCCTGATGGTGCCGAGCGTTTGAAAGCGCGTGAAATACACGCCGATCAAAGTCACGGCAAAAAGGACCGCGATGCCGAGGATCGCGGCGCCGATGTAAAGGAGCCTCCGTTTCATGCTGCACCCTCCGTTCTGTGCTTGCGCGGACATACGCCGCGTCCCGATAGATGGGTATGCTGTAACGCTATTATACTGATACTGATTATAGCACACGCCGAGGCATTTTCACAAGGCGATTTGCCGTTTTTTCGCCGCCTTTGCGCCGGAGCGCCGCGACCGCCGCGCCGCGGCTGTTGCATTTGCCGCTTTACTTTCCGCGCGCGGGCGTGATAAACTGTCGGAGATATCAACGAAAGAGGGTAATTTTCATGTTTCAGGGCTTTTCTCAGCAGTCCATCGATTTTCTCTGGGGCATCAGCCTCAACAACGAGCGGGGCTGGTTCATGGCGCACAAGCAGGAGTTCTTAGATCATGTGGACGCGCCGATGCGCGCGCTCGCGGGCGAGGTGTTCGACGCGCTCGCGGCGGAATTTCCGAAGCAGAACTGGCGCTTGCATATCTGTCGCATCTACCGCGACGCGCGGCGGCTGCACGGTCAGGGACCGTACAAGGACCATCTCTGGTTCACGATCGAGCGCCCGCACGAGCGCTTCGAGGGCGTGCCGGCGCTGTATTTTGAGCTCGCGCCGAACTATTTCAGCTACGGCTGCGGCTACTGGGACGCGGGCAGCGCGACGATGGCGAAGCTCCGCGCGCGGATCGAGAACGACCCGAAGCCGCTCGAGAAGCTGGCGCGGAAGCTGGAAAAGTCGCGCTTCACGCTCGGCGGCGAGGAATTCAAGCGACCCAAGGGCGATGTGGGCAAGCTCCTGAACCCGTGGTACAACCGCAAGAACATCTTCATCGGCTGCGACGACAATCCCGAGGGCGTGCTTTTCACGCCGGAGCTGAAGGACGAGGTGCTCGAGGGCTTCCGCTTTTTGATGCCGATCTACCGCTATCTTGACACGCTCTCCGGCGACGCGGAGGCGAACAAATGAGGGCGGAGGGGCTGCTTTCAGGCGGGAAAGTGTAGCGTGATAGCGTGAAAACACGCTGATGCGCCGCGGCACGAACTTTTTGAAAAATCGGGCTGAAATTTTACAAATTTTGTTATTTTGCCCATTCATTTTCCCTTTTCGCTGTTGACAAGGGCTGATTTTTCGGCTATATTGGACAATACACTCTGCAAGTCTCTTGCAAAAAAACAAATTTGGAGGTAAGTATGAAAAGATCCCTGAGCCTTCTGCTCGCTCTCGTCATGGCGTTCTCGCTCGTGGCCTGCGGCCAGAAGGAAACCCCTTCCACTCCCGATGACACCCAGACTCCCGACGATTCCCAGCAGCAGGAGGAAGTTATCCACATCGGTATCGTGACCGGCTCCGTTTCTCAGTCTGAGGACGACCGCCGCGGCGCCGAGGCGTTCCAGGCGAAGTATGGCGAGGAGAATGTCACCCTCGCGATCTATCCCGACAACTTCACCGAGGAGCTCGAGACCACCATTCAGACGATCGTCAACCTCTCTGCCGACCCCGACATGAAGGCGATCATCGTCAACCAGGCTGTCCCCGGCACGGCCGAGGCCTTCCGTCAGATCAAGGAAAGCCGCCCCGACATTCTCTGCATCGCCGGTGAGGCGCATGAGGACCTGCCCGAGATCGGCTCCGCTGCCGACCTCGTGTGCAACAACGACTTCGTTGCCCGCGGCTACCTCATCATTCGCACCGCTCACGAGCTGGGCTGCGACACCTTCGTTCACATCTCCTTCCCCCGCCACCTCGCCTATGAGACCATGAGCCGCCGTATCGCGGTCATGAAGGCTGCCTGCGAGGAGTTCGGTATGGAGTTCGTCATGGAGACCGCTCCCGACCCCACCTCTGATGTCGGTACCGCCGGCGCTCAGGCTTATGTTCTCGAGAAGGTTCCCGAGTGGGTCCAGAAGTACGGCGAGAAGGCCGCTTACTTCTGCACCAACGACGCGCACACCGAGCCTCTGCTCAAGCAGCTGCTCGAGTACGGCGGCTACTTCATCGAGGCCGACCTGCCCTCCCCGCTGATGGGCTATCCCGGCGCTCTGGGCATTGACTTGACCGAGGAAGCCGGCGACTTCGCCAAGATTCTTGCCAAGGTCGAGTCCGCCATCAATGAAAAGGGCGGCGCGGGCCGCTTCGGCACCTGGGCCTACTCCTATGGTTATGTCACTTCCGCCGGTCTTGCCGAGCACGCGATGAGCGTCATCAAGGGCGAGAGCGAGCTGACCGATATGGACGATATCGCCAAGGCCTACCAGATCTACTCTCCCGATGCCGAGTGGAACGGTTCCAGCTACACCAACGCCACCACCGGCGTGAAGTCTGAGAACACCTTCCTCGTCTATCAGGACACCTACATCATGGGCGATCCGGGCCGCTACATGGGCTCCACTGCGATCGAGGTCCCCGAGAAGTACTTCACCATCAGCTAAATCCGACACAGCTTCAGACAACTTCAAAAAACAGGGGGGAGGGGATACCCTCTCCCCTGTCTCTTTAGGTAGGTTATCGCTTATGGAAAAGAATACTGCTCCGCTTCTGGAGCTGCGAAACATCAAAAAGGACTTTTTCGGCAATCAGGTCCTCACGGACATCAACCTCACCCTTCAGGCGGGCGAGGTGCTCGGTCTTGTCGGAGAGAACGGCGCGGGCAAGTCGACGCTGATGAAGATCCTCTTCGGCATGGATGTGATCCGCGAAACGGGCGGCTATGGCGGTGATGTGCTCATCGACGGGGAAAAGGTCGTCTTCAACACGCCCTTTGACGCGCTCAATGCCGGCATCGGCATGGTGCATCAGGAGTTTTCGCTGATCCCCGGCTTCACGGCAACGGAGAATATCCTCCTCAACCGCGAGCCGAAAAAGAAAAGTGTCATCTCCGAGGTGTTCGGCGAGCGGCTGAACATGCTCGATTATAAGGAAATGGACAGGCGCTCCGCCGCGGCCATCGAAAAGATGGGAATGCACATCGACGCGGATATGCACATCAGTGAGATGCCTGTCGGTCACAAGCAGTTCACCGAGATCGCGCGCGAGCTGAGCAAGGATCAGCTCAAGCTGCTGATCCTCGACGAGCCGACCGCCGTGCTGACCGAGAAGGAAGCCGCGGCGCTGCTCGACTCGATCCGCGGCATGGCCGCGCGCGGCATCGCGGTCATCTTCATCACCCACCGCCTGCATGAGATCCTGAGCGTGTGCAACAAGGTCGTCATCATGCGCGACGGCTATGTGGTGGAGGATACGCCCGCGAGCGAGACGAATGTCTCCGAGATCACAAAGGCGATGGTCGGGCGCAGCGTGGAGGTCTCTGCGCAGCACGATATCATCGACCATTCCGACGCGAAGACCATCATGTCGATCCGCAAGCTCTGGGTCGATATGCCCGGTGAAACGGTGCGCAATGTCGACCTTGATGTCAAGGAGGGCGAGATCCTCGGCATCGGCGGTCTCGCCGGTCAGGGCAAGCTCGGCATTCCCAACGGCATCATGGGTCTTTATGAGGCGGGCGGCAGCGTCGAGTTCGACGGCAAGTCCATTCCCCTCAACGATCCCCGCCGCTGCCTCGACGCGGAGCTCGCCTTCGTTTCCGAGGACCGCCGCGGCGTGGGTCTTCTGCTCGACGAGACGCTCGAGTGGAATGTCGCCTTCCCCGCCATGCAGATCCACGACAAGTTCCTGCGCAAATATCTGGGCGGGCTCGTGAAGTGGCGCGATGAAAAGGCGATCCACACCGTCACGGAAAAGTACATCGACGAGCTGAAGATCAAATGCACCGGCTCGAAGCAGAAGGCGAAGGAGCTCTCCGGCGGCAATCAGCAGAAGGTCTGCCTTGCCAAAGCGTTCGCGCTCGAGCCGAAGTTCCTCTTCGTCTCCGAGCCGACGCGCGGCATCGATGTCGGCGCGAAGGCGCTGGTGCTCGACGCGCTCAAAAAGTTCAACCGCGAGAGCGGTGTCACCGTCGTGATGATCTCCTCCGAGCTGGAGGAGCTGCGTACCACCTGCGATCGTATCGCCATCGTTTCGGGCGGCCGTATCGCCGGCATTCTGCCGGCGAGCGAGTCCTCCGAGGCGTTCGGTATGCTGATGGTCAGTCAGGTCAAGTAAGGAGGGCGGAAAATGAGTCAAACAACGAATAGCCTCGCGGACAAGAGTCTGCTCCGCCGCCTGATCGACAGCTTCGGCACGGCGCGCCTGATCATCGTGGCGTTCCTGCTGCTGATGTTCGCGCTCGTTCCGGTCGCAGACCTCGATTTTGCCACGCAGGTCACCAATGTCATCAACCGCTTCACCTGGAACGCGATCCTGGTGCTCGCGATGGTCCCGATGATCCACTCCGGCTGCGGACTGAACTTCGGTCTGCCGCTGGGCGTCATCTCCGGTCTTCTGGGCGCGACGCTCTCGATCGAGTTCGGCTTCACCGGCGCGATGAGCTTTTTAATGGCCATCGTGATCTCCACGCCCTTCGCGCTGATCCTCGGCGCGGGCTACGGCTGGATGCTCAACAAGATCAAGGGCGGCGAGATGATGGTCGCCACCTATGTCGGTTTCTCCGCCGTTTCCTTCATGAGTATGATGTGGTTGCTGCTGCCGTACAAGAGCCCGACGATGGTCTGGGGCTTCTCCGGCGACGGTCTTCGTACCACGATCTCCCTTGAGGGCTTTTATCTGGAGGTTCTGGCGAAATTCCTGGAGATCGACTTCAACGAGATCCTCGGCATCAACCTCGTCATTCCCACCGGTAGCATTCTCTTCTTTGCGCTGCTGGCCTTCCTGATGTGGGGCTTCCTGCACACCAAGACCGGTACGGCGATGACCGCGGTCGGTTCCAACCCCGCGTTTGCCAAGGCCGCGGGCATCAACATCGACAAGATGCGTCTGCTCTCCGTCGTGCTCTCTACCTGGCTGGGCGCGATCGGCATTCTGGTCTACGAACAGGGCTTCGGCTTTATCCAGCTCTACAACTCCCCGCTCAAGATGGCCTTCCCCGCTGTCGCGGCGGTGCTGCTCGGCGGCGCGAGCGTCAATAAGGCGAGCATTGCCAATGTCATCATCGGTACGCTGCTCTATCAGGGTCTCATCACCATGACGCCGACCGTCATCAATTCCCTCATCAACCTCGACATCAGCGAAGTGATCCGCATTATCGTCTCCAACGGTATGATCGTCTACGCACTCACGCGCAAGATGGGAGGGGAGAAGTAAGCATGAAAAATTTTGTGAAAAAGCTCAAAGAGATCCGCTCTCCCCATGATCTTCTCAAGGCGCTGGGCAGCTTTGTCGGCGACAACGCGGTGCCCATCATGTTCATCGTGATCTGCCTGTACTGCATTCCGCGCTCCGGTCTGCCGCTGAGCTACCTCGCCAACGAGGTCATGACGCGCCTCGGCCGCAACGCCTTTTTGATCATCAGCCTGCTGATCCCCGTTATCGCGGGCATGGGCATGAACTTCGGCATGACGCTCGGCGCGATGGCCGGCGAGATCGGATTGATCCTCGTTGCCGACTGGCAGGTCTGGGGCATTCCCGGTCTGATCCTCGCGGCGATCATCTCCATTCCCATCTCCGTGCTGCTGGGTCTGCTGATCGGCAAGCTGCTCAACATGGCCAAGGGCCGCGAGATGATCACGAGCTATATGATCGCCTTCGCGATGGACGGCGTGTATCAGTTCGTGGTGCTCTTCATGATGGGCTCGGTCATTCCCATCGCGCACAACACGCTCAAGCTCCCGCGCGGCTACGGTATCCGCAACACGGTGAGCCTGCTGAATATGCGCCAGAGTCTGGACAATCTGCTGGCGGTCAACATCGGCAGCGTGAAGGTCCCCGTGCTGACGCTGCTGATCGTCGCCGCCGCCTGCCTGTTCGTCGTCTGGTTCCGCCGGACGAAGCTCGGACAGGATATGCGCGCGGTCGGTCAGGATATGGAGGTCGCGCGTGACGCCGGCATCAATGTCGAGCGCACCCGCATCATTGCCATGATCATCTCCACTGTGCTCGCGGGCTTCGGCATGATCATCTACCTGCAAAACATCGGCAATATCCCCACCTACACGGCGCACACGCAGATCGGTATGTTCTGCATCGCGGCGATCCTCGTCGGCGGCGCGAGCGTGGATAAGGCGGGCATCGGCAATGTGTTCCTCGGCGCGATCCTGTTCCACACCATGTTCATCGTGGCGCCCAAGACCGGCACGGCCATCACGGGCGACTCGATGATCGGCGAATACTTCCGTGTGTTCGTCTCCTACGCGGTCATCACCGTGGCGCTCGTGATGTATGAGACCAAAAAGCGCAGAGCCAAGAGCGCGGCGGGCCTTCAGCTCGCTGCCGACCAGCTTGCGGAAGAGGAGGCGAAGAGGGCAAAATGAAAACGAACACCTCCAAACGCACGCTGATCATTCGCGCGGCGGCGATCCTCGCGCTGATCGTCCTCGGCTATGTGATGAGCATTATCGGCCGCGGTCACACGATCTATTTCGACAACAAGACGCTCGAGTACAACGGCACGGAGTACAAAGCACCCTACAAGGTCGTCATCTTCGTGGACGACGAGCAGGTCGCCAAGCTCTACTCCAAGGAGCGCGGCAGCTCCGTGTGCATCGGGCAGAAGCTCACCGTGACGCTTGAGATCACGCAGGAAAAGGGCGGCGACGAGACCACGCAGACCTACACCATCGCGCTGCCCCGCAAGATGGACAACATCATCATCAACCTGCCCGCCTACCTCGCGGGACTGGGTGAGGACGCCTATCTGAGCGAGTTCATCGCCGCGCCCGACACCGCGATCGACGAGGAGCCTGTCACCGATGATGACGGCCTCGGCCTCATCGACGACGGCACGGGCGAGCTGGAAGGACTTGCCTGATCGACCAAAAATGATGCAGCCCATGCCTTGGCATGGGCTGTATCCGCAAAAAAGGAGGAGCGCCCTATGGCGGTTTTATCCGGGCTGAAGCCCGAGAAGGTATTCGAATACTTTGAAAAGCTCTGCGCCGTGCCGCACGGCAGCGGCAACACAAAGCGCATCAGCGATCTGTGCGTCGGCTTCGCGAAGGAGCTGGGTCTGCGCTATCGTCAGGAGCCGTGCAACAATGTCATTATCTGGAAGGACGCCAGCGCAGGCTATGAGACGGCGGAGCCGATCATTCTCCAGGGTCACATCGACATGGTCTGCGCCAAGACCGACGACTGCGCGAAGGACATGGCGGTCGAGGGGCTGGACCTCGTGACCGACGGCGAGTGGATTCGGGCGGACAAGACCTCGCTCGGCGGCGATAACGGCATCGCGGTGGCGATGATCCTCGCGATCCTTGCCGACGATACGCTCGCCCACCCGCCGCTCGAGGCAGTGTTCACCGTGGACGAGGAGGTCGGCATGGACGGCGCCTTCGCGCTCGACTGCTCCGACCTCAAGGGCAGGAAGCTCATGAACCTCGACAGCGAGGAGGAGGGCGTCTTTACCGTCTCCTGCGCGGGCGGTGCGCGCGCCGACTGTGTGCTCCCCGCGGCGGCGGAGAGCGTTTCCAGCGAGCACGGCTATCTTGTGACGCTCGCGGGGCTTCAGGGCGGTCACTCCGGCGCGGACATCGACAAGGGCCGCGGCAGCGCCAATCTGCTCATGGGCCGCGTGCTCTCGAGCGCGATCGAGCAGGGGCTGACGCTGCGCCTTGCCGCGCTCGACGGCGGAATGTTCGACAATGTCATCTGCTCGCGCTGCGATGCGAAGGTCGCCGTTCCCGCGGAGCAGTGCGCGGCGTTCGAGGCGTTTATCCGCGATTTCGACGCGACGCTCAAAAATGAGTACGCGGGCTGCGACGGCGGCGTGACGCTCACCTGCGAGCCCTGCGCTGTTTCCGCCGCACTCGGCGCGGAGCGCACGGCGCACCTGATGCGCACGCTCCTCGTTCTGCCGCAGGGCGTGATGGAGATGAATGTGGACTTCCCCGGGCTGGTGCAGACCTCGCTGAACCTCGGCGTGATGCACCTTGAGGCGGACGGGCTGCACATCTCCTTCTCCGTGCGCTCGTGCATCGCCTCGCAGAAGGAGATGCTGCTCCAGCGCCTGCGCGCGGTCATGGCGCTCGCGGGCGGCACGGTCAGCGTGCGCAGCGCCTATCCCGGCTGGCAGTATGCGCGCGAGTCGCAGTTCCGCGAGCTGGTGCTCGCCGCCTACCGCGACACCAGCGGTCAGGAGGGGAAGATCGAGGCGACGCACGGCGGACTCGAGTGCGGACTGCTCATCTCGAAGATCCCGGGGCTGGACGCGATCTCCCTCGGCCCCGAGCTGCACGATGTCCACTCGGTGCGCGAGCGGCTGAGCGTGCCCTCCACCGAGCGCGTCTACGCGCTGGTGTGCGAGGTTTTGAAGCGCAGCAAGTAAAAAACGATGCGGGGGCGGCTTTGCCGCCTCCGCGTCTCTTTCTCTCTGCTTGACAAAAGGAAAGCGCGGCACTATGATGAGCAAAAAGTGGGAAATGAGGGAACGACGATGAAGAGAAACGCGGTGATCTATCTGCACGGCAAGGGCGGCAGCGCGCAGGAAGCGGAGCATTATCGCCCGCTTTTCGCGGACTGCGAGGTCATCGGCTTCGACTACGCTTCGCAGACGCCGTGGGAGGCGCGGGAGGAATTCTCCGCCTTTTTCGACGCGCTGTGCGGGCAGTATGAGAGCGTGAGCTTTGTAGCGAACAGCATCGGCGCGTTTTTCGCGATGAGCGCGCTCTACGACCGGCCGGTCAGGGCGGCGTGGTTCATCTCCCCAATCGTCGATATGGAGGCGCTGATCGGCACGATGCTGCAATGGGCGGGCGTGAGCGAGGAAGCGCTCCGCGCGCAGGGCGAGATCGAAACGGCCTTCGGCGAGACGCTCTCGTGGGAGTATCTCTCCTATGTGCGCGCACACCCGCTCCAATGGAATGTCCCGACGGAGATCCTCTACGGCGCGCGGGACGAGCTCACAACGCTTGAAACGGTGTCCGCCTTCGCGCGGCGAACGGGCGCAGGGCTTACCGTGATGGAGGGCGGAGAGCATTGGTTCCATACGGCGGAGCAGATGAATTTTCTGGATCGCTGGCTCACGGAGACGCGCGGCACTTTGTTAAGAAAAAACGACAAAATTCTTTCTTGACAAAAGCGATGACCCGTGTTACCTTAAAAAGGAAAATGGATAAGGTGTTCGGATGATGAGTTGCGGGAGAGACCGCGCGCCCACACGCGCGGCGCCGAAGGGGAATGCAAAAGCTCTCAGGCGAAAGGACCGGACTCGGACGACGCTCCGAAAAGTGCGGCTTGCCGCACGCCGAAGGTGCAACCTGTATGAAGCAATACGCCGCATCGGGGAAACTCTCAGGTCATAAAACGGAGGCACAAAGCTCAGGGGGAGCTTTGTGCTTTTTTCTATGCCTTATTTTAATCATTTTAATAATATCGATCAAAAATATCGAACGAGGAGGAAGCATATCATGGAAAGGAAAACACCCCTGTATCAGACCCATGTGGACGCGGGCGGAAAGATCGTGGAGTTCGGCGGCTTTCTGATGCCCGTGCAGTACCCCACGGGCGTGCTCGCCGAGCACATGGCCGTGCGGGAAAAGGCGGGGCTTTTTGATGTTTCGCACATGGGCGAGCTGCGCCTGCGCGGTCCCGACGCGGTCGCGAATGTGCAGAAGATCATCACCGCCGACATCTCCACCATGCAGGACGGCGACATCAAGTACGCCATGTTCTGCAACGACGCGGGCGGCATCATCGACGATTTCATCGTCTATCGCTGCGCCGCGGACGACTACTGGCTGGTGGTCAACGCGGGCAACCGCGACAAGGACGCCGCGTGGGTCGAGGGGCATCTGTTCGGCGATGTGGACTATCGCGACGAGGGCGACGACTGGGGACAGCTCGCGCTGCAAGGACCGAAGTCCGGCGAAATCCTCAAAAAGCTCTGCGCGGAGGAGAAGATCCCCGCGAAATACTACACCTTCATCGACCATGTGCCGCTTGACCTCGGCGGCCGCACCATCGAGGTGCTGCTCTCCCAGACCGGCTACACCGGCGAGTACGGCTTCGAGATCTACTGCAAGGCGGAGGACACCGTTGACCTCTGGCACGCGGTGCTCAAGGCGGGCGAGGAGTTCGGCCTGATCCCCTGCGGTCTCGGCGCGCGCGACACGCTGCGTCTGGAAGCCTCCATGCCGCTCTACGGTCACGAGATGACGGACGAGATCACGCCGAAGATGGCGGGGCTCCCCTGCAAGCTGACGGGCAAGGACTTCATCGGTCGCGACGCGCTCGCCGCGCTCGGCGCGCCGAAGATGAAGCGCGCGGGCATGAAGGTCGTCGGCCGCGGCATCGTGCGCGAGCACTGCGACCTCTACTCGATGGAGGGCGAAAAGTTGGGCTGGACCTCGTCCGGCACCTTCGCGCCGTTTATCGGCTGCGGCGTCGCGATGGGCTATCTTCCGGTCGAGGAGATCGAGGTCGGCAAGCACCTCAAGGCAGATGTGCGCGGGCGCATGATTGAGCTGGAGATCGTCCCCATGCCGTTCTACAAGCCGGAAAAGTAAGAAAAAGCAAGATATTCTAACAAAATACATTCCGTTTACAACAAATTTTGAGGAGGATAACATTATGAATTTCCCTGCTGAGCTGAAGTATTCCAAGTCCCATGAGTGGGTCAAGGTCGAGGACGGCGTTACGGTCGTCGGCATTTCCGATTTCGCGCAGGACGCGCTGGGCGATGTGGTGTTCATCAACCTGCCTGCCGAGGGCGACACCGTCACCGCGGGCGAGAGCTTCGGCGATGTCGAGTCCGTCAAGGCGGTCAGCGACATCATTTCCCCCGTCACCGGCACGATCTGCGCGGTCAATGAGGAGCTTGCCGACGCGCCCGAAACGCTCAACTCCGATCCCTACGGCGCGTGGATCATCAAGGTCGAGGGCGTGACCGACACCGAGGAGCTGCTCGATGCCGCCGCTTATGAGGCGCATTGCGCCGAGGAGGGCTGATGGGAAGCTATGTTCCGACCACTGCGGCGCAGCGGGAGGAAATGCTCGCAGCCATCGGCGTCAAGAGTTTGGAGGAGCTTTATCAGGCCGTCCCGCAGGAGATGCTGCTCGGCGGTAAGCTCAACATTCCCGAGGGGCTGAGCGAGCTGGAGGTGCGCGAGAAGGTCACGGCGCTGGCGGAGAAGAACACGGTCTACAAGACCTGTCTTCGCGGCGCGGGAGCCTATCGCCACTTCATTCCCGCCGTGGTGAAGTCCATCACCTCGCGCGAAGAGCTGGTCACCTGCTACACGCCCTATCAGGCGGAGATCAGTCAGGGCGTTTTGCAGGGCACCTTTGAATTCCAGACCATGATCTGCGAGCTCACCGGCATGGATGTCGCGAACGCCTCGCACTACGACGGCGCGACCGCCGCGGCCGAGACGATCCCGATGTGCAAGGACCGCAAGCGCGCGAAGGCGTATGTCTCCGCCTGTGCGCACCCGCAGGTCATCGAGACGATGCAGACCTACTGCTTCGCCTCGAATACCGAGCTGATCGTCGTCCCCGAAAAGGACGGCAAGACTGATTCGGACGCGCTGCGCGCCGCGCTCGGCGAGGACGCCGCGTGCTTCTACCTCCAGCAGCCGAACTGCTTCGGTCAGCTCGAGGACGCGCGCGCCATCGGTGAGATCGTCCACGCCGCGGGCGCGAAGTTCGTGATGGGCGTGAATCCCATCTCCTGCGCGCTGCTGCCCACGCCGCGCGAGGTGGGCGCGGACATCGCCGTCGGCGACGGTCAGCCTCTTGGCCTCGATACGGCCTTCGGCGGACCCTACCTCGGCTTCATGGCGACGACCGCCGCGCTTACGCGCAAGCTCCCCGGGCGCATCGTGGGACAGACGAAAGATGTGGACGGCGAGGTCGGCTATGTCCTCACGCTCTCCGCGCGCGAGCAGCATATCCGCCGCGAGAAGGCGAGCTCGAATATCTGCTCCAATCAGGCGCTGTGCGCCTTCGCCGCAGGCGTTTATATGGCCGCGATGGGCGAAGCGGGCATGAAGCAGTGCGCGCGGCTGTGCGTCTCCAAGGCGCATTACTTCGCGCTCGAACTGCAAAAGGCGGGCTGCACACTCAAATATACCGGCGAATTCTTCCATGAATTCGTCACCGAGGTCGCCTGCCCGAACTGCCGCAAAAAGATCCTCGACGCGCTCGCCGCGGAGGGCATTCTCGGCGGCGCGGAGGTCGAGGGCGGTATTCTCTGGTGCGTGACCGAGCTTGTGAGCAAAGCGCAGCTCGACCGCGCGGCGGCGATCGTAAAGGAGGTGCTGTGAAAATGAAGCTGATCTTTGAGCTTGGCGCCGAGGGACGCGGCATGAGCCTCATGCCCGCGTGCGATGTGCCGGAATACACGCTCGCGGAGGAGCGCAGCACGCCGCTGCACCTGCCCCATGTCGGGGAAAACGAGCTGACGCGGCACTATACGGCGCTCTGTAAGCGCATTCACGGCGTGAACGACGGATTCTATCCGCTCGGCTCGTGCACGATGAAGTATAACCCCAAGATCGACGAGGACATGGCGGCGCTGTCCGGATTCACGCAGCTCCACCCGCTCCAGAGCGTCGAGAGCGCGCAGGGCGCGCTGGAGGCGCTGCACCTGCTGGGCACGGAGCTGGGCGAGATCTTCGGCATGGACGCCGTGACCTTCCAGCCCGCCGCCGGCGCGCACGGTGAATTCACCGGCGTGCTGCTCATCAAGGCGTACCACACCGACCGCGGCGACACCGCGCGCACGAAGATCATCGTGCCCGACTCTGCCCACGGCACCAACCCCGCGACCGCCGCGATGTGCGGCTATCAGGTCGTGAATATCCCCTCCGGCGCGGACGGCTGCGTCGACCTCGAGGCGCTCCGCGCGGCGGTCGGCCCCGACACGGCGGGACTCATGCTCACAAACCCGAACACCGTCGGCATTTTCGATAAGAATATCCTCGAAATTACGAAGATCGTCCACGACGCGGGCGGCCTTTGCTACTACGACGGCGCGAACCTCAACGCCGTCATGGGTGTGGTGCGCCCCGGCGACATGGGCTTCGACTGCATTCACTCGAACCTCCACAAGACCTTCGCCACCCCGCACGGCGGCGGCGGCCCCGGCGCGGGCGCGGTCGGCTGCAAGGAATTTTTGCGCAAATATATGCCCGCACCTCTCGTGGTGGAGCGCGACGGGAAGTTCGACTTCGACTATCCCGAAAAGTCCATCGGCCGCGTGAAGATGTTCTGCGGCAACTTCGATGTGTGCATCAGGGCGCTCACTTATGTCCTCACGCTGGGCAGGTCCGGTATCCCCGAGGCGGCGATGAACGCGGTTTTGAACGCCAACTATATGCGCGTGAAGCTCGCGAAGAAGTTCACGATGGCTTACGACGAAATCTGTATGCACGAGTTCGTCATGTGCCTTGTGGGGCTCCACAAGGAGACGGGCGTCTCTGCGCTCGATCTTGCCAAGGGTATGCTCGACTTCGGGCTCCACCCGCCCACGATGTACTTCCCGCTCATCGTCCACGAGGCGCTCATGGTCGAGCCCTGCGAGACCGAGAGCAAGGAGACGATGGACGAGGTGTGCGACATCTACTGTAAGCTCTACGATATGGCCTATTCCGACCCCGAGGCGCTGCACGCCGCTCCGCGGCACACAAGCGTGCGTCGGCTCGATGAGGTCGGCGCGGCGCGCAGCATGATCCTGCGCCATACCTTTGCATGATCCGGCGGCTGTATTGTTATGTCGGCGGCGAAACCGATCCGCACCGCAACCTCGCGCGGGAGGAGTATCTGACCGACCACGCCGCGGAGGAGAGCTGCACGCTCTATCTCTGGCAGAACCGGAACACGGTCGTCATCGGGCGCAACCAGAACGCGTGGCAGGAGTGTCGCACCGGCGCGCTGGAGGAGGACGGCGGGACGCTTGCCCGCCGTCTCACCGGCGGCGGCGCGGTCTATCACGACCTCGGCAACCTCAACTTCAGCTTCTGCCTGCGCACACAGGACTATGACCTGCACCGCCAGCAGAGCGTGATCGTGGAGGCGTGCCGTCTGCTCGGCATTCCCGTTGAGATCTCGGGGCGCAACGACCTGCTCACGCTCGGACGGAAGTTTTCGGGCAACTCCTTCCGCTCGCACGACGGCTGCTCGCTCCACAACGGGACGCTGCTCGTGGACACGGACACGCAGGCGCTCGAGAAGTATCTCACGCCCTCGCGCGCGAAGCTCGCGGGCAAAGGTGTGGCGTCCGTGCGCTCGCGCGTCATCAATCTGGTCGAGCAGCGGCCGGGGCTGACGATCGAGCAGCTTGCCGACGCGATGCTCATTGCCTTCGAGCGGGTCTACGGTCTGAACGCGCACATGATGTACGAGGGCGAGTTCGACGCCGCCGAGCTGGAGCGCCGCTATCAGCGCTTCCACAGCTACGACTGGGTGTACGGCAGGAGCGTGCCCTTTGCCTTCTCGTGCAACAGGCGCTTCGACTGGGGTGAGCTGACGATCCAGCTCGCCGTGGAAAACGGCCTCTGCTCGGATAGCGCCGTGTGGACGGACGCGATGGACGCGGACTTTGCTGCGCCGCTTGCCGCAGCGCTGCGAAGCTGCCGCTTCTCCGGCAGCGCGCTGTGTGAGCGCGTCCGCACGCTCGCGATCTGCGCGCCCTATGCGGACGATATCTGCGCGCTGCTGCGCGCACAGGACATTTGAAAAATAAGGAAAGACGATATGGCTGATTATCAACTCATTGTCATTGGCGCGGGTCCCGGCGGCTACGAAGCGGCGCTGCGCGCGGCGAAGCTGGGGAAAAAGGTCGCGGTCGTGGAAAAGCGCGAGGCGGGAGGCACCTGCCTCAACCGCGGCTGCGTGCCGACCAAAACGCTGCTGCACGCCTCGGGCATCTACCGCGAGGCGAAAAACGGCGCGCACTGCGGCATTCACGCCGAGGGTGTCGAGGTCAACATGGCGGAGATCTTCGCCTACAAGCGTGAAATTTCGCAGAAGCTCTCCGGCGGTGTCGAAGCCCTCTTCAAGAGTGCGAAGGTCGATCTGCTGCGCGGCACGGCGCTCATCACCGCGCCCGGCTGCGTCCGCGTGACCGACGCGCAGGGCGCTACTACGGACTACACCTGCGAGGATATCCTCATCGCGACCGGCTCCGTGCCTGCCCGCCCGCCGATCCCGGGGCTGGAGCTCGCCATGACCTCCGACGAGCTGCTGGAGGGCTGCGAGAGCCTGTGCCGCTCCATCGTCATCATCGGCGGCGGCGTCATCGGCATCGAGTTTGCCGCCTTCTACGCCGACCTCGGCTGCGAGGTCACGGTCATCGAGGGCATGGACCGGCTGCTGCCGAACATGGATCGCGAGCTGGGGCAGAACCTTGCGCTGATCCTCAAAAAGCAGGGCGTGAAGGTCTTCACCGGCGCGATGGTGCAGCGCGTGGAACGCAGCGGCGAGGCGCTTGCCGTCTCCTTCACCTGCAAGGGAAAGGACGAGACGGTCACCGGCGAGTCGGTGCTCTGCGCCATCGGCCGCGGGGCGTACTGCGACGGACTCTTTGCCGAGGGGCTGGAGGTCGAGCTGCGCGGGCGCAGCATCGCCGTGAACGAGCATTTTGAAACGAGCCTGCCGCACATCTACGCCATCGGCGATGTCTCCTCGAAGATCCAGCTTGCCCATGTGGCGACCGCGCAGGGCATCGCCTGCGTGGAGCGCCTTTGCGGTGTCGAGAGCCGCACCGACCTCGCGACGGTGCCGAGCTGCATCTACTGCCGTCCGGAGATCGCCGTGGTCGGTCTGAGCGAGGCGGAGGCGAAGGAGGCGGGCATTCCCGTCAAGGTCGGCAAGCGCGCAATGTTCGACAATGCCAAGACGCTCATCGCCGACCCGGGGCGCTGCTTCATGAAGTTCGTCGCCCACGCCGAAACGCGCGAGCTGCTTGGCGCGCAGCTCATGTGCGAGCACGCGAGCGACATGATCGGCGGCGTCGCGCAGGCGATCGCCAACCACCTCACCGCCGACGATTTCTGCCGCGCGATGCGCCCGCACCCCTCCTTTGAGGAGGCGATGACCGCCGCGCTCGAAGAGCTGACCGAAAAGCTCGGATAAAGGCACCTTCCTCTCTTTCGTCAATACCGCCGGATCGACCGGCAGGAAAAAGGACGCCCCACGGGGCAATGTCATTAAGTTAATCTAAAAACCCAGCCGTTGAGGGGTGGAAAGGTACT
>CAYWAS010000022.1:0-28992 GCA_964455915.1 uncultured Oscillibacter sp. | reverse complement strand
TCATCGAGTCGCAGTTCCTCACCTCCGGCGACTGGAACTTCGGCAGCGCCATCTCTCTCATCATGGCGGTCATCATCATGCTCTCGATGTGGCTCACGCGCAAGGTCGATGTGCAGCCCGCGAGCCACGGAAAGGAGTGAGGCACGATGAAAAAGAAAACCTCCCTTTCCTCGAAGCTGATCCTCGCGCTCACGCTGCTCTTTTTCTATCTCCCCATTCTCTATATCATCGTCTTTTCCTTCAACGATTCCCGCTCGCTCACGAAGTTCGGCGGCTTCTCGCTGCGCTGGTATGAGAAGATGTTCGCGGACTCGACGATGATGGAGGCTGTGTTCTACACCGTCATCATCGCCCTGATCGCGACTGCCGTTTCCACCATCGTCGGCACCGTCGCCGCCATCGGACTTTCGAAGTCCAAGCGCGTCGTGCAGGTGATGGTCGAGCGCGTGAACGACCTTCCCGTGATGAATCCCGATATCGTCACCGGTATCAGCCTTCTGATGTTCTTCAGCGTGCTGGCGATCAAGAAGGGCTTCCTCACGCTGCTGCTCGCACACATCATGTTCTGCATTCCCTATGTGATGCTCTCCGTCACGCCGAAGCTGCGCTCGCTCGACCCGAATCTCATCGACGCGGCGATGGACCTCGGCGCCACGCCCTTCCAGGCACTCACGAAGGTCATCGTTCCGCAGATCAAGCCGGGCATCGTCTCCGGCGCGCTGATCGCCTTCACGATGAGCTTTGATGATTTCGTCATCTCCTACTTCACCACGGGAAACGGCGTGAGCAACATCTCCATTCTCGTCTACACGATGTCCAAGCGCGTCAATCCCTCGATCAACGCACTCTCCACGCTCGTGATCCTCGGCATCACGCTCGTGCTCGGCATCGTCAACCTCGTGCCGATCCTGCGCGAAAAGAATGCAAAACAGGGCAGTGAAAAGGAAAACCGCTTTACTGTAAATCGCAAGCTCACCGCGGCTGTCGCCGCTGTGCTCGTGCTCGCCGTCCTCGGCGGGACGGTCGGTGCAAGTCTCTCGCGCCAGCACAAGAACGCCGCCGCCATCGAAGCCTACGGCAGCAATGTGCTCAAGCTCTATCTCCCCGGCGAATACCTGGGTGAGAATGTCATCGGCGACTTTGAAAAGCAGTTCGGCGTCAAGGTCATCGTGGAGAATTTCGACTCCAATGAGATGATGTATACCAAGCTCCAGGCGGGCGACCGCTACGATGTGGTCATTCCCTCGGACTATATGATCGAGCGCCTGATGAGCGACGATTATCTCCGCCCCATCGACCACAGCCTGCTCCCGAACATGGAAAATCTCTCCGATGCCGTGCTCGGCATGAGCTACGATCCCGACAACACCTGGTCGATCCCCTACTTCTGGGGCAGCGTCGGCATCGTCTACAACCACGAGAATGTGGACCCCGCCGTGCTCGAGGCAAAGGGCTGGGAGATCCTGCGCGATCCCGACTACGCCGGTCGGCTCTACATCTACGACTCCGAGCGCGACTCGTTCATGATGGCGTTCAAGGCGCTCGGCTACTCGATGAACACCTCCGACCCTGCCGAGATCAACGATGCCTACGAGTGGCTGCTCGAGCTCAACAACACGATGGAGCCGGTCTATGTCACCGACGAGGTCATTGACGGTATGATGAACGGCTACAAGGATCTTGCCGTGGTCTACTCCGGCGATGCCACGGTCATTCTCGATGAGAACGAGGAAATGAGCTTCTTCATGCCAAACGAGGGCACGAACATCTGGTGCGACGCGATGGTCATTCCCAAGAACGCGGAGAATCCGAAGCTCGCCCACGAGTTCATCAACTATATGCTCACCTACGAGGCCGCATTTGACAACACCGAGACGGTGGGGTATACTTCTCCCAACGCCGAGGTCTTTGAGGAAATGACTTCCTCCGCGGACCTCTACGCGGAAAACGCCGCCTATCTCCCCCGCTCGGGCTACGAGAAGGACGAGATGTTCCACGACGACCAGATCCTCATGCGCGAGCTCTCCAAGCTCTGGATCAAGGTCAAGGCGGCAAAATGAGAAACGATTTCAGGAAAGAAAGGAATATCCCCATGCAGATCGGAGACACTTACGAATGCAAAAATGTTGTCACGAAGGACATCACCGCCGACGCGCTCGGCTCCGGCGGACTGGAGGTCCTTGCCACGCCCTTCCTCATTTGCTGGATGGAGGCTGCCGCCTACTACTACATGAAGGAGCAGCTTCCCGACGGGAAGAGCAGCGTCGGCACGCTGGTCGATATCCGCCATGTCTCGCCCTCGCCTGTCGGCGCGAGCGTCACGGTAAAGGCGGAGCTGACCGCCGTTTCCGAAAACGGGAAGATCTACACCTTCCGGGTCGAGGCATACGATGACAAGGGGCTCATCGGCGAAGGCACGCACGAACGCGCCGTCATCGACTGTGAGCGCTTTATGCAGAAATGTCTGGCAAAGCTGGACAAGTGAGCGAATAAGGAGGAGCTATGCATTATTACGGAGCCGTTTACCGTCCGCCGAGTGAGGCGTACAGCCTGATCGTGCAGTGTACGCTCGGGTGCAGCCACAACAAGTGTGCCTTCTGCAATATGTATAAGGACAAAAAATTCTCCATTCGACCGGTGGAGGAGGTCCTGCGCGATCTTGCCGAGGCACGCAGCTACGAGCGGCGCATCGAGCGCATCTTCCTCGCCGACGGTGACGCGCTGATCCTGCCGATGGAGTATCTGCTCAAGGTGCTCGACTTCATTCGCGAATACTTCCCCGAGTGTACGCGCGTGGCTGCCTACGCGACCACGAAGGCCATCGTGCGCAAGACCGACGAGGAACTGCGTACGCTGCGCGAGCACGGTCTGGCGCTCGTCTACATCGGTCTGGAGAGCGGCAACGAGGAGCTGCTCGTGAAGTTCAATAAGGGTGTCACCGCCGCGGAGACGGTCGAAAACGCCATGCGCTGCAAGGCTGCGGGCATCGGCATCTCCGTCACCGCCATCAACGGCATGGCGGGGCTCAAGGGCGACTGGCAAGCCCACGCCATCGACACGGCGAAGGCCGTGAGCGCGATGAAGCCGGACTACATCGCCTTCCTCACGCTGCGCGTCTACACCGGCACGCCCCTGCACGAATGGATCGACGCGGGCGAATTTGAGATGATGGGACCGATCGATCTCATGAAGGAAACGCGCGTCTTTTTGGAGCACATCGACTCCGAGGGGAGCGTTTTCCGCTCGAACCACGCCTCGAACTACCTCCCGCTCGGCGGCACGCTCAACCGCGACCGCGAGCAGCTCATCGCCACGATCGATGCCGCGCTCGACGGCAAGGTGCGGCTGCGCCGCGCCGTGGAGCTGGGCCTTTGAAAAGAGAAAAAGGAAGAGACCTGCTGCGGCAGGTCTCTTCCTTTTTTCATGTTTCGCTTCTCTCAGCCCGGAGGCCAGGTCATATCGCGTCCCGCGAGCACATGGAAGTGCAGGTGATGGACGCTCTGCCCCGCCTGCTCGCCGATGTTGGAGACCACGCGGTAGCTCTCGATCCCGAGTTCGCGCGTCACCTTGGCGATGACCTCGAAAATATGGGCGACCACGGCGCTGTTGTCCTCGTTGATGCCGGAGACAGACGCGATGTGCGCCTTTGGGATCACCAGAAAGTGCGTGGGTGCCTGGGGCTCGATGTCGTAGAAGGCGTAGCACAGCTCGTCCTCATAGACCTTGTTCGAGGGGATCTCCCCCGCGGAGATGGCGCAGAACAGACAATCATTCTTCATAAGGCAGCTCCTTTCAGATAAATTGGTTTCGGTTCGGATCGTAGGTAAAGCCGGCGGCGGAAAGCGTTTGGCAAAGCACTTCCCGCTCCGCGTCCAGCGCGGCGCAGAGCTCGTCGAGGCTCTCGTACTCGTCGCGCAGGCGCGTGTTGCAAAAGCTCAGGAGCATGATGGGGTCCTTCGGCAGCATGGGCGCTCACCTCCCCGATTCCCGCTCGAGCCCGAGCACATCGTAATACTCGTCGGAAAAGCGCAGAACGGACGCATCGAACGCCGATTGCATCGCTTTCACCGGCGCGAGCGGGTCGCGCGGCGAAACGGCAAAGGTCTCGGCAATGGCCGCGAGCGCGGCGCGCTTTTTCTCGAAATACGCCTCGCAGCCGGGCCAGCTCGCCGTTTTTTCCTCCTCGATCAGCGCACGGAAGCGCGGCTCCGTGAGCCAATAGAGCTGCGTGAGCGGATTCGCGTCGCCGCAGAAGAGAAGGTAGGATAAAAATTCCTCCCCGCTCTCCGCGACCGGCAGGACATAAGTCCCGATCTCGCCCATCGCGGGATCGACGCAGTAGACCCGCTCGTCCCCCGGCAGGAGGACGAAGTGGATGCCGTCGCAGCCGAGCCGCGCGAGCGGCTCGGCGTTCTCGGGCGTACAGAAATACGGTACATCGTCCGCCGCGGGGATCAGACCGACGCTTTCATGTGAGACGCTCAAGCCCCACAGCGTTTTGAAAACCTCTCGTGTGGTCATCGCTCAACCAAGATGGCTCATCACGAAATCGTCCACCGCCGCGAGCGCGTTATCCACCTTGTTGACCTCGGTGCCGCCGCCCATGGCGCTGTCCGGCTTGCCGCCGCCCTTGCCGCCGCAGATGGGCGCGATGGCCTTGATGATGTCGCCCGCCTTGATGCCGCGCGCCACAGCGTCCTTGCCGCAGACAGCCAGCAGCGTGACCTTGCCCTCGTTGACGCTCGCGAGCACGCCGACGACCGCCGGCTCCTTGTCGCGCAGGAAGTCGCCTTGCTGACGCATGGCGGCAGCGTCCATGCCATTGCGCTGCGAGGTGAGGACCTTCAGCCCGCCCACATCTTTCGCGGACATGAGGAAGCTGCGTGCCTCGCCGAGCGACGCCTCCTGCTTGAACTTGTCGAGCTTCGCCTTGAGCTCCTTCATCTCGCTGATCTGGTTCTCCAGCCGCCCCTCCAGCTCGCCCGGAGTGGTCTTGAGCATACGCGCAGTGTGGAAAAGGATCTCCTGATTGCGCTGAATGGTCTCGAGCGTGAGCTTGCCGACGGTCGCCTCGATGCGGCGCACGCCGGAGGCAACGCTGCCCTCGCTCTTGATGCGGAAGAGACCGACCTTGGCGGTGTTGTCTAAATGCGTACCGCCGCAGAACTCCATCGACACATCGCCCATTTCCACGACGCGCACGGTGTCACCATACTTCTCGCCGAACACGGCGACCGCACCCTTCTTCTTTGCCTCTTCGATGGGCAGCACCTCGGTCATGACCGGAATGCCATCGAGCACGGCATCGTTCACAAAGGCGTCCACCGCCGCGAGCTGCTCGGGCGTGATGCTCTCAAAATGCGTGAAGTCGAAGCGCAGACGGTCCGGCTCCACGAGAGAGCCCGCCTGATGGACATGCTCGCCGAGGACCTTCTTGAGCGCCGCATCGAGCAGATGCGTCGCGCTGTGCGCACGGCGGATCGCACGGCGGCGCTCGGCGTCGATGCTCGCTGTCACGGTGTCGCCCATGCGGAAGCTGCCCGCCGTCACGCGGCCGGTGTGCATGAACTTGCCGCCCTTATTCTTCTGAACATCGCTCACCTCAAAGACGGCCTCGCCGCAGGTGATCGTGCCGTGGTCGGCGATCTGGCCGCCCATTTCGGCGTAGAAGGGCGTTTTATCGAGAACGAGAATGCCCTCAACGCCGCTCATCATCGCCTCGGCCTGCTCGCCCTCAACGACCAGCGCGACGATCTTCGCGTCACTGATGCTCTCGTGCTCATAGCCGACAAATTCGGTCGCGGGGACCTCCTTGCCGAACTCGACGCCCGCCCAGCCGAGGTCGCCGAGCGCGCGGCGCGCTTCACGCGCGCGCACCTTCTGCTCCTCCATCGCGGCGAGGAACGCCGCCTCGTCCACGCTCAGACCCTCGTCGGAGGCCATTTCGCGCGTGAGGTCGATGGGGAAGCCGTAGGTATCATAGAGCTTGAAGGCGTCCTCGCCGGAGAAGGTCGTCTCGCCCTTGGCCTTGTGCTCGGCGAGCATATCGGCAAAGATCTTCATGCCGCCGTCAATGGTCTTGGCAAAGCTCTCCTCCTCGGTGCGAATGACCTTGGTGATATAGCTCTGCTTCTCGCGCAGATCCTTATATTCGCACTCGTTGACCGCCACGACCGTGTCGACGATTTCGTGGAGGAACGGGCGATCCACGCCGAGGAGCTTGCCGTGACGCGCGGCGCGGCGCAGCAGACGGCGCAGGACATAGCCGCGGCCCTCGTTGCTCGGCAGCACGCCGTCGCAGATCATGAAGCTCGAAGAGCGGATATGGTCGGTGATGATGCGCAGGGAAACATCGCGCGCGGTGCTCTCGCCGTAGTGCGCGCCGGTGATCTCACTGACCTTGTTGGTGATGTTCATGACAGTGTCCACATCGAAGAGGGAGTTCACATTCTGGCTCACCATTGCAAGGCGCTCGAGACCCATGCCGGTGTCGATGTTCTTCTGGCTCAGCTCGGTGTAGTTGCCGTGGCCGTCGTTATCGAACTGGGAGAACACATTGTTCCAGACCTCAACATAGCGGTCGCAGTCGCAGCCGACCGTACACTCGGGTCTGCCGCAGCCGTACTCCTCGCCGCGGTCGTAGTAGATCTCGGAGCAGGGGCCGCAGGGACCGGAGCCATGCTCCCAGAAGTTGTCGGCCTTGCCGAAGCGGAAGATATTCTTTTCGGGAATGCCGATCTCATCGCGCCAGATGGCAAACGCCTCTTCGTCGGCAGGAGTCGTCTCATTGCCCTCGAAAACGGAGGGATAGAGGCGGTCGGGCTCAAGACCGACCCACTCGGGACTCGTGAGGAACTCCCACGACCAGGCGATCGCCTCGTGCTTGAAGTAGTCGCCGAAGGAGAAATTGCCGAGCATCTCAAAATAGGTGCCGTGGCGCGCGGTGTGACCGACATTGTCGATGTCGCCCGTGCGAATGCACTTCTGGCAGGTGCACACACGGCGGCGCGGCGGCTCCTCTTCGCCCTTGAACCAGGGCTTCATGGGCGTCATGCCCGCATTGATGAGCAGGATCGACTTGTCATTCTGCGGAATGAGGGAAAAGCTGGGGAGGCGCAGATGCTCCTTGCTCTCAAAGAACTTGAGGAACATCTCGCGCAGGTCGTTGAGACCGTAACTCTGATGAGCCATGTTGATCGTCTCCTTTTGTATGATAAATTTTGATTTTGCTTATTTTTTCTGGATTTCCAGCCCGATGAGCTGCATCTGCTCGTCAAAGGCGATGCGGAAGTAGATGCCCTTTTTCTCGTACTTGCGGCGCAGGACCGCGATGGCGTGCGGCTCGTCCGTATCGGTCACACCCGTGACCATCGAATCCGTCACCTCGCCCGCAGCTCCCAGGCCGTCCGACGCCTCGACCATCAGCGCGCCGATGGCGTCTGCGGTCGTTTTCTCGCGAATGTCCTCGCGCAGCGCGTCGTAGACCTTCTCGTACTCGCCGTCACAAAGCTCGTTCATCACCCCGAGCCCCGCGCGGCGGACGGTGTCCTCGTCCATTCCGTCCGGCAGGTCATTTCCCTTTACACTACAGGCTGTGAGCAGGACAGAGAGCGCAAGCAGCACCAACACTATCTTCTTTTTGATCTCTCCACCCCCTTATGAGCATACAAAAAGGCTCCGCCCCCGATAGGGGCGAAGCCTTGCTTCGCGGTACCACCCTAATTATCTCCCCGCAGGGAGCATCTCAGTCGTCCGGTAACGGGGACGAGGCGTCCCGCTCGTCGCGGGCTGCTCGAAAGCGGCTGCCGTGCGCCGTTTGCCAAGGGCTCTCACCGTTCCCCTCTCGCTTTGGGCTCGTTCGCAGGGCTGACTTTGTCATCGCGTTTATCGGGCTTATTATATCTGAAATTTCATTTTTGTCAAGCATCTGCTTGCAATTTACCGGCATTTGTCATATACTGCCCTTGTTTATTTGAATTGGAGGCATTGCCATGAAACGCTCCCGCTCCGGCTATCTCTATATCGTCCTCTGCGCACTGATCTTCAGCACGATGGAGGTCATGCTCAAAACCGTCCACGGCGTGTTCGCGCCCATGCAGATCACCGTGCTGCGCTTCCTCATCGGCGGTCTTCTGCTCATTCCCTTCGCTCTGCGCTCGATCCGCAAAAAGGGCGCAACGCTCACGCGCGCTGACCTCGCCTTCTTCGCCCTCACGGGCTTTTTGTGCGTCGCCTTCTCGATGGTGCTCTATCAGATGGCCGTCACCTACACCAAGGCGTCCATCGTCGCGGTCATTTTCTCCTGCAACCCGATCTTTGTCACGGTGCTTGCGCGCTTTCTTTTGAAGGAGGAGATCCATCGCAATCAAATCTTCGCCCTCGCGCTGGAGCTTTTGGCGGTCGTCATCATCATCGACCCGCTCCACAGCACGCTCGACCCGACCGGCGCACTGCTCGCGATCGTCTCGGCACTCATCTTCGCACTCTACAGCGTCGTGGGCAAGAAGCGCACCGCGCGCTTCGGCGGCATTGCCGTCACCTGCCTGAGCTTTCTTTTCGGCGCGTGCGAGCTGCTGCTCGTGCTCCTGCTCGGACGCACGGCGGCGGTCGGCAGTCTCTTTGCCTCCCTCGGGCTGGATATTTTCGTCGATGTCCCGCTTCTTGCGGGCATTCCCCTCTCCACGCTGCCCTCGCTCGCCTACATCTGCGCGATCAACTCCGCCGCAGGCTATGTCTGCCACATGATGGCGCTTGAAAAGACCAGCGCGCAGGAGGCTTCGCTCATCTTCTTCCTCAAGCCGATTCTTGCCCCGCTCATCGCTCTCATCTTCCTGCACGAGGAGATCACTGCGAATATGCTCCTCGGCATCGCCTGCTTCCTGCTCGGCTCCGCCTGCGCCGTTCTCCCCGGCCTGATCGCCGAGCGCAGACGCCAAAGGGTCTGACCATCACCGAAAACAGGAGCCGCTGCCTCGGGCAGCGGCTCCTGTTTTCTTTTTCTCAATCCTTCGCGCTCAGCTCCACCGCGTGGCGCACGAAGCTCAGCGGCGGCACCTGCCGCGGAAGGCGCATCATGAAGCGCATCTGCGGCTTTTTCGGCTCAAGGAGCGTGAAGCCCTCCTCGTCGCGCAGCTCCGGCACCGTCATCGCGAAGGGCTTGCAGTCCGGTCCCACGACCTCGATCTCGTCGCCCGTGCGGAACTTGTTGCGCAAACTCAGCACGGCGTTCCCCTGCTCGTCGCAGCTCTCCACCACGGCGACGACCTGCCAGTCGCGGATATAGCGCGAATTGTCGTAATATTGCCCCGGCTGACCGTAGTAAAAGCCGGTCGAATAGTGCCGGTGGCTGACATGCTCGACCTCATCACGCCAGACGGGATCGACCGCGCGCCCCGCTGTCACATCGTCGAGCACATGGCGATACGCCCCCGTGACGATGGCGGCGTAGTATTCGCTCTTCGCGCGGCCCTCGATCTTAATGCAGTCGATGCCCGCGTCCATGATGTCGTCGAGATGGTCGATCATACACATATCGCGCGAGTTCATGATGTAGGTGCCCTTCTCGTCCTCAAAGACCGGGAAGTATTCCCCGGGACGCTTTTCCTCCATCAGCGTGTACTGATAGCGGCAGGGCTGCGCGCACGCACCGCGGTTCGAATCACGGCCGGTCATGTAGTTTGAAAGGAGGCAGCGGCCCGAATAGCTCACGCACATTGCGCCGTGGCAGAAGGTCTCTATCTCCAGTTCGGCGGGAATTTTTTCGCGCATCTCCCGAATTTCCTGTAAAGAGACTTCCCTTGCCAGCACCACGCGTTTCGCGCCTAAATCGTACCACGCCCGCGCGCACTCGTAGTTCGCGACGGACTGCTGCGTGGAGATGTGCCGCTCGCAGCGCGGCGCATATTTCCCCGCGAGCGTGAATGCGCCGAGGTCCGCGAGGATCAGGGCGTCCACGCCCGCGTCGTTCAGCCGCTCGAGATGCTCCGGCAGGCGCGCGACCTCGTCGTTGCGCGGCATCGTGTTTACTGTCACATGAACCCTTACGCCGTGCTCATGCGCAAAGCGCACCGCCTCGGGCAGCTCCTCGCTCGTGAAATTCCCCGCGAACGAGCGCATTCCGAAGCTCGTTCCCGCGAGATAGACCGCGTCCGCGCCGTACAGCACCGCCATTTTCAGCTTTTCCATGTCGCCCGCGGGGGCGAGCAGCTCCGGTTTCTTTCTCATGTTCTGTCCTCTCTCGCAGGAACAGCATGACCGCATCGCGGTCATGCTGTTCGTTTTCTCTTATCCGCCGTACTGACCGGAATTGACGAAATTCAAATGCTCGGCGTAGGTGCGGAAGAAGTGATGGAGCTTGTCCGTGCCGAGCGCGTAGAAATAGTAGTTGGTGTCTGCCGGCTCAAGCGCCGCGCGAATGGACGCAAGACCCGGATTGCAGATCGGCGTGGGGGGCAGTCCCTCGTGCATACGCAGGTTGTAGGGCGTGTCCTTCTCCAGATCCGACTGCGTGAGCGGACCGGCATAGTTTTCGCCCTTCGCGTAGCCAAGACCGTAGATGACCGCCGCGTCGATCTCCAGCTTGTGATAGGTCTCACCGACATTGTTGAGGCGGTTGAAGATGACCGAGGCGATGTTTGTCCGGTCGGTGCCGTCCGTCTCCTTTTCGATCAGCGACGCAATGCTGAGGATCTGCGCGAGAGAATAACCGGACTCCTCCACCTGCAGCATCAGGTCCTCGTCGATCCTCGTCGAGAAGTTGTCGAGCAGACGGGAGATCGCGTGCTCGGGGTCCTCGTCAACGAAGAAATCGTAGGTGTCCGGGAAGAGATAGCCCTCGAGCTTCGCGATGCCGCTCCTGCTCTCGTCGAGGAAGGGATAGTCAAAGCTCCCTTTCTCCACGGCGCTGAGCAGCGCCTCCTCGGTGTTGACACCGTACTTCGCCAGCAGCGATACGATCTGCCGCACGCTGTAGCCCTCGGGGATCGAGACGCGGACCGTGTCGGCGTTGATGGTCGCGTTGCGGTTGCTCATGCCCTGAATGAGAGCGTTGTAGTCCATGTCGGTCGTCAGCTCATAGCTGCCAATGCCGATCTTGTCCCCCGCGTGGCGCACCGCGCCGAAGAGCTTGAAGAACCACTTGTATTCGATCAGCCCCTCCTCCTTGAGCTTGGAGGCGATGCTGTTCACATCATCGTCCTTGGTGACCTCGATGGTCGCGGTCAGCGGCTCTTTGTTGAACGCGCACATATCGTTCGCCAGCAGCCAGCCCACGCCCGCGAGGATCGCGGAGGTCACGCCCACAAAGATCGCCCAGAGCAAAAAGCGGCGTGCCCTTCCCTTGCGGCGGTTTTTCCGCCGCCGCTCCGCGCTTGCCGAGCGCGCGTGCGCTGCCTGCTCCTCGCGGCGGACCTGCTCGGCGTCCCAGCGTGCGGTATTGTAGTTTTCTTCGTGATTCATGCGAAAATACGGCTCCTTTCCGAAGGACCTGAAAAGTTTTTTCGGTGGTCAAGTTTCTATTTTTCCCGCCGCGCCATAGGATAGTGCAGAGCATGACAAGTGAGGTGAAAAGCAATGTGTTCCAACAATGACTGCTCCTGCATCTGGCTGATCCTGATCGTGATCCTGATCCTCTTTGCCTGCGGCGGCTGCGGAAACAACAACTGCGGCTGCTCGAACAGCAGCGGCGATAACTGCTGCTGCTGAATTCGTAGCTCTCCCGTGAAGCTGGGACGCCGTGCGTCCCTTTTCACGGCCGTTTTTCACGGACAAGTCTTTTATAGAAGCGCACACACGCGCGCATAGATCTCCTCATGAATGTCGTCGATGCCGCGCATCTCCCCATTCTCTGTGCAGTCGATGCGCTGCCAACCGCAGCGCGCCGAGATCTGCCGCGCGTTTTCGCGGCACTCGCGCAGATAGGCGTCGTCCGCTTCATGAATGTCCGCGCTCGTATTCGTCACCTGCTCGCGTGCGCGCATGAGCTTCTCCGTTACCTCGGTCGGGACATCGAGGAAGAACACGAGCGTCGGCTTCGGCAATCCCAAAAGACCGTACTCATACGCAAAGAGCCAATCCAAAAACCGCTCGCGCTCCGCGCCCGAGAGCTTGGACGCCTGATGTACGGCGTTGGAGGTCGTGTAGCGGTCCGCGATCAGCAGCCCGCCCGCTTCGTAGTAGCCGCCCCAGTCCTGCTTGTAGGAGGCGTAGCGGTCCACGGCGTAAAAGCTCGACGCCGCGTAGGCGTTCACATCATCGGGACGCGCGCCGAGCGCGCCGGAGAGATAGAGCTCAACGAGCGATGCCGACTTTTCGCCGTAGCGCGGGAAGTTGAGCTTGCGGCAGTCCGTTCCCTCGCGCAGCAGACGCTCGAAGAGAAGACGCGACTGCGTGGCCTTGCCCGAGCCGTCCGTTCCCTCAAAAACGATCAGTTTTCCCTGCTTCATTTCCGCTTCTCCCCCGCTACATGGACCAGAAAGAGCGGCAGCTTCATCATGCGCCCGATGCGGGACGGGTTTTTGATAAGGCGGTAAAACCACTCCAAATTGTGCTTGCAGTAAAATTCCGGTGCCCGCTGCGCCACGCCCGCGAACACATCGAGCGAGCCGCCGAGCCCGAGCAGCAGCCGCGCGCCGGTCGCCGCGCCGTACTGCGCCATCCACTTTTCCTGCTTCGGCGCGCCAAGGCACACGAGCGCCAGCTCTGCGCCGGAGGCTTTGATCTGCGCGGCGATGGTTTCCGACTCTGCGTCCGCAAAGTAGCCGTCGCGCGTTCCCGCGATCACGAGCCCCTCGAACTTCGCGCAGAGGTTTTTCGCTGCCTGCTCCGCGACACCGGGCTTTGCACCGAAGAGGAAGACCCGCTTCCCCGTCTTCGCGCAATGCTCGAGCATCGCCGTGCCGAATTCGATCCCCGGCACACGGCCGCGCAGCGGCGTTTTCAAAAGCTTCGCCCCGTAGACCACGCCGATGCCGTCCGGCAGGACAAGGTCCGCGCCGTTCACCGCCGCCATCGCCGCCGCGTCCGCGCGGCAGGTCTCCACGATCTCGGGATTGGGCGTCACGACATAGTGCGCGCCCGACTCCTCGAGCAGCGCACAGCCACGCTCTACCGCCTCCGCCATCGTTACATTGTCAAAGCCTACGCCAAGAACATCGACTCGCATCGTTTCGCCTCATTTACCTGAAAATGATATTGCTGTAGTATACCATATTTGCCGCGCCGCACGCAACATAAATCCGAAAAACTTCACAAATTATCCAAAAAAGGACTCACTTCTCTTCCGCTGAGTTATAGCTCGCTGAGCGCGACCGGCGTGCCGACTGCGCGGGCAAGGGAATAGATCTTCGCAACATCTTCGATGTACTCGGCATTGAGATATGCTTCGGCAAGCTCCGCGCCGACCGCGAGCACGCCGTGGTTGGCAAGGGTACAGCCTTTACGCCCCTCCAGCGCCGGCAGCGCATTCAGACCGACCTCTTTCGTCCCCGGCGTCGCATATTCCGCGCAGCGGATATCGCCGCCGAGGAACACATGGGCCTCGATGAGCACGGCGGGAATGGTCTGGTGATTCACGGCGAACGCCGTCGCGTAGGGCGAGTGCGTGTGGAACACCGCGCTCACCTCGCCGCAGCCCTCGTAGACCGCCGCGTGCATCTGCCACTCGCTCGAGGGACGGAGCGCACCCTCGACGATCGTGCCGTCGAGCCGCATCACGACAATATCCTCCGCGCGCAGCACATCGTAGCGCACCGAGGTCGGCGTGATGAGCATGAGCCCCTCCTCGCGCAGATAGCAGCTCATGTTACCGCTCGTGCCGGAAAAAAGCCCCTCGTGGAAGGCGTTGAGCGAGCGGTCAACGATCTCCTGCCGGAGTTCGGGAATGGTTTTCATCGCGCGCCCTCCTTACACCACAAGGTTGTACTCGTCGATCTCGCCGTCGGTAAAATAGCGGTTCAGATCGTAGGGCGAGTAGATGCCGAGGTCGGTCACGACGCCGGAGACAAGGTGCGGCGGCGTGATGTCGAAGGCGGGATAGTAGCCCTTGACGCCCTCGGCGGCGGTGCGCACGCCCATCGCCTGAAGTGTGAAGTTCGGGTCGCGCATCTCGATGTGAATGGTGTCCACGGTCGGGTGACCCTGATCGGGCGCGCCGGTCACAAAGTACGGAATGCCCATGTACTTTGCGACGATGGCGTTCTGGAAGGTGCCAACCTTGTTGACCACATGGCCGTCGCAGCAGATGGCGTCGGCAGCGGTGGTAAAGACATCGACCTTCTCCTTCTGCATCACAAAGGCGGGCATATTGTCGGAGATAACGGTGACATCAAAGCCCATGTCGCGGCAGACGGTCGCGGTCAGGCGCGCGCCCTGAAAGTACGGGCGCGTCTCCGGACAGAAGAGGCGGATATGCTTGCCGCGCTCGCTGCACTCGCGCAGCATCATGCCGACGATGGTCTCGGCGAAGCAGTGCGTCATGACCGTGCCGTTCTCGGGGAACATATCCACAAGGTATTTGCCGATGGTCGCCATGCGGCTGTAGCGGACATTGTTGAGCTCGATCGTTTTGCTTTTGATCGCCTCCGCCGCGTTTTCTCCCGCGGCGAGGGCGCGCTCCGCCTCCGCAAGGCACAGGTCGCAGAGGAGCGCCATGCGCTTGACGGTCGTGGGGCGCGCGTGGGAGATGGTGTAGGCGGCTTTGCGGAGGTATTCCATCTGTTCCGCCGCGCTCTTGTCGCGGCACTCGTAAGCCGCGAGCGCCATGCCCATCGGGACGGCGGTGTAGGGTCCCGCGCTCTGCGTGACCATGTCGGTGATGGCCTGCGCGACCTCTGTATGGCTGCAGCAGGTGACGAATTCGACCTTCGCGGGATAGACGCGTCGGTCAAGGATATTTACTTTACCGTCCTCATACCATGCGATATTTTCATATTGCAGCATGAATGCAAGATCGTGGTCTGCTCTCATTTTTCTTCTCCTTATTTGTAAAGCCGCGCCACAGCCGCGCGCGCCTCATAGAGCACCTTTTCGCGGTCGAGCGTTTTGTATTCGCCGTTTTCGTAGAGGATCTTTCCGTCCACCATCGTCAGGCAGACATCGGAGGCGTGCACCGCGCAGGTGAGCAGCGCGGGCGTGTCGAAGTTCGGGTAGAGGTGCGGACGGTCGAGGTCGAGCGCGATGAGGTCTGCCTTCTTCCCCACCGCGAGGACACCGGTATCGTCGCGTCCCTGCAGCTTCGCGCCGTTGATCATCGCCATATCGAGGACCTCCTCCGCACGCACGGCGGTCGGGTCGCAGTGATAGCCGCAGTGCATGATGGCGGCAAGGTGCATCTCCTCAAACAGATCGAGGTTATTGTTGCTCGCCGCGCCGTCGGTGCCGAGAGCAAGGTTGATGCCTGCGTCCATAAGCTTTCGCACGGGGGCGAAGCCGCTGCCGAGCTTCAAGTTGCTCGTGGGGTTGTGGACGACGCTCACGCCGCAGCGCTTCATGATCGCGATATCCTCATCGCTCACGGCGACGCAGTGCGCCGCCGCCGTGGGGCTCGCGAGCGTACCGAGGTCCTCAAACCACTGCACCGGCGAAACGCCGTGGCGCGCGATGCACTCCTCGACCTCCTTGCGCGTTTCGGAGAGGTGGATATGCATTCGTCCGCCGCGTTCTCGGCACAGCTCGCTGTAGGCGCGGACGATGTGGCTCTTGCAGGTGTACTCCGCGTGAATGGAAAAGTCGATGCGGATACGCCCGTTTTCGGCGTTGTGATACTGCTCAAAGAGCGCGAGAGACTGCGGGATCTGCGTGTTCTGCTCCACCGTCTGGTTCTCGTCGAAGCACTGCACGCAGCGGTTGAGGTTCGCTTTCATGCCCGCCGCCGCGACCGCGGCGACGGTCTCGGCGGGGAAAAAGTACATATCGGAAAAGCTCGTCGTGCCGCCGGCGATCATCTCCAAAAGCGCAAGGCGCGTGCCCGCGGCGATGTCCTCCGGCACAAGGCGGTCCTCAATGGGAAAGACCTTGTCGAAAAGCCACTCCTGCAGCGGAAGCCCGCTGCCGACGCCGCGCAGCAGCACCATGGGGCTGTGGCTGTGGCAGTTGATGAGCCCGGGCATCAGGAGCTTATTGTTCATCTCCTTATGCTCCGCGTACTCCCCCGCCGGCCTCTCCGCGCCGATATAGTCGATGGTATCGCCGCGCACGCCGAGGAAGCCGCGGAGCGTAGAGTATGCCCCGTCCTCTCCGCGCAGCAGAATGTCACAGTGTTCAAACAGAATGCTCATTGTGATCCTCCGGTCTTGATTTTGTCCATCATACCACGCTCCGTGCGGGATTGCAAGGGCGCAGCGGCGGGCAAAAAGAGACCGCTCACAGCCGTGAGCGGTCTCCTTGCCTTTTTATCGGGTGCAGGACGCGGTCTGCGCGTCCTCGCTCTCCTGCGCCAGCGCGCGGCGGGCGGAGGTGAGCATGAGCTTGATGCGGTTGAGCTGATTGACCTCGCTCGCACCGGGGTCGTAGTCCACGGCGACGATGTTCGCGTTCGGGTACGCCTTGCGCAGCGCCTTGATCATGCCCTTGCCGACCACATGGTTCGGAAGGCAGGCAAACGGCTGCGTGCAGACGATGTTCGGTGTGCCGGTCGTGATGAGCTCCGCCATTTCGCCGGTGAGGAACCAGCCCTCGCCATACTGATTGCCGACGGCAAGGAAGGGCTCGGCGAGCCTCGCGACCTCCTCAATGGGCATGGGCGCTTCGAAGCGCTCGCTCTCCTCCAGTGCGCGCAGCGCGGGGGCGCGCAGGCGGCGGATCAGCTCGACGCCGACCTTGGCAACGGCAGCGTCCTTCCACGAGGTGCCGAGGTTTTTATGACGGAAATCGCGCCCGTAGATGCTGTAGTTGAAGAAGTCAAGAAGGTCCGGCACGACCGCCTCCGCGCCCTCCGCCTCAAGTAGATCGACCAGATGGTTGTTTGCCAGCGGCATATACTTGACGAGGATCTCGCCCACAACGCCAACGCGCGGCTTGCGGAGCGTCTCGTCGATGGGGAGCGTATCGAAGTCGCGCACGATGCCGCGGCAGACCTCGGCATAGCGCCACTTCGACTTGGGATTGACGAGCGAATCAATGCCGACCTCCTGCCACTTTTGGTGCAGCGCCTCCGCGCTGCCCTTGACCTTTTCGTAGGGGCGCACGCGGTAGAGGCAGCGCATGAGCAGGTCGCCGTAGACGATGGCGTGGACCGATTCCATGATCAGGTCCTTTGAGAGTGTGAAGCCCTCGTTCTTCTCCATGCCGTTGAGGTTGACAGAGACGACGGGGATATGCCCATAGCCTGCCTTTTCGAGCGCGCGGCGGATAAAGCCGACATAGTTGCTCGCGCGGCAGCAGCCGCCCGTCTGCGACATCAGGAGGGCGAGCCGGTCGGTATCGTAGCGGCCGGAGGTCACCGCCTCCATGAGCTGGCCGATCGTCGTAATGGAAGGATAGCAGGCGTCGTTGTTGACATATTTGAGTCCAGTGTCGATCGCCGTGCGGTCATCGTTCGTCAAGATCTCCACATTGTAGCCGTGCTTGCGGAACACAGGCTGGAGGATATCGAAGTGGATCGGGCTCATCTGCGGGGCGAGCAGCGTCCAGCCCTCGTCCTTCATTCTCTTGGTGAAGGTCACGCGATGATAGGCCGCCGGCTGCGGGTGGGCATAGATGCCCCGCTCGCGGCGAATCCGCATGGCGGCGAGGAGCGAGCGGATACGGATACGCACCGCACCGAGGTTGTTGACCTCGTCGATCTTGAGGACGGTGTAGAGCTTGCCGCTGCCCTCAAGGATCTCCGCGACCTGATCGGTAGTCACGGCATCGAGCCCGCAGCCGAAGGAGAAGAGCTGGATCAGCTCCAGATCGTCGCGCCTGCGCACGAACTCCGCCGCCGTGTAGAGGCGCGAGTGGAACACCCACTGGTCGTTCGCGCGGAGCGGACGCTCGGGGTTGAAGTCGATGGGCAGACTGTCCTCGGTGAAGACATCGAGCCCATAGGACGCGACCAGCTCGGGAATGCCGTGATTGATCTCGGGATCGAGGTGGTAGGGTCGACCCGCGAGCACCACGCCGCAGCGCCCCTCCGCCTTCATCTTCTTGAGCACGCGCGCGCCCTCGGCGCGCACATCAGCCTTCGCCTGCTGCTGCTCCGCCCAGGCGAGGGACGCGGCGCGGCGCGTCTCCTTTTCGGGAATGCCCCACTGCTCGCGGCAGAAGCGCGCCATACGGTCGGCAACGGTCTTCTCGCCGGTGAAGGCGAGGAAGGGGTTGATGTATTCGACCGTGCCGTCCGCCGCCTCCTCGACATTGTTCTTGAGGTTCTCGGGGTACGAGACGACCATCGGGCAGTTGAAGTGGTTCTGCGCGTCGGGCGTCTCCTGATGCTCGAAGAAAACGCAGGGGTGGAAGATGGTATGTACGCCCTCGTCGATGAGCCACTGGACATGACCGTGCGAGAGCTTCGCCGGATAGCACTCGGACTCGGAGGGGATCGTCTCCATGCCGCGCTCGTAGAGCTTGCGGTCGGAGAACGGCGAGAGGATCACACGGAAACCGAGCGCCTTGAAGAAGGTCGCCCAGAAGGGATAGTTCTCATACATATTGAGCACGCGCGGAATGCCGATGACGCCGCGCGGCGCGACCTCCTCCGCGAGCGGCGGATAGGCGAACATTCTCTCGCGCTTGTAGGCGAAGAGATCCGCGCCCTTCTTCTGCTCCTCGGGGTGTCCCGCACCCTTTTCGCAGCGGTTGCCCGTGGTGTAGCGCCGCCCGCCGGGGAAGCGCGTGACAGTGAGCATACAGTTATTCGAGCAGCCGCCGCAGCGGACGGTCTGCGTCTGGTAGGAAAGGCGCTCGATCTCCGCAAGCGGGAGCATCGTCGACTCCTGCCCGCGGCAGCGGTCGCGCGCGATCAGTGCCGCACCGAAGGCGCCCATCAGCCCCGCGATGTCGGGGCAGACGGCCTCCGCGCCGGAGATCTTCTCAAAGGCGCGCAGCACGGCCTTATTGTAGAAGGTGCCGCCCTGCACCACGATATGCGTGCCGAGCTCGCTCGCGTCGGCGAGCTTGATGACCTTATAGAGCGCGTTTTTGATGACGGAATAGGCAAGCCCCGCAGAGATGTCGGAGACGGACGCCCCCTCCTTCTGCGCCTGCTTGACATTGGAGTTCATAAAGACCGTGCAGCGCGTGCCGAGGTCGACGGGGTGCGGCGCGAAGAGCGCCTCGCGCGCAAAGCCCTCGGCGGTGTAGCCGAGCGAGGCGGCAAAATTCTCAATGAACGAGCCGCAGCCCGACGAGCACGCCTCGTTGAGCAGCACGGTATCGACGCTGCCGTCCTTGAGCTTGATGCACTTCATATCCTGCCCGCCGATATCGAGCACGCAGTCCACCTGCGGGTCGAAAAACGCTGCGGCGGTGCAGTGCGCGATGGTCTCGACCTCGCCCTCGTCGAGCGAGAACGCCGCCTTCAAAAGCGCCTCACCGTAGCCCGTGGAGCAGGCGCGCAGAATGCGCGCGCCCTCCGGCAGAAGGGGAATCAGCTCGGAAATGGCGTGCTTTGCCGTTTCGATGGGGCTGCCCTGATTGTTCGCGTAGTACGACCACAGCAGCTCGCCGCGCTCACCGATGAGAGCGAGCTTGGTGGTCGTCGAGCCAGCGTCTATGCCGAGAAAGCAGCCGCCGCGATAGCTCGCCAGCTCCGCCTTTTCCACGACGGCGCGCGCGTGGCGGGCGCAGAATTCGTCATACTCCGACTGCGAGGCGAACAGCGCGCCGAGCCGGTGGAGCTCGAAGGACATCTCCACGCCGCTCTCCAGCCGCGCGATGAGCGAATCAATGGGGATCGCTTCGCTCTCCGTCTCGTCCATCGCCGCGCCCATCGCGGCGAAGAGATGGGAGTTGGGCGGGTCGATGGCAGTCTCCTCCGTCAGACCAAGCGTGCGCACGAACGCCGCCTTGAGCTGCGGCAGAAAGTGCAGCGGGCCGCCCAGAAAGGCAATATGTCCACGGATCGGTTTCCCGCAGGCAAGACCGGAGATCGTCTGGTTGACGACCGCCTGAAAGATCGAGGCGGCAAGATCCGCCTTCGTCGCGCCCTCGTTGATGAGGGGCTGGATATCGGTTTTGGCGAAAACGCCGCAGCGCGCAGCGATGGGATAGATCTGCTTATAGCTTGCCGCGGCGCGGTCCAGCCCCTCCGCGTCGGTCTGGAGCAGCGCCGCCATCTGGTCGATAAAAGAGCCGGTGCCGCCCGCACACACGCCGTTCATGCGCTCTTCGAGCGTACCGGAGAAGTAGATGATCTTCGCGTCCTCGCCGCCCAGCTCGATGGCGACATCGGTCTGCGGCGCTTCCCTTTGCAGCGCGTCCGCGACCGCCACGACCTCCTGCACAAAGGGAATGCCGAGCGCTTTGGCAAGGTTGATCGAGCCGGAGCCCGTGATCTTCGCGCACAGCGCGCACTCCCCCACCTGCTCGCGCGCCTCGCGCAAAAGCGCAGAGAGCGCCTCCTGCGTGTGCGCGCAGTGGCGCCGATACTCGCCGAAGAGCAGTTTCCCCTCTTCGTCAAAAAGGACGAGCTTGACGGTGGTAGAGCCGATATCAATGCCTGCACGGAAAATTTTCATGAATAGACCTCTTTCTCTGCCGAAACCTTGCGAGAGAGCCGGAGCAGCCGCGCTGCCCGCATGAGTCGCCGGGTGGGTATGGATTTGGATTTTAGATATAGTATAATACGCCTCAAAGTGCAGCGTAAAGTTAAGAAGGCGTGAAGGATTTATGAACAGTTGTATCCCTCCGACGATCACGGGCTTGCGCGGGCTGCAAAAATTTTTTGAGAAAATTCCATTTTGTTCTTGACAAATCCGAAAGCATCTGTATAATAACATTTGTTCGTCACGCGAACATAGCGGGATTGTGTAACGGTAGCACAGCGGACTCTGACTCCGTATGTGAGGGTTCGAATCCTTCTCCCGCTGCCAAAAAGCCTTCGGTGAAAACCGGAGGCTTTTTTCTTGCAAATTGTGGAACTGAGGGGATTCGAACCCTCACCCTATTCAATTTGGTTCCGTCTTGCCGCGCAAGACGGCGCGGCGCGAAGCGCCGCTCGAATCCTTCTCCCGCTGCCAAAAAGAAAAGACAGGCATAGCCTGTCTTTTCTTTATTGGTTCGGCATAGTTAAAGAGAGACACGACAAGTCGTGTCTCTCTTTTTTCGTCTTTTTTCCGCTCACATCCAGATGGCGAAGAGGCGCAGGATCGGCTCAAAGAGCCGACGCAGCACCCCCCTGCGTTTCCAGTCCTCGGGCGTGACAAGGCGGCATTTCTCCATAATGCCGTCCATGTCCTCAAGCAGCGACTCGATGGTGCTCGCGCCGTAGAGCATCACGCCGCACTCATAATGCAGCTCAAAGCTGCGATAGTCCATATTGACCGTGCCGATAAAAGCGGCGTCCCGATCGACCATCACGCTCTTGGCGTGGAGGAATCCCGGTGTATAGCGATATACCTTTACATTGTGCTTCAGCAGCTCGCCGATGTAGGAATCCGCCACTGCGTCGGCGTACCAGTGGTCGGGCGTCCCCGGCAGAATGAGCCTCACATCGACCCCGCCTTCTCCGGCGATGCACAGCGCGCGCATGATGCTCTCGTCGGGGATAAAATAGGGCGTTGTGATGTAAAGAAAGCGGCGCGCGTTGGTGATGAGCTGAAGAAACACATCTTGCGCGGGATTCTCGGGATTGTTCTGCGGGCCGTCGAGGAAGGGCTGATAGAAGCCGTCGCCCTCCGGCGCGGCGTGGGGACGGTAGTAGTCGCGCTCCTCCTGCACCGTGCCGCCGACAAAGGTCCACATATCGAGAAACGCCGCCGTCAGTCCCCACGCAGCCTCGCCCTCGAGCCGAATGCCGCTGTCCTTCCAGTAGCCGTAGCGGTCCACGATGTTCGCATACTCGTCGGCGATGTTCACACCGCCCGTGTAGGCGATATCGCCGTCGATCACCGTGATCTTGCGGTGGTCGCGGTAGTTGAAGTAGAGGCGGTTGACATACTCGTGGACGGGATTGAAGATGATGACCTCCACGCCCGCCGAGCGGAGCTTCTCCAGACTCTCCGCGCCGAAGCGCTTGAGATTGCCGAAGTCATCGAAGAGGATCTTGACCTCCACGCCGTGGCGGGCACGCTCGCACAGCGCGTCGCTCATGCGGTCCCAGATCTGCCCCTCCGCCAGAATGAAATACTCCATGAAAATGAAGTGCTCCGCCTTGGCGATGTGGGCGGTGATGTCCTCAAGCAGCGCCTGTCCCTCGGGGAAATAGCGCGAGCGCGTGTTCCGGCAGACCGGAAAGCCGCGCCGGCTGAGGTACTGCGCCGTTCGCGACCAGCACGGCAGCGCGCGCTGGAGCGCGTCCTCGTTGATCTCGCCGCGCTTGCGCACGCTCTCCGGCTCCTCCGGCGTCGGTGTGACCGCGCGGTCCAGCCGCTTGCGCTGCGTGTCGCCGCCCCAGAGCCAGTAGAGGATCAGACCGACCACGGGCGCGAAAAGGATCGGAATGACCCACGCCACGCGGTAGGAGAGGTCGCCGGGTTTATTGTAGATGTGCAGCGCCACGAGCAGCGCCGCCACCTCCAGCGCCGCATAGATGTAGGCAAAGTGGTTTCGTAGATAGCGCGCCGTGAGCAGCACGAAGCATATCTGCAGCGCCAGCAGCAACACTGCCAGCGCAACGCGCAAAGCTGCCGCTATGCGCCGCTCTCCCTTTTGCTGTACGCCGCGATATCTCATCGATTCCGTCCTTTCCCTCTGTGATCGCCCGATCTTTTTAATGTCTGCTGTTTCTGTTCAAAAGCTCCTGCTTGATGTCGTAGAGCTTCCGGCTGAGGTCCACATAGTAATTGTGGGGATTGTCGAAGCGCTTGACCTCGTCCCAGAGCGTATCGACCTGCTCGGCGCAGTAAGCGCGGATCTCCTCGAGCGAGGGCTTTTTGTAGACCAGCTCGCCGTTTTTGAAGATCGGCACGAGCAGCTCGCGCGCCTCGAAGTTGTAGACCTCCTTGCGCTTCCAGGTCGCCTCGGGGTCGAAGATCATCATTTTGTCGCTGTCGTCCACCGTTTCGTCATAGACGCACAGATAGTCTGCGATGGCCTTGCCGGTGTCGCGCCCGTAAAATCTGTAGAGCTTTTTGAAATGCGGCGTGGTGATCTTGCCGATATTCTCGCTGATCTTGATTTTGGGGACGATCTTGCCCGCTTCATTCTCCACCGCCACGAGCTTATAAACGCCGCCGAACACCGGCTCGCTGCGCGCGGTGATGAGGCGCTCGCCAACGCCGAAGGCGTCGATCTTCGCGTCCTGCATCCACATATCGCGGATAATGTACTCGTCGAGCGAGTTGGAGACCGTGATGGTCGCCGTCTCCCAGCCCGCCGCATCGAGCATCTTGCGCGCCTCGCGGCTGAGGTAGGCGATGTCGCCGCTGTCGAGGCGGATACCGCACTTGGTGATCCCCTTCGGGCGCAGCACCTCGTTGAACGCGCGAATGGCGTTGGGAATGCCGGAGTGGAGCGTATCGTATGTGTCCACGAGCATGATGGCGTTGCCGGGATAGAGCTCGCAGTAGGTCTTGAACGCCTCCAGCTCGGTGTCGAACATCTGCACCCAGGCGTGCGCCATCGTGCCGAGTGCGGGCACGCCGTAGATCTCGTCCGTGACCGTGCAGGCGGTGCCGATGCAGCCGGCGATGTAAGCGGCGCGCGCGCCGACGATGGCGGCAGCCGTACCCTGTGCGCGGCGGGAGCCAAACTCCATCACGCCGCGGCCCTTGGCAGCGCGGGCGATGCGGTTTGCCTTGGTGGCGATCAGGCTCTGGTGATTGACGGTCAGCAGCGCAAAGGTCTCGATCAACTGCGCCTCGATCGCGGGCGCGCGGACAATGACCATCGGCTCCTTCGGGAACACGGGCGTCCCCTCCGGCACGGCGTAAATGTCGCCCGTGAAGCGGAAGGTGCGCAGATACTCTAAAAACTCCTCGCAGAAGATGCCCTTGCCGCGCAGGTATTCGATGTCCCGCTCGTCAAAGTGGAGATCCTCAATGTAATCGATCAACTGCTCCAGTCCCGCCGCGATCGCGAAGCCGCCGCCGTCGGGGACCGAGCGGAAATAAACATCAAAATAGGTGATGCGGTCTTTGAATCCGGTTTGGAAATAGCCGTTGCCCATGGTCAGCTCGTAAAAATCACAGAGCATGGTCAGGTTCACTTTTTCTTCCGTTCTCATAGAACACCTCATAAAGCTATGTCCGCAGCGCTCACGCCGCGGGCCTGTAATGGTCCTTATTATAGCCTGTTTCCCGCTATAAAGCAAGGCTTTTGCTTGACTTTGCCCTGCGACTCTCCTATGATATGTATGAAATAAACGCATCGGAGGGCTTTTTTATGGGCGTTATCCTTGGCATCGACATCGGCGGCAGCAGCACAAAGGTCGTGGGACTGCGCGAGGACGGCAGCGTGCTCGGTATGCTGCGCGTCAAGGCGGAGGACCCGCTCACCTCGCTCTACGGCGCGCTCGGAAACTTTCTTGCCACGCACGCACTCACCCTCGCGGACATTCGCCACATCGCGCTCACGGGCGTCGGCGCATCGTATGTGGACGGCGACATCTACGGTGTGCGCACGGTGAAAGTCGAGGAGTTCCCCGCCGTCGGCGCGGGCGGTCTCGCGCTCAGCGGACGGGAGCACGCGGTGGTCGTCAGCATGGGGACGGGCACCTCGCTTCTCTGGGCAGAGGTCGGCAAGCCGGTGCGCCATATCATCGGCAGCGGCATCGGCGGCGGCACGCTCTCGGGACTCAGCGAGCTCATCACCGGTATCCACCAGTACGCCATGATCCGCAAGCTCTGCCCCGACGGTGACCTCTCCCACATCGACCTCACCATCGGCGATATGTCCAGAGGCAGGGTCGGGACGCTGCCGAGCGAGGCGACGGCTGCAAACTTCGCCAACCTCGCCGAGGACGCGACGAGCGCCGACAAGCTGCGCGGGCTCGTCAACCTCGTTTTGCAGGCGATCGGCACGATGTCCGTCCTCGCCACCAAGACCTGCGGGACAGATACGGTCGTCCTCACCGGCGCGCTGACGATGCTGCCGCCCGCGCGCGAGACCTTCGACCTCTTCACCAAGCTCTACGATGTGGAGTTCATCATTCCCGAAAACGCCACCTTTGCCACCGCGCTCGGCGCGGCACTGCACAGTATGCGCGCGGAAGGCGCGGCGGAATAAAGAAAAAGGACGAAAAAAGAGAAAGTTCAGGCAAAAAGTGCTTGACTTTCTCTTTTCCTCTTGTTATAATCGGTGAGCCGCTTTGAATGGGTATCAAGCATCGGTTCGTCCGATCACCCCCGACAGCGAGTCCGTAATTAAGGAAAGCGAGGTGCAACCATGCAAGCGATCATCGTTACCGGTGGTAAGCAGTACAATGTCTGCGAGGGCGACACTCTGTTCATCGAGAAGCTCGATGTCGAGGCCGGCGAGGCCGTTACTTTCGACACCGTTCTGGCTATCGTGGACGGCGAGAACACCAAGTTCGGCACTCCCGTTGTGGAGGGCGCGAAGGTGGAGGCCAAGGTCGTCAAGAACGGCAAGGGCAAGAAGATCCGTATCTTCAAGTACAATCCCAAGAAGGGCTACCGCAAACGCCAGGGTCATCGTCAGCCTTACACCAAGGTTGAGATCGGCAAGATCAGCTTCTAAGCCATGACGACCGTTACCTTCCTCACTGAGGGAAAACGCATCATCGGCTTCGATGCCAAGGGTCACAGCGGCTATGCCGAAGAAGGCAGCGACATCGTCTGCGCCGCAATCACCAGTGCCGTGCGTCTGGTGGACGCAACGATCAACGATGTGCTCGGTCTTGCGGCGTCCGTGAAGGTCCACGAAAAGTCGGGAGTCATCGAGCTTCGTCTTCCCGGCGGCCTGAGTGCCGCACAGGAGAGCACCTGTCAGGCTCTGCTGGCGGGACTGATGCTCTATCTGACGGAGCTGCATGACGAGTATCCCGAAAACATCGAAGTAATGGAGGCGTGAGCTTCCTTCTCCCCCGCGCATCATTCTACAGAAAGGATGGACTACGAATTATGATGAACATTGGTCTTCAATTCTTCGCTCATAAAAAAGGTATGGGCTCGACCAAGAACGGTCGTGACTCCAAGTCTAAGCGCCTTGGCCCCAAGCGCGCCGACGGTCAGTTCGTTCTCGCCGGCAACATTCTCGTTCGCCAGCGCGGCACCCACATCCATCCCGGCGTCAACGTCGGTATCGGCAGCGATGACACCCTGTTCGCCAAGGCGGACGGCGTGCTCCGCTTCGAGAAGCTCGGCAAGGATCGCAAGCAGGCTTGCGTTTATCCCGCGGAGTGATCTTAATAAAACGACAGTGCAGGTCTCAGACCTGCGCTGTTTCTTTTTCTCTGCCCCGACAGACCGCCGCTCCCCGTCGGAACGAATAAAGTGCGCCTTCTGCGGAAAACTGACCGAAGAACACCGCAGGAGGTTTTTTATGGATACGACCACCCTTACGCTCTCCGATGTGCCGGGACTGCTCCTCACGGCAGTCATCTCTTACGCCGTCCTCTTCGCGCTCACGCGGCTCGTGGGCAACAAGCAGATCTCGCAGATGACGATGTTCGACTACATTTCCGGCATCTCCATCGGCTCCATCGCCGCGGAGATGGCAACGGAGCTGGAGTCGCCGCTGCGCCCGCTACTGGGTATGCTCGTCTACGGGCTCCTCGCGTGGGCGATCTCGCTGTGGACGAACAAGTCTCTCGCCGCACGGCGGGTCTTCACCGGAAAGCCGCTCATCCTCTACGATAAGGGCATCCTCTCGCGCGAAAATCTCAAGCGTGCACAGCTCGACCTGAGCGAATTTCTCACGCTCTGCCGCATCGGCGGCTGGTTCGATCTCTCGCAGCTCGAGACCGTCCTCTTCGAGCACAACGGCACGCTGAGCTTCCTGCCGAAGGAACCCTACCGCGCAACGCAGCCGACCGACCTCGCGCTCTCGCCGGAGCAGAGCGTGCTGCTCACGCCGGTCATCATGGACGGCGAGGTGCTGCCGGAGAATCTCCGGTCCGTCGGCAAGGACGAAATGTGGCTCGCGCGGGAACTGCGCGAGCAGGGATACCACGAAGCGGGTGAAATTCTCCTCGCCCTGTGCGACGCGAGCGGCGAAGCGCCGCAGCTCTATCCGATGGAAAAGCAGTGAAAAAGCGCACGGACTCGGTCCGTGCGCTTTTTTCGTTTAGTGCTGATACTCAAACTCCAGATTGTAGAGGCTCACGATGTCGCCGTCCTGAATGCCCATCTCCTCGAGTCGGGCGAACAGGCCGCTCTCACGCAGCATCTTGTCGAAATACATACGGCTCTCGTAGTCGGAGAAGTTGATGTTCGCCATCAGGCGCTCCAGCCACGGCCCCTCGACGATGTAGGTGTCGTCCTCCACCGTGATGTTGAGCGGCGCGGAGGTGTCGAGCTTCGGCGGACGCGGGACATACTCCGGCTCGTAGACCGTCACCGGCGGGAGCGTCGAGAGCTTTTCGGCGATCTTCAAAACCAGCTCGCGCGTTCCGGTGTGGCTCGCCGCGGATAGGGCGAAGAGCGGATAGCCTGCCGCCTCGACGCGCTCGCGCAGGGCGTCGAGCAGCGTCTCGTCCTCCATGATGTCGGTCTTGTTCGCCACGACGATCTGCGGGCGCGTCGCAAGCTCTGGCGAATACTGCGAAAGCTCGGCGTTGATGGCGTCGAAGTCCGCGACGGGGTCGCGCCCCTCGCTGCCGGAAACATCGACCACATGGACGAGCAGACGGCAGCGGTCGATGTGGCGCAGGAAGTCGTGACCGAGCCCCGCGCCGTCCGCCGCGCCTTCGATGATGCCGGGGATATCCGCCATCACGAAGCTCACGCCGTCATCGACATAGACGACGCCGAGGTTCGGGAAGAGCGTGGTGAAGTGATAGTTCGCGATCTTCGGGCGCGCCTTGGAAACGACCGAGAGGAGCGTCGATTTGCCGACATTCGGGAAACCGATCAGACCCACATCGGCAAGGAGCTTGAGCTCGAGGATCACATCATGGCTCTCACCGGGGAGCCCCGCCTTCGCGAAGCGCGGCACCTGCCGCGTCGGGGTCGCGAAATGGCAGTTGCCCCAGCCGCCCTTGCCGCCGCGGCAGAGGACATAGGGCTCCGAGGCGGACATATCCTTGATGATCTCGCCCGTCTCCGCGTCGCGCACGAGCGTGCCGCGCGGCACGCGGATCGTCAGGCTCTTGCCGCTGCGCCCGAACTTGCGCCCGCCCTGACCGTCCATGCCGTTCTCGGCGGAATACTTGCGCTTGTAGCGGAAGTCCATGAGCGTGGACATATTGTCGTCCACCTGCAAAATGATGTCGCCGCCGTTGCCGCCGTCGCCGCCGTCGGGACCGCCCGCGGCGATGTACTTTTCTCGGTGGAACGCCACAGCGCCGTTGCCGCCCTTGCCTGCGGAGACGGAGATGCGCGCCTTGTCGATAAATTCGGTTGCCATATCAAAAACCTCCTTGGGAGCGTGATTCTTGTGTAACTATGGTATTTTACCTGTTTTTCCGCGCCGCGTCAAGGCAAACACGCACCGGCGCGCGATCCCTCTTTTCTTTTTTCGGCGCACGGGAAAAAAAGTCTTATTTTTTGTTTAGTTGACAAAAAATAATTCAGCTCTTTTCTTTTTTCTATTGATTATCTCCATAAGCTGTACTATACTATATTTGTCAAATCAGGCATAAACTGTCATTTTAACCCAACTACAACGATCAGGAGGAAACCAAAATGAATTACAACCGCACCTACAACTTCTCCGCCGGTCCCGCCATGATGCCCGAGCCCGTCCTCGAGGAGATCCGCGACGAAATGATGAACTACCGCGGCAGCGGTATGTGCG
>CAYWAS010000021.1:0-29591 GCA_964455915.1 uncultured Oscillibacter sp. | reverse complement strand
AGAGAGGCCACGATCGCCTGCTTTTCAGACAGGACTTTTGCGTTAGGCATTCTTGGTTTCACCTCCGTTAGATTTGCGGCATACCTCCGTATGCCATGGAGAAAGAGGCGTTCTAAAAAAGGAACCGTCCTCATGCCAAAGGACATGAGGACGGGTAAAGCAATCATAATGATTTGCCATCCTCGGCAGGACTTACGAGGTGTGACCCTCCCCTGCTGTCTTTGGAACGCTCTGATATTATATTCAAGAGAAAAGCATTTGTCAACCCTTTTCTCTTAAATATTGAAGTTTTAGAGCTTTGCGGTGCTCATCTTCACGCCGGGGCCCATGGTGGAGGCGGCGACGCAGGACTTGATATACTGACCCTTGGCAGCGGCGGGCTTGGCCTTGACGATCGCGCCCATGAGAGCATTGTAGTTCTCGGTGAGCTTCTCAGCGCCGAAGGAGACCTTACCGATGGGGCAGTGAATGATGTTGGTCTTGTCGAGACGATACTCGACCTTACCTGCCTTGACTTCCTTGACAGCCTTGGCAACATCGGGGGTCACGGTGCCAGCCTTCGGGGAGGGCATGAGACCCTTGGGACCGAGGACCTTACCGAGACGGCCGACAACGCCCATCATGTCGGGGGAAGCGACGACGACATCGAAATCGAACCAGTTTTCCTTCTGGATCTTCTCGACCATGTCCATCTCACCGACATAGTCCGCACCGGCCTCGCGGGCAGCGTCCGCCTTGTCGCCCTTGGCGAAGACGAGCACGCGCGCGGTCTTACCGGTACCGTTGGGCAGGACGATCGCGCCGCGGACCTGCTGGTCGGCATGGCGGGAGTCAACGCCCAGCTTGACATGGAGCTCGACGGTCTCGTCGAACTTGGCGGAAGCGGTCTTGCAGATCAGAGCAAAGCCCTCAGCCGCCTCATACAGTGTATTCTTTTCGATCTGCTTTGCAGCATCCTGATACTTCTTACCTCTAAACATTTCCGTTTCCCTCCTTACTCTTCGACCACAACGCCCATGGAGCGCGCGGTACCGGCGATCATGCTCATCGCAGCCTCGAGAGACGCGGCGTTGAGGTCACGCATCTTCAGCTCGGCGATCTTCTGCACGGAGGCCTTGGAAATGGTGGCTACCTTGGTCTTGTTGGGGACGCCGGAGCCGGACTCGATGTTGCACTCCTTCTTGATGAGGACCGCAGCGGGAGGAGTCTTGGTGATGAAGCTGAAGGAACGGTCGGCATACACCGTGATGACAACGGGAATGATGAGACCCATGTCGTTCTTGGTGCGCTCGTTGAATTCCTTCGTGAACGCCGCGATGTTGACACCGTGCTGACCGAGCGCGGGGCCGACAGGGGGGGCGGGAGTTGCTTTACCAGCGGGGATCTGCAGCTTAACGAAGCCGACTACTTTCTGTGCCATTTTAGGCACCTCCTTGATTATAAATGTGGTAACGGCTGTCCCTGAGACAGTCCGCCCTTGGCGAGATGCGCAGCATCTCTCCCACTTTGCCGGATCGACCGGCTGATCGCTCTTCGCGATACTCTCTTACTCTTCGACCACTTCGACCTGGTCGAGCTCCAGCTCGACAGGCGTTTCGCGGCCAAACATCGAAACGACCACGCACACGCGGTTCTTCTCGGGCTCGATCTCCTCGACGGTGCCGAGGAAGGTCGCGAGAGGACCGTCCGTGATCTTCACCCTGTCGCCGACCTGATATGCCACGACGATCTCGCGGCGCTCCATGCCGAGGGCGAGCACTTCCTCCTCCGTGAGAGGGATAGCGTTGTTGGCGCTGCCGACAAAGCCGGTCACGCCGCGGATATTGCGGATCAGATGCCATGTGTCGTCCGTCATGACCATCTTGACCATCACATAGCCGGGAAAGACCTTGCGCTCGACTTCCTTCACCGCGCCGGACTCCGTGACCTCAGTCACATTTTCCATCGGGATCTGAATGTCGAGGATCATGTCCTCCAGATGGCGGTTCGCCACGAACTTTTCGATGGCGGTCTTGACGGCGTTCTCGTAACCGGAATAGGTATGGGCTACATACCACTTCGCGTTATCAGCCATTCCTTCTGCCCTCTTCAGCCGGCGAACGCGCCGAGCAGAGCATTGACGGCCAGCATGGCGACCGCGTCGAACACCCAGATGCACGCGCCCACACAAAGGGAGCACAGCAGCACCGTGCCGGTATTCTTCGCCGTTTCCTTACCGCTGGGCCAAACGACCTTTTTCAGCTCGCTTTTCATTTCGCGGAACCACTTTAAGCGGTCCTTTTTCTTCTCTTCTGCCATTGTTACACTACCTTTCCTAACTTACTTGGTTTCGGTATGAACGGTGTGCTTTTTGCAGAAGCGGCAATACTTGTTCAGCTCAAGCTTATCCGGGGTGTTCTTCTTGTTCTTCATGGTATTGTAGTTTCTCTGCTTGCACTCGTTACATCTCAGAGTGACCTTCACGCGCATAACGGCACCTCCTTATTCTGGCAGCTCCCGACCATGCGGGACTGCCGACTGCCTCCCTGCTCTTAGATTTAGAGGGACGCCTCTTTTGTGACGCGAAAAGCGAAAAAGCGCACAAAAAGAAAGCCCTCTTTCACAGGTAAGTAAAATAGTACCACAAGGCCCGTCCCGCGTCAAGCAAAATTTTTACGGATCGGCAGAAAATTTTCATCATTTTTCCCCGCGGCACCTCTTGCGCGTGCGCCGCGCTTCCGATATAATAAATCGACTTTTATTATGTGAGGGATCTTATGAAAATCATGGCGATCGATTATGGCGACGCGCACACCGGCGTTGCCGTCTCCGACGCGCTGGCGATGCTCGCGGGCTTTACCACGGTCATCACCGCCTACCGCCCCGAGGCCGTTGTCGCGGAGCTGCAAACGCTCATCGCGGCGCACGGCGTCACCGAGCTCGTGCTCGGTCACCCGCTCAATATGGACGGCTCACGCGGTCCGCGGGCAGAAAAGGCAGAAGGCTTCGCGGCGCTTCTGCGCGAGGCGACGGGACTCCCCGTCACGCTCTGGGACGAGCGGCGCACGACGATAGACGCGCACAACATTCTCATGGCAGGCGGCAAAAACGCGAAGCAGCGCAAAAAGACGGTGGACGCCGTCGCCGCGAGCCTGATGCTCGAGGGCTACCTCAGCTTCAAAAAACGGCAGAAATGATCCGCCGCACAAAAAAGAGCGCAGCCGGTCGGCTGCGCTCTTCCCTATTATTTCCTGCATTTTTTGACCATCTCCACGAGGATCGACTGCCGCAGCAGCAGACTTACGGCAAGGTAGACCAGGCAGCCCACCGCGCCCGTGAGCCCGCACTTGACAACGAGCATAAGCTTGCTGTCCGCCGCCGTGACGAGCAGCGCGTGCCCGCCGTAGAGCACCGCCGCCATCGCCGCCGTCGCGAGCAGTCCCTTCGCAAGCGGCAAAACGCGCACGATCCCCCTCCCGCGGAAGAGCTGGAGCAGCATCGCGAGCGCGCCGAGCGTCAGGGCAAGCGAGGTCGCCGCCGCCACGCCCGTGTCGGTGCGGAAGATCCGGTTGAGCGCGATGTTGAGCGCCAGCACGCCGAGGTTGATCACCAGCGGCACGAGCGTTTTCTTCATCGCGTAGTACGCCTTGTTGAGCAGATCGAGCACGGCGAAGGCGCTCATGCCGAGCGCGTAGCGCGCGAAGATGCGCCCCGTCATCTCCGTCGACTCCGCCGTGAAGCTGCCGCTTTCGAAGATCACGCGAATGATATCGGTGCCAAAGGCACACATCATCGCGCAGACGGGAAAGACGAACAGCAGCGTATTTTCCGTCACACTCCAGATATAGCGCAGATAGCCCGTCGTATCGTCCTTCGTGAATTCGCGGTTGAAGCGCGGAAACATGACCGCGCTGATGCTGTAGAGCACCGTCGTCGTGAGCGGCGTAAAGAGCTTATCCGCGTAGTAGAAGGCGCTCACCGCGCTGTCGTTGAAGGTCGTGGCGGTCGCCGTGTCGATGAGATAGCAGAAGAGAAAGACCGAGGTCGTGAGCACCGTGACCAGCGCCGTTTTGAAATAGGCGCCGAAATATTCCGCCTTGCGGTCAAACACGGGACGGTAGCGATACCCCTCCCTGCGCGCGTAGGGCAGGCTCATGCCGAGCTGCAAAAGCCACGCGGCGGAGCTGGCAACGACCACGCCCCCGATGCCCATGCGCGCGCCCATCGTCAGCAGGAATACCGCGAGGAAGGCATTGTAGGGAATGCTCATGCTGCCTTGCAGCTCATAGTGGTCCGTTGCCTGAAAGATGGCGACATTGAGATATGCCGCCGCCACCACCGGCAGTGCGCACGCCATGATGCGGATATAGCCGGCAAGCCGCGGCAGCTCGGCCGCGTCCAGATCCCAGATCGCGCCGACGAGCGGCGTGGAGGCAAAAATCTGCCACACCCCCACCGCAAGGAGCGAGGCGAGCAGCGTCACCGTCATCAGGTTGTTTGCCGCGCGCACGCCGCGCGCGCGGTCGGCGGCGAATTCTTTCGTCAGGATCGGCACCGCCGCGATGCACAGCGCATAGCACATCGTCGTAAAGAGGTAGAGCGTCGAATTATAGGCCGCCGTGTATAGGTCCGCGTCAACGCTCGTGCCGAAGATGTTCGCCTGCATCATCTCGCGCACCACGCCAAGCAGCTTGGCAAAAAGCGTGAGGAAAAAGACGAGGCTGATCGCGCCCGCTGTCCGCATACCCGCGCGGCTCTTGTCCGCCTTCGGCGCGGGCTCTTTTTTCTTCTTTTCTTCCGCCATGATCGCGCAGATCATCTCCTCATTCGTGTCGAGCTTGCGCACCAGCTCCTCCATGCGCTCCTCAACGAGCGCGGACTGCTGCGCTCCGCCCTCGAGCACCCGCTCCGCTTCGAGCTCAAACTGCTCGGCCGTGTAGCGCTCGCGCGTGCAGAGCTTATCCAGCCCCACGGAGTTCAAAAATGCCGTACACTTCGGGTCATAGGAGATGCCGATGAGCGGCACGCCCATGATCGCCGCGTAAATGAGCGAATGCAGCCGCACGCCCACGAGCATATCCATGCTGCCGATGATCGAGAGCATATCCTCGGAAAGATATTTCTCCTGCAGGCACACCGCCGTATCGTCCGGAAGCTGCGAGGCGATGCAGCGGCAGACCTCGCCGTCCTCCTCATAATGGAAGGGAATGAGCACCGACTGCGCGCCGTACCGCTCCTTGAGCCATTGGATCGAGCGCAGGAGCTCGGCAACAAAGCGGCTGCCCGTATCCTTCTCGCGGATCGCCCAGCCGACCGTCATTCTCCCGTCGAGCGCCACGCCCGCACGCCGGAGGATCTCCGCGCCGACATTCTTATCCGGCTTTTTCATGCGAATGACCGGATCTGCCGTGATCACAACGCGCTCGCGCGGAATGCCGATCTCCTCCAGCAGCGCCGCCGAGCGCTCATCGCGCACCACGATGCCGTCGGCGCGGCGAAGCACAGCCGCCGTTGCGCGGCGGCTGCGCGGGCGGTCGATCGGACCGATGCCCTGGGAGTAGATAAAGACCTTTTTGCGGAAAAACTGCGCGCAGCGAATGATCGCAAGGTAATAGTACAGGCTTCGGCTGCTCGTCGCGTCCTGCAAAAGACTCCCGCCGCCGGAGATGAGCATATCGCACCGGCGCACCGCGCGCAGGATCGCCGGAAGAGACATACGCTCCACCGCCTCCACGCCGTATTTTTCCCGCGTGGCGGCAGGATCGTGCGAGAGCACGGTGAGCGAGCAGTCCGGAATGTGCTCGCGCAGCGAGGACACCAGTGTGCGCAGAATGGATTCGTCGCCGATGTTATCAAAGCCGTAATAGCCGGAGATCAGGATCTTATACATGGTCCACCCCGCAGATCCTGCGCACGAGCCGATAGAGCAGCTCCATCACCAGCATGAGCACCAGACCGAGCAGCAGGCCGAACAGCAGCCCCCAGAAGGTGCGCAGCAGGCTCAGCAGAAACGGCGTGCGAATGTGCAGGAAGGTATTGACCACGCTCACGAGCCCGATGCTCATGCCAAGGCCGAAGAGCATCGGCAGAAAGCGCAGTCCGCGCCGCACCGACCAGATAAAGAGGAGCAGCATCGGCCAGCCGATCAGCATTTCCTTCGTCCGCGGGCGCGCGATGAGCAGATTTTCCAGGAAATTGCGGAATTGCAGCTCCGCAGCCGAGGTCGAGGAGGAATTGCCCGTGCGGTAAATGTAGTACACGAACACGGCGAGCAGGAACACCGCCGCCACCGCCAGCACGACCGCCGCGAGGAACCAGCCGAGCTGCATCGGCGTCCTCATCAGTTCGCGGAAATAGGCGAGGAAGCGCTCCGCGCGCCCCTTTTCCCCGCGCGCGCCCATACGAGCCAGCACCGCGTCCCGCGCGCCCGTCTCCTCATAGGCATAGACGAGCAGATAGCACAGCGCGAAGAGCGCGATGGGAATGAGCTGCATCAGCTTCACGCCGCGGTAAAGGTCGATCTCCAGAATGTAGGAAAGCTGCGAGAGCGCCGACGATGCCAGCAGCGCGCCGGAAAGAGACACCGCGACCGTGGTCAGCGCCGTAACGATCGCGCTCACGGTGAGCCTTCCGAGCGCGAGTCTCGGCTCCTCCCGCCGCCTCTGCGCGAGCACGCGGCACAGTCCCGCCGCCGCGAGCGAGGGCATCACGATGCCGCCTGCCATCGAAAGGATCAGGCGGTACGCTGCCGGCTTGAGCAGACAGAGCCCCGCAAAGCCGAGCACACCGAGCGCGAGCAGCGCGGCGCGCCATCTCCGCCCCAGACAAAGGATCATATCGAGCAGCAGCACGAAAAGCGCCGCCGTGCCGATGCCCTGCAAAAGCTGCAACGCGGTCGACGGCGCATCGAGCGTCATCGCCGGCACCGTTGCGCGCGTATAGCCGAGGGGCGCAAGGCGCGTTTCAAGGTCGCCGAGCATCTTCTCGTATTCGGCAGGATCGGTAATATAGATCCAGCCCGACTCGTCCGCGCCCCAGCTCACATCGCTGTCCGGATCCAGGATCATTTTGAGGAAGATGACCTTGCAGTTTCGCTCGGCGATGGCGCGGAAGAAGGTGTTGGTGATCTCCTCGGGGCCGTCATAGCCGCAATACTGATACCGATTTTGAATGTACGCCCACTCGTTGAATACGCGCACGCCGCGATAACCCGTCTCCTCAAGCAGCTCCACCGTGCCGGGCCAGATGTCGTTCTGGCTCTGGTCGCTCTGCTCGAACATACCGATGCTCGCTCCGCTGCTCTCCAGATAGGCGCGCAGCAGCGCCTTCCCCTCCCCGCTCTCGCTGCCGACCAGCTCGTCGCCGCTGTTGAGGAAATAGGGCGAGTCATAGCGCTCGAGCACCTCGATGTACGCCGCGGCATAGCTCGTGCCGTTCATATCCTTGACCGTGACGGAGCGCGGCACGATCTGATACCCGATCGCGCGCATCTTCTCCACCGTGGCGGGCCAGATGCCCAGCCGCAGCTCCAGCAGCTTTTCACCCTTGAGTCCGTTCGCCTGCTGGCGAATGAAGAGGAAGCCCTTCTCTCCGTCAAAATAGGTCTGCGCCTCAAAGTCGTCGAAGCGCGCGCGGAAGGCGTCGAGGATCCACGCATAGTCCTCCGCCGTTTCGGTGCAGATGATGGCATCACTCATGTCCGTGCTTCCCCGCAGCCACGCGGCGACCTTCTCGGGATAGCTCTGCTCCCAGCCGTACTGCTCGGTCGCGGTCTTCACCGTCATCGCATGGACGGGGATCGCCGCGTTCTGATGCAGATTCGCCGCGCTCGCCTCGTTGAGCGCGATCTTATCCACGCCGAGCGAGAAAAAGAGGGAGAGCCACTCGTCCTCCGTCTTCGACGACTGCAGCGCCATGGCGCGCACGCTCGTGTAGTCCAGAATATAATCGTAATATTTGTTCGTCTCCTCCGCCCGCACGCGCTCGGCAAGCGGGAGGAGCGATGCGAGCAGCGCGAGCAGCGCCAGCAGCGCCGACGCACGGTCCCTTTTCAACAGTTGTTTCATCTCTTGTTCTCCTTATGCAGCCGCTTCGGGGTGGGCGTCGCGGCATAATGACCCATTATCTTTTTGATACTATAGCACACCCCGCCTCTTTTGTAAACATAAAAACGGCGGCGGACCGCAGTCCGCCGCCGTTCTCCTCTTCCCTATTCCTTTGCGCGTTTGCGCTTCTCCTCGCGTCGGCGCTGACGCTCCAGACGCAGCAGGCGCGGGCGCAGATCGTTCTTCTGCACATCGTCTGCCACGCTGCGCGCGTAGGACTGCACGAGCAGCTTGAGCGAATCCGAAAGCGCCTCGCGCGTCTCGCGGTCAAGACCCGAATAGGTCTTGAGCAGTCCCACCGTGCTTTTGAGCTTGTCGCCGCTGAGGTCGGAGAGCGTTTTCGCGCCCGAGGCGGTGAGCACCTCGTAGAGCGCGTCGGCGAACGCCTCGCGCCGCTCGGGACTGAGCGCCGCCTGCCATTCCTCTAACATTTCGTCGATGACCTCTCCCTCGCGGGAAAAGCCGTCGAGATGGACGAAGCGGTCGCGCTCGACCTGCCAGGAAAAGCCGTTGTGCTGCATGACGCCCTCGGCGTCCGAGCGCACGACCTGCACATTTTCCTCATGCTCGAGCAGTCGCCCGACCACGCTCGACTGCGGCACAAGCGTATGAATGCGCGGGGCAATGCGCGTGTGCTCGGGCGTACCGGTAAGCGGTCTGATGAAGCCGGGGCCGTCGTTATTATAGACCTGCACGATGCGCTCCTGCACCGCCGTGGGAATGTTCACGGCAGCGTAGACCGCAAGGTTCCCGCCCTTGGAGTGCCCGCCGACACGCAGCGTCGCGGCGGGGTACTGCCGCGCCATGCGCGCGAGATATTCCAGCGCGCGTGTCTGCGAGGGAATGACCTCGAGGTAGCTCAGGTTCAGGTCCTCCTTCCAGCCGACGATGGTATCGTCCGTGCCGCGGAAGGAGATGTACACGCTGCCGTCCCCCGGCTCGATCGTAAGCGCCGCGAACTGCTGCTCGCGCTGCTCGTCGGTCAGCTCGCAGTAGCCCGCAAGGTGCATTTCGGTAAAGCGCTCGGCGCTCGCCATCGCGCACAGCAGCTCCGGCACGCGTCCGGGCATAAATACGCCCTCCGCGACCACCTCGCCGCCGCGGCGGGAAAAATACGCCTCCGCCGCCTCGCGCAGCGTGACGCCCTCGCCCAGCTCCGGCGGCGGAACGATTCCCGCGAAGTCCAAAAAGCTCAGCTCCGCGAGGATCAGGCCGTCCACCTCGTTGAACGGCGAGACGGACAGCGGCAGGTCGCCGCGCCAGTTGACATAATCTATGATGTTTGCCATTCGTTCCTACTCCTTTTCTTCCTCGCCGCGCCAGCCGCTGCGGTAGAGCCGTTGCGCGCGGTGCAGTAACGCGTCGTGCTCATTTTCGAGTTTTTCCGCCGCCACCTCATCGAGCAGTCTCTGCTTTGCCCGCCCGACCGCGCGGGGCGCGAAGCCGAGCGCAAGCAGCTCCTCCCCGCCGAGCTTCAGCTCCGCGAGCGAGCAGCAGGCACCCTCCGCGCACAATTCGTTGTAAAGGGCAAGTGCTTCACGCCACGGTCGCTGCGCGCGCTCCAGTCCTTCGTTCGCCTTTGCCGCGTTGTCCGCCAGCTTCGTTTGCAGAAGATCACCAAATACCTCGCGTCCCAGCCGCGCCATCTCGCGATGGACCGCCGCGCGCTCGGGCGGGAACATATCGTCAAAGCAGGCGAGCTGCGTGCGCACGCGCTGCGCGAGCGCGCGCTCGAAGTGCAGCCGCGCCATGATCTCCTCGGCGATCTGCGCGGAGCGCGCCGTGTGGCCGTAGAAGTGTCCCCGCCCGTCGCTGTCGAGTGTAAAGCAGTCCGGCTTTCCAAGATCGTGAAAGAGCATCGTCCAGCGCAGCGCCCTCGTCGGCGGCACCGCGCCGACCGCGCGCGCCGTATGCCCCCAGACATCAAAGCAATGGTGCGGTGAGTGCTGCTCGAAGCCCACACAGGGCAGGATCTCCGGCAGCACGACACCCAGAATGTCCGGATAGTCCAGCAGCACCGCCGTGATATTTTCCCCGCAGAGCATCTTATTCAGCTCCGCGTACACGCGCTCATGTGCGATGGCGCGCAGTCCCTCGCGGCACCTGCGCGCGGCGTCCGCCGTCGCACTGTCCACGGTAAAGCCGAGCACGGAGGCAAAGCGCAGTGCGCGCAGCACACGCAGCGCGTCCTCGCGAAAGCGCCGCTCCGGCTCGCCCACGCAGCGCAGAACACCTGCACGCAGATCGTCCTGCCCGCCGAAGGGGTCGACGAGCGTGCCGTCCGGCGCGAGCGCGATGGCGTTGACCGTGAAGTCCCGCCGCGCAAGATCCTCCGTGATGCTCTTCGTGAAGCGCACGCTCTCGGGGTGGCGGCTGTCGCGATACACCCCGTCGCAGCGCTGCGTCGTGTGCTCCACGGCGCAGCCGCCGTGGACGATCGTCACCGTGCCGTGCGCGAGCCCCGTCGGGTGCGCGCGCTCACCGAAGAGCGCCATGACCTCCTCCGGCTGCGCGTCGCTCGTGAGGTCGAAGTCCTCCGGCCTCCGCCCGCGCAGAAGGTCGCGCACGCAGCCGCCGACCGGATACGGCGAAAAGCCCGCCGCGCGCAGCCGCTCTATGATCTCCCGCACCGCCTGCGGCACCGCTTCGAGCATACGCCCCCCTCCTTCGCAAAAAATTTTTCTGTCCCGCTCATTTTTCGATTGTACTTTCTCACTTTTCGTATTATACTATACAAGATTTCATATTGCAATCGATCCAATGCGTCCTTTGTCGTCTGTCAAAGGCGCTTCATTCTGTTTGGAGGAAGCTTTGGCTATGGATATTTCCCCCTATCTCGTCCCCGGGCGGCGCGTACACCTTGCCGGCATCGGCGGCGTTTCGATGAGCCCGCTCGCAGAGCTGCTGCACTCGATGGGTCTTTCGGTGCAGGGCAGCGATATGAACGACTCTCCGGCGGTCGCGCACCTGCGCTCGCTCGGCATTCCCGTTTCCATCGGTCACGCGGCGGACAATCTCGGCAGCGCGGACCTCGTGATCCGCACCGCCGCCATTCATGACGATAACCCGGAGATTTCCGGCGCGGTCACACGCGGCATTCCCGTCTTCGAGCGCGCGCAGGCGTGGGGCGCGATCATGCGCGGCTACCGCAACGCGCTGTGCATCTCCGGCACGCACGGCAAAACGACCACGACCTCGATGGCGACGCACATCTTCATGGCCGCCGACGCCGACCCCACCGTGATGATCGGCGGGACGCTGCCGCTGCTGCGCTCGGGCTATCGCGTCGGCCACGGCGACACGATCATCGCAGAGAGCTGCGAATACTGCAACTCGTTTCTGAGCTTTTTCCCCACCGTCGCGGTCATTTTGAATGTGGAAGCCGACCATCTTGACTTCTTCAAGGATCTCCACGATGTCGAGCACTCCTTCCGCCGCTTCGCCGAACTGGTGCCCGCCGACGGTCATGTCGTCGCGAACTGGGACGATGCGGGCGTGCGTGAGACGCTCGCGGGCTACACCGGCTCGCTCTTCACCTTCAGCGAGCGCGACAGCTCCGCCCACTGCCACGCGGAGAATATCGTCTGGACCGACGGGCTCCCCTCCTTCGATGTGGTCTGCATGGGCGAGCTCTACGCGCACATCGCGCTGTGCGTCGGCGGCGAGCACAACATCATGAACGCGCTCGCCGCAGCGAGCGCCGCCTATCTCCTCGGCATCTCCGGCGAAGCCGTCAGCCGCGGGCTCGCGACCTTCTCCGGCGCGGGCCGCCGCTTTGAGAAGAAGGGCAGCTTCCGCGGCGCGGACATCTACGACGATTACGCCCACCACCCCGGTGAGCTCCACGCCCTGCTGACCATGGCGCGCGCACTTCCCTACCGGCGCATCGTCTGCGCCTTCCAGCCGCACACCTATACGCGCACCCGCGCACTTTTCCACGAATTCGTGCAGGAGCTTCGGCTTCCCGACGTGGTGATCCTTGCGGAGATCTTCGCCGCCCGTGAGCAGAACGATGTCGGCATCTCCTCGGCGGATCTCGCGCGCGAGATCCCCGGCGCGGTCTACTGCTCCACGCTCGATAAGGTCACCGAAGCGCTGCGCGCTGCGGCGCAGCCGGGGGATCTGATCATCACCGTCGGCGCGGGCGACATTTACAAGGCCGGCGAAAAACTGCTGAAAGAAGAGAGATAACAATGGAAGTTTTTCACAATTCCCGCCCCGCGGGCGAGCTCGCCGCGCAGGAGGCCGCCGCGTTCGACCTGCTCGACTCCCTTGGCATTGACTACGACCGCGTCTCCCACGAGGCGGCGGACACGATGGAGAAGTGCGACGCGGTCGCCGACGCGCTCGGCGTCGCTGTGTGCAAGAACCTCTTTCTCTGCAACCGGCAGAAAACAGCGTTCTACCTTCTCTGTATGCCCCCGCACAAGCCCTTTCACACCAGGGATCTGAGCGCGCAGATCGGCTCGGCACGGCTCTCCTTCGCCCCCGAGGAGCAGCTCTGGGAGCTGCTGCACTGCACGCCCGGCTCCGCGACCGTGCTGGGACTGATGAACGATCCCGACGGGCGCGTGCGCCTGCTGCTCGACCGTGAGATCGTGGAGTCCGAGTGGTTTTCCTGCCACCCATGCCTGTGCACCTCGACGCTGAAGCTGCGCACGAAAGATGTGCTGGAAACGCTCCTCCCCCGCGTCGGCCACACGCCGACGATCGTGGAGCTGCCGAACGACGCGGAATGAGCGGCTCTGTCGCCGCCCCTTGCCTGTTCGGGCAAAAGTCACTTTATGTCATACACAGCGAAAGCCTCCGGTCGATCCGGAGGCTTTTTCTATGGAAAAAGGAAGAGCGGCGGGTCTCCCCGCCGCTCCGCTTTTGCCGTCTTATTCCTTGACATAGTTCACATGGAGCAGCTCGTGGCAGCGCTCCTCGCCGTAATCCGCCATCATGCTCGTGACGACCGGATTGCGCTCCGCGCGCTTGAAGGTCGCCCGATTGTCCGCCTGATGCAGACCCTCGCCGCGCTGCTCCTTCGTCGCCCTGAGTCCGTAGGGCTGACCGGCGCCGCCCACGCAGCCGCCGCTGCAGGTCATGACCTCGATCAGATGGTAGAACGCCTTCCCCTCGTCGATGTCCTTGAGGAGCTTTCTTGCGTGCGCGAGTCCGTGGACAACCGCGAGCTTGAGCTCCGTCCCGCCGATGGTCACGCTCGCCTCGCGGATCGGCGCGTCGCCGCGCAGACCGATGAAGCGGATCTCGCGCAGGGCGTTCTTGTCCTTCACGGGCATACAGTGGCGCACCACCGCCTCGGCAACGCCGCCGGTCGTTCCGTAGATGACCGCCGCGCCCGAGCCGAGACCGAACGGCAAGTCGGGCGATTCCAGCTCCAGCTCGTCGAGACGGATACCGGTCTCCTCGATCATCTCGATGATCTCGTGCGTCGTGAGGACGAGGTCGACATCGGGCCGCCCGTCGTGGGCGAACTCGGGACGCGCCGCCTCCATCTTCTTCGCTGTGCAGGGCATGATGGCGATATGATAGGTCGTGCGGCCGTCCGCCGCGTCCTTCGCGGCGTACTTGTCGCGCAATATTGCGCCGAACATCTCCATCGGAGACTTGCAGGTGGAGATATTTTTGAGGTACTTCGGATTCTCGTTCTCGAGATACTTCACCCACGCGGGGCAGCAGGAGGTGAACATCGGGAACGGTCCACCGGCCTTCAGCCGCGCCAGGAATTCCTCGCTCTCCGAAATGGTCGTGAAGTCCGCGCCGAAGATGGTGTCATAGACCTCGTCCACGCCCATCAGCTTGAGCGCGGTGACGAGCTTATCGAGCGTATTCTCGCCCGCGGGAATGCCGAATGCCTCGCCTACCGCCACGCGCACCGCCGGCGCGATCTGCACGACCACGCGCTTCGCGGGATCGTGGATCGCGCGCCACGCCTCGCCGATCTGGTTTTTCACCGTGATCGCGCCCGTGGGACACACCGCCGCGCACTGTCCGCAGCTCACGCACTTCGTCTCCGCAAGCTTGCGGTCGAAGGCGGGCATGACGCGGGCGTTGCTGCCGCGGTAGGCAAAATTCAGAATGCCCATGCCCTGCATCTCCTCGCACACGCGCACGCAGTCGCCGCAGAGAATGCACTTGTTCGGATCGCGCAGCACGGCGGGCGAGGTGTCGTCCGGCTCGCAGTGCTCGCGGGTATCGTCGAAGCGGATACGGCGCACACCGAACTGCTGCGCCAGCTCCTGCAAATGGCAGTGACCGCTCTTCTCGCAGATCGTGCAGTTGCAGTTGTGCGAGGCAAGCAGCAGCTCCAGGATCACGCGGCGATGCTTCAAAAGCCGCGCGCTGTTCGTGCGCAGATGGACGCCGTCGCGCGGCTCCATCGAGCAGCTCGCATCGATCTTGCCGGTCTTCTCGTCCTCGACCACGCACATACGGCACGCGCCGTAGACCGAGAGATCGGAATAGTAGCAGAAGGTCGGCATCTCGATGCCCGCCTTGCGGATCACGGAGAGGACATTCTTTTCCCCGTCAAAGGGCACGCGCTGCCCGTCGATAAACATAACTCCCTTTGCCATCTCGCTCAGCCCTCCTCTTCAATGGCGTCGATCGCGCCGAAGGGACAAGCGCCCCAGCACGCGCCGCAGTGGATACACTTTTCGTTGTCGATCGTGTGCGGCATACGAATATCGCCGGAGATCGCCTCCATCGGACAGTTGCGCTTGCACTTGCCGCAGCCCTTGCACAGCTCCGGCTGAATGACCAGCCGCCGCTTGCGGCCGTTGCAGATCGGGCAGTGGTGATCGACCACATGGGCAAGGTATTCCTTGCGGAAATACTTGAGCGTGCTCACGACCGGATTGCACGCCGCCTGACCGAGACCGCACAGCGCAGTCTCCGTGATGGTGCGGGAGAGCTCCTCCAAAAGATCAAGGTCCTCGAGCGTCCCCTCATTGTTGACGATGCGGGTGAGGATCTCCAGCATTCGCTTCGTTCCCTCGCGGCAGGGCACACACTTGCCGCAGGATTCGTTCTGCGTAAAGCTCATGAAGAAGCGCGCCGTTTCGACCATGCAGGTCTCCTCGTCCATCACGACGAGGCCGCCCGAGCCGATGATCGCGCCGACCTTCTTGAGCGAGTCGAAGTCGAGCGGCATATCCAGATGCTCTTCCGTCAGACACCCGCCCGCGGGGCCGCCGATCTGCACCGCCTTGAACTTCTTCCCGTCCTTGATGCCGCCGCCGATATCAAAGATGATCTCGCGCAGCGTCGCGCCCATCGGGACTTCGATCAATCCCGTGTTGACCACATTGCCCGTGAGGGCGAAGGCCTTCGTGCCGGGGCTTCTCTCCGTGCCGATGCCGTGGAACCACGCGCTGCCGCGCAGAATGATCTGCGGCACATTCGCGTAGGTCTCCACATTATTGAGGACCGTCGGCTGCGCCCAGAGCCCGTGCTCCACCGTGCGCGGCGGCTTGACGCGCGGCATACCGCGCTTGCCCTCGATCGAGGCGGTCAGGGCGCTGCCCTCGCCGCAGACGAACGCGCCCGCGCCGCGGTTGATATGCAGGCGGAAGGAGAAATCCGTCCCCATGATGTTATCGCCGAGGAGACCCAGCTCCTCATTTTTCGCGATGGCGATGCGCAGGCGCTCGACCGCGAGCGGATACTCCGCGCGCACATAGATGTAGCCCTCGTCGCTACCCGCGGCAAGCGCCGCGATCATCATGCCCTCGATGACGGAGTGGGGGTTCCCCTCCATGATCGAGCGGTCCATGAAGGCGCCGGGGTCGCCCTCGTCGCCGTTGCAGACGACATATTTCTTGCCCTTGGGCTGGCGGCGGACGCTGTCCCACTTCCTGCCCGCAGGGAAGCCCGCGCCGCCGCGGCCGCGCAGACCGGAATCCAGGATCTCCTTGCAGATCTCCTCATCGGTCATCTCGAAGAGCGCCTTTTCAAAGGCGGCGTAGCCGTCGTGCGCGAGGTATTCGTCAAGATCCTCCGCGTCGGTGGTGCCGCAGTTTTCCAGCACCACGCGCTGCTGCTTGGCGTAGAAGGGTATCTCATTGTGCCCCACATAGCTCACACCGTTGAGCTTGTAGAGCAGGCGGTCGATGACCTCGCCGCCGAGAATGGTCTTTTCGATGATCTCGTCGCAGTCCTCGAGCTTCACATGGGTGTAGAGGACGCCGTCCGGCTCGATCTCCAGCAGCGGTCCCATCTCGCAAAAGCCGTGGCAGCCGCTCTTTTTGAAGTGCAGCGCCTCCTCCCCGCCGTCCTCATGGCGCAGCGCGACACGCGTTTTGAGCCCGCGCCGTTCGCACTCGGACTTTAAGTAGTCGTAGATCTTCAGCGAGCCGCCCGCAATGCAGCCCGTTCCCGCGCACACAAGGATCTCTCTGCGCTCGGCGGAGAGCAGCGTCTTGGCCTGCACACGCAGCGCATTCAGCTTTTCTCTTGTCAGCTCAGCCATTTTCCGCCGCCTCCTTTCCACGGATCTCCTCGAGCAGCGCGAGCGCGCTCTCGGGGTCCATCTTTGCGTGGACCTCGCCGTCCACCGTCATCACCGGCGCAAGTCCGCACGCGCCGAGACAGGCGACCGTTTCGAGCGTAAAGAGCCCGTCGTCCGAGGTCTTTTTCTTCCCGTGCAGTCCGAGGTATTCGTACACCGCGTCGTAGATGGGGCTGGACTTGCGCACATGGCACGCCGTCCCCGCGCAGACCTTGATGATGTGCTTGCCCTTTGCCTCGAGCGAGAAGTTCTCGTAGAAGGTCGCCACGCTGTAAACGCGCGAAACGCTGATCTCCAGCGTGTCGGCGATGAGCGTCAGATTCTCCTCGCTCAGATAGTTGTACTCCGCCTGCACATCTTGCAGGATCGCGATGAGGTTTGCGCTGCTCCTGCCGTGCGCGTCCAGGATCTCCAGCACTCTTTCCCTGCTTGCTTTCATTGTCTCTCCTCCGTTGATGGTTTTGCCGTTTCTCTGTGCTGTTATTATAGCGTAAAGAAGTCTCCGCTTGCAATCATTTCACGCCCGAGCGTCTATTGATTATTTGAATGAGCCGCCTCCTTTTGCCGTTTTTTATAAGTTTCGTCTATTGACACTTTTCTGCCGATATGGTAGTCTCAGTCCCATATCATCACCCGACGCGCTCTCCCTCCCCGCGGACGGCGGGGCGCAGGCGGAAAAAAGGAGCAGAAAGATGAAAGAGAAGTTGTCCCTGCGCGAGTATACCTATGTTGCCAGTATGCTCTTCGGTATGTTCTTCGGTGCCGGCAATCTCATCTTCCCCGTCCACATGGGGCAGATGGCGGGCGCGAATGTCGTCCCCGCTGCCATCGGCTTTCTCGTCACCGGTGTAGGGCTCCCGCTGCTCGGCGTTGCCGCGCTTGGCATCAGCCGCTCGAGCGGACTCTTTGAGCTCGCCGGCCGCGTGAGCGGCAAATATTCGCTGTTTTTCACCTGCCTTTTGTATCTGACCATCGGACCCTTCTTTGCCATTCCCCGCTGCGCGACCACCTCGTTCACGGTGGGGCTTGAGCAGCTTTTGCCGAGCGGCAGCGCTTCACTCTTCCTGCTGCTCTTCTCGCTGCTCTTTTTTGCCGCGACGCTCTTTTTCTCGCTCCGCCCGGGCAAGATCCTCGTCTATGTCGGCAAGATCTTAAATCCCTGCTTTCTGGTGTTCCTCGGCATTCTCATCGTCGTCGCGCTGCTCGATCCGTCGGCCTCCATCGCCTCCGTCGCGCCGGAGGGAGCCTACGCCTCGCAGCCCTTCTTCACCGGCTTTCTCGACGGCTATAACACGATGGACGCCCTCGCGAGCCTCGCCTTCGGCATCATCGTCGTGCAGGTGATCCGCGACCTCGGCGTCACGGAGCCGAACGCCATCGCCGGCAACACCGTGCGCGCGGGCATCTTCAGCTGCCTGCTCATGGCGGTCATCTATCTCGCCGTCACCATCGTCGGCGTGCAGAGCCGCGGGCTCTTCGCGACCTCCGACAACGGCGGCATCGCCCTCGCGCAGATCGCCCAGCACTACCTCGGCGGCGTGGGACTGTTCATTCTCGCCGCGACCGCCACGCTCGCCTGCCTGAAAACCGCCGTCGGTCTTATCACGAGCTGCGCGGAGACCTTCTCCGCCCTCTTCCCGAAGTTCCTTTCCTATCGCGGCTGGGTCGTGCTCTTCTGCGCCGTTTCCTTTCTCATCGCGAATGTCGGCCTGAGCGCCATCATCAGCCTGTCGCTTCCCGTGCTGATGTTCCTCTATCCGCTCACGATCACGCTGATCCTGCTCTCGCTCTTCGGCCGCTTCTTTGACTACGACCGCGCCGTGTTCGGCTGGACGACCGGCATGGCGCTGCTCGCCGCGCTCTACGATCTTCTCATGGCGCTGCCCGCGCCGCTCTACAGTGCCCTCGGCGGCGACGCGGTCAATAGCTTCGTCATCGGCGTTCTCCCCTTCGCCTCCCTCGGGCTCGGCTGGGTCTGCCCCTCCCTGCTCGGCTTCGCCATCGGGCTTGGCATTCACTTTGCCCGCGGCAAAAAGACCGCCTGAAGCGCATAATGAAAAGACGCGAAAGCTCTGCTTTCGCGTCTTTTCATTATTCCTTATTCCTTCTGCGCCGCGCGCTTCCTTTCGGGAAGCTGCGAGAGGACGACCGCCGTGAGCATCAGCGCACAGCCCAGATACTCCCGCGCGCTCATGCGCTCGTGGAGAATGATCGCGCCGCACACCACAGCGAAAAATGACTCCAGACTCAGCAGCAGCGACACGACCGTCGGGTCGCCGTCGCGCTGCGCGAGGATCTGCAGCGTGTAGCCCACCGCGCTCGAGAGCACGCCGACATAGAGGATATAGCCCGTGCATTCGGCGATCGCGCCGAGGTCGATCGTTTCAAACGCGAGCGCGCAGACCGTCGAGACAAGGGTCATCACCGCGAACTGCACGCACGAGAGCGCGATGCCGTCCACCCTCTGCACATAGTGGTCGACCACTAAAATGTGACCGGTGAAGGCGAGCGAGCAGAGGAACATCAGAAGATCCCCGCGGCTGACCCCGCCCAGCCCCTCGCCGCTTTTGATGCTCAGAAGGTAGAGCCCCGCCACCGCGATCGCAACGCTCACGAGCAGCCGGCCGCTCGCCCGCTTTCCGAGGAAGATGCTCACGAGCGGCACGAGCACTATATACAGCGCCGTGATGAAGCCCGCCTTGCCCGCGCCCGTTTCCACGATGCCGAGCTGCTGCAAATTCGTCCCCAGCGTGAGGAACACGCCGCACACCGCGCCGCCCTTGAGCAGCTCTTTTTTCTGCTGCGGCGTATACGCCTCCTGCGGCTTCGCGCGCCGCAGCACGCAAAGGAGCAAAAAGAGCGACAGCGCCGCCGGAAACGCCCGCGCCGCCGAAAAAGTGAATGCGCCGATCTTATCTCCTCCGAGGCTCTGCGCCACGAACGAGCTGCCCCAGATCAGCGCCGTGAGCAGCGGCAGAACGATCTGCCTGACCTTTCTTTTTTCCATAACACTTGCCTGCCTGCCGTAAAAATGATATACTCGGCGGCAGAAGCTGCGTTTTTCCGACGCCGAGGCACGAATAATATCGCCTATCCTAACAAAATCCGCCGCTTTTGACAAGCCCCCGCGCAAAAATATTTTCCAAGGAGACGCTTTCCCATGTATCTCTTCGACCTTGACGGCACACTCATCGACTCCAACGGCATCTGGGCAGAGGTGGACCGCACCTTCCTCGCCCGCCGCGGCTTCCCCTATACAAAGGAATACTACGAGGGCGTGGCGCACACGATCTTCCCGCTCGCCGCCGTGTTCACCAAGGAATACTGCGGACTGAGCGAATCGACCGACGAGATCATGGCTGAGTGGCTGGAGCTCGCGAAGGACAATTACGCCCATGTCGCCCTCAAGCCCCATGTGCGCGAATTCCTCGACGCGCTGCGCGCGCGGGGCGAGCGCATGGCGATCTTCACGAGCTGCGTGCCCGCGCACTGCCGCACCGCGCTCGCGGTCCACGGGCTCGAGCCGTACTTCGAGCGCATCGTTTTCGCGCAGGAGCTGGGCATGGACAAAAGCGATCCCGCCATCTTCGCCAAAGCGACGGAGCTGCTCGGCGTCGAGGCGCGGGAGTGTCTTTTCTTTGACGATTCCGTCCGATCCTGCCGCAGCGCCAAGGCCGCCGGCATGACAGTCATCGGCGTCTACGATCCGTTTTTCGACGGCACGAAGGACGAGATGCCGCTCGTGTGCGACCGGTTTATCCGCGATTTCTCGGAAATGCCGGAATATCTGAACTGAGAAAAGCGCAGAGGTCAACGACCTCTGCGCTTTTTCCTTCGCTCTTGTGTAACGGCGCGCCCGTCACTTCTTTGTCATGTGAACGCCCGCGGTCCTGAGCATCAGCTTCTTCGTTCCGACCTGCTCAAAGGCGACCTCGATGAGCGCGTCGCCGCCCATCGGCGTCACGGAGAGGACCATGCCGTCTCCGAAGGTCTTGTGATGCACTGCGTCGCCCGCCGCAAGCTGTAAAGTCATTTTGCTTGCCTGTGGCTTCGTGGCGGCGCTCACCACCGATTTCTGCTGGCTCGAGCGCTGCACCGTGCCGGAAAAACCCCTGGTCAGCGAGCCGCCGCGGTCGCCGTAGCCGCTGCCGAAGCCCGAGCTTCTTCCGAAGCTGCCGTAGCCGTCGGCATAATCCTCGTCCCAGCGGCTGCGCGGCTCTGCCGAGGGCTTGGAGAGCCATTCGGCGTTCTTCTCCGGGATCTCGCTCAAAAAGCGCGAGGGCGCGTTCGGCGTCGTGCGGCCGAAGAGCATACGCTGCTTCGCGTTCGTGAGCGTCAGCTTTTCCTTCGCGCGCGTCATCGCCACATAGCACAGCCGCCGCTCCTCCTCCAGCTCCTCGTCATCGCCGAGGGCGCGGCTGCCGGGGAAGATGCCCTCCTCCATGCCGACCACATACACGCAGGGGAACTCCAGTCCCTTTGCACTGTGCATCGTCATGAGCGTCACGCAGTTGTCGCCCGCGGCGCTGTCGAGGTCGGTGTAGAGTGCGATCTCATTGAGGAAGCCCGCGAGCGTCGCGTCCTCGGGATCGTTGTCGAGGAAGGCGAGAATGCTCGACTTGAGCTCCTGCACATTCTCCAGCCGACCGCGGCTCTCCATATCGCCCTTTTCCTCCAGCGCGCGCACATAGCCGGACTGCTCGCACACGAGGTCGTAGAACGCGAGGAGGTCCGTCGACTCCTCCGCCGCGCGCAGGGAGTCGATCATCGCGGCGAACTTTTCCAGCTTCGCCGCCGCGGTGCGCAGCGCGGCGTACTCCCCCGCCGTGCGCAGCACGGTCATCATCGGAACACCCTGCTCCGCGGCGATCGTCTGCACCCGCTCCACGCTTGCATTCCCGATGCCGCGCGCGGGCGTATTGATGACGCGGCGCAGCCGCAGATCGTCCGCGGGATTGTTGATGAGCGCGAGGTAGGCGAGCATATCCTTCACCTCGGCGCGCTCAAAGAACTTCATGCCGCCGACGACCTGATACGGAATGCCGTTGCGCTTGAGCGCGTACTCGAGCGCGTTGGACTGCGCGTTCATGCGGTAGAGCACGGCGTTGTCGCGCCAGTTTTTCCCGCGGTTATAGTCCGTCATCATGCCGGAGATGACGAAGTTCGCCTCGTCCTGCTCGTTGAAAACGGTCTTGATCGTCACCTTCTCGCCGCTGCCCGCGTCGGTCCAGAGCGTTTTGCCCTTGCGCCCGACATTATTCTTGATGACGGCGTTCGCCGCATCGAGAATGTTCTGCGTCGAACGGTAGTTCTGCTCGAGCCGGATCGTGCGCGTCCCCTTGTACTCCTTTTCGAAGTTCAGGATATTCGTGATGTCCGCGCCGCGGAAGCGGTAGATGCTCTGGTCATCGTCGCCGACGACGCAGATGTTGCCCCCTCCGCCCGTGAGCAGCCGCACCAGCGCGTACTGCATTCGGCTCGTGTCCTGATACTCGTCGATGAGGACATAGCGGAAGCGGCGCTGATAATAGTCGCGCACCTCTTCCTCGTTTTGCAGCAGGCGCACCGTGTGCAGAATGAGATCGTCAAAGTCCAGCGCGTTCGCCTCACAGAGAATGCGGTCGTAGCGCGTGTAGATCTTCGCGACGCGCTCGCGCTTCCAGTCGCCGCTGTCCGCCCACTTCTTGCTGAACTCCTGCGGCGAGAGGAGCTGATCCTTCGCGCCCGAGATGACCGAGAGCACCTCGCGCGGGGCGAGCGTCTTTTCGTCGATGTTCATCTCCTTCAGGATATCCTTCACCACGCGCTTGCAGTCGTCGGTGTCGTAGATCGTGAAGTCCTTGGAAAAGCCGAGTCGGTCGATGTCGCGCCGCAGGATACGCACGCAGGCGGCGTGGAAGGTCAGCGCCCAGACATCGCCCGCACCGGCGATGCCGAACGCCTCCAGCCGCTCGCGCAGCTCACGCGCCGCCTTGTTGGTGAAGGTCACGGCCAGCACCTGCCAGGGCTTCGGCGGCTCCACCGCGCAAAGGCGCTGCATCTCTCTGCGCTCCTCCGCCGTCGGCCGCGCGGGATAGTGCTCCAGGAACGCAAGATCCTCCTCCGTCGCTCCTGAGGGGACCTCCGCACAGTCGCTCCCGCGCCCGTAGGTCAAAAGGTTCGCCACGCGGTTGATGAGCACCGTCGTTTTCCCGCTGCCCGCGCCCGCGAGCAGCAGCAGCGCTCCCTCCGTCGTGAGCACGCCGCGGCGCTGCTCGGGATTCAATCGTGCAAAATCCCGCTCGATGCACGCGCGCCTTGCCGCGCAGTAGCGGGACGAAAAATCGTTCATATCCTTCCCCTTCCGTCTTGCGAATTTCCCTCTGATTCTACTCTATCTGCCCTCTTCGGTCAACCGTTTTTCCCCGAAATTTGAGAAAAATGAAAAATTTGTTCGATTTTCTCTTGACAAGTACAGGTGTTCTATTTATAATGCAAATAGAACAAAAGTATTACTTGCATCGGAGGATATTGAAATGGCTGCATCGACGACTGTTTTTGTGCTGCTCGGCATCGCCGCTGTCACGGCGAACCTGATGAAAGTCATCACCTATCTCGACCGCCCGCAGACGAGGTCTCGCCGCGTCCGCGCGCACTGAGGCCATGGAGCTTCTCGATAAGCTCGCGATCCTTGCCGACGCCGCCAAGTATGACGCGGCCTGCACCTCCAGCGGAGCGCGCCGCGGCGCGCAGGCGGGAAAGATCGGCTGCACCTCTTCCTCCGTCGCCGGCTGCTGCCACAGCTTCTCGGCGGACGGGCGCTGCATCACGCTGCTCAAGGTTCTGCTCTCGAACGACTGCGTTTACGACTGCAAATACTGCGTCAACCGCCGCTCGAACGACACGCGCCGCGCGTCCTTCACGCCCGAGGAGCTTGCCGAACTGACCATTCAGTTCTACCGCCGCAATTATATCGAGGGGCTGTTCCTCTCCTCCGGCGTCGTGCGCTCGCCCGACTACACCACCGAGCTGATGATCCTCACGCTCTCGCTCCTGCGCAATGAATACCGCTTCAACGGCTACATTCACGCCAAGGCGATCCCCGGTGCCGCGCCGGAGCTGATCGAGCGGCTCGGTCTGCTCGCCGACCGTCTGAGCGTCAACATCGAGCTGCCGAGTGAGGAGTCGCTGCGCGCCCTCGCGCCAAACAAAACGAAGGACGCCGTGCTGCGCCCGATGCGCTTCATCGCCGCGCGCGGGCAGGAAAATAAGCGCGAGCTCGTCCGGTATCGCCACGCGCCGCGCTTCGCGCCCGCGGGTCAGAGCACGCAGATGATCGTTGGCGCGACAAAAGAGAGCGACCGGCATATCCTCACGCTCACGCAGTCCCTCTACGACACCTACAAGCTCAAGCGTGTTTTCTACTCAGCCTATGTGCCCGTGGTGGAAAATACGCTTTTGCCGTCGCTCGACACCAAGCCGCCGCTCCTGCGCGAGCACCGGCTCTATCAGGCGGACTGGCTGCTGCGCTTTTACGGCTTCCGCGCCGACGAGCTGCTCGACGAAACGCAGCCCGACTTTGACCCCGCGCTCGATCCCAAGTGCTGCTGGGCGCTGCGCCACCCCGACTTTTTCCCCGTGGAGGTCAATCGCGCCGACTACGAGGCGCTGCTGCGCGTCCCCGGCATCGGCGTCACCGGCGCAAGGCGTATCCTCATCGCGCGGCGCAGCGGAGCGCTGCGCGCGGAGGATCTGCGCACACTTGGCGTCGTGATGAAGCGGGCGCAGTATTTTCTCACCTGCTCCGGTCGGAGCGCCGCGCCGCTCCGCCTGTCGCTCGAAGGCGTCCGGCGAAACCTGACGGCCGTGGAGCGCACCTCGCTCCCCGCGGGAGCGTTCGAGCAGCTTTCCCTTTTTGACGCGGGATAAGGAGCAGCGTATGGCATGGTCCGAGGTCGTTTATGAATACGACGGCAGCTTTGACGGTTTTCTCTGCTGCATCTACGAAAGCTACACAAAAAAGGAGCTCCCCGCCGCGTTCTTTCGCTTCGGAGAGCTTCAGCCCAGTTTTTATGCGGTCCGCGCCGTGCCGACGGACGCGGCGCACGCGCGCCGCGTTTACGACGGCTTTCGCCGGTTTTCCCCGCGCGTCGGCCCCTTCCTCTATCGCGCGTTCCTGACCTGCCTTGCGGACAGGGAGCTTGCCATCTACCGCTTCGCCGCAAAGCTCTACCGCGAGGGCGCGCCGCTGCTCCTCCGCCTGCACGACGAGACCTACGCCCCGCTGCGCCGAGCAGTGCGCCATCTCAACGGCGAGCTGGAGCAATACCGCGGCTTCGTCCGCTTTTCCGACCTCGACGGCGTGCTCGCCGGCGAGATCGAACCGAGAAACCGCGTGCTGCCGCTGCTGCGCGGTCATTTCTGCACGCGCTGCCACGACGAGACCTTTTTCCTCTACGACCGCACGCATCGTGAAGCTCTCTTCTACAGCGGCGGGCGCTCCGCGATCGTGCCGCTCGAGGAGTTTCAAATGGCGTTGCCCGATGAGGTCGAGCGCACCTACCGCCGCCTCTGGCGCTGCTTTTACGACACCGTCGCCATTCGCGAGCGTGAAAATCCCAAGCTGTGCATGACGCATCTTCCGAAGCGCTACCGTGCGATGATGACCGAATTTCAAACGGAGACGGACGCTATTCCGCCGTCTCCAGCGCCGCGCGCAGCTTTTGCAGCGCCCGACGCTCCAGACGCGACACCTGCACCTGCGACACTCCCAGGACCCGCGCGCTCTGCTCCTGCGTCAGAGCCTTAAAAAAGCGGAGCAGGATCGTCATGCGCTCGCGCTCCGGCAGCGCGTCGATCGCCGCGCGCAGCGCAAGGCGCTCGATCATGCTCTCCTCGGGACTTTCCGTCCCCAGGACCGTCTCGAGCGTGAGCCCGTCGCCCAGCTCCTGCTGAAAGGAATCGGGCGGCGCGGCGGCGAGCTCCGCCTCGGCGATCTCCTCCACGCTCTGCCCCGTTTCCTCCGCAAGCTCGGAAAGCGTCGGCTCCCGTCCAAGCTGTGCGCGCAGCCGTTCGCGCGCGCCATAGATGCTCTGCGCACGCTCACGCAGCGTGCGGCTGACCTTCACCGCACCGTCATCGCGCAGAAAGCGGCGGATCTCGCCCGCGATCTTCGGCACGGCGTAGGTTGAAAACTGCGTTCCGTATGTAATGTTAAATCCCTTTACAGCCTTTAAGAATCCAATGCAGCCGAGCTGATACAGGTCCTCCGCATCGACGCCGCGGCCATAGTAGCGGCGCACGATGCTCCAGATCAGCCCCATGTTCTCCCGTAAGATCCGCTCGCCCGCCTCCTCGTCGCCGCCCTGCGCGGCTTCAAGCAGCGCGAAGGTCTCCGCAGCGCTCATGAGCGTCCCGCACGCTGCGCGATCCTGCGGCGCATCGTCACGACCGTCCCTTTTCCCGGGCGCGAGCGCACCTTGAGCGAATCCATGAAGCTCTCCATGATCGTGAAGCCCATGCCGCTGCGCTCCTCCCCGCCGGTCGTGTAGAGCGGCTCGCGGGCGCGCTCCACATCGGCGATGCCGCGTCCCCAGTCGAACACAGCGATCTCCAGCACGCTGCCCTCCAGCAGCCGCACGCGCACCACGATCTTGCCCAGCGTGTCGGGATAGGCGTGGACGATCGCGTTGGTCACCGCCTCGCTCACCGCCGTTTTGATATCCCCGAGCTCGTCGAGCGTGGGATCGAGCTGCGCGGCGAAAGCCGCGACCGCACTGCGGGCGAAACTCTCGTTCGTGCTGCGGCTGAGAAATTCCATTTTTATGTAGTTGCTACTTCCTTTCATGCTCTGCCTCCTTATCGCATTGTGACAAGACGCGGCACGCCGGCCGCATCGAACACCTTTTTTGCCTGCGGCGGAACGCCGGTCACAGTGAGGCTCCCGCCAAACGATGTCATGCGCCGATGCGCGCGCAGTACCACCGCGATACCCGATGAGTCCATAAACGACACCCCCGAAAAATCCAAAATGAGCGAGAGCGGCAGCACAGCGTCGAGCGAATACTCGATCTGCCGCATGGCATCGCGCGCCCCGTGATGGTCCAGTTCCCCCCTGATCGCGAGCGTCAGCTCCCTGCCGTTCGTCCTTGTCAGCACCTCCATGCTCCGACCTCCTTACCGTACTTCTGTGCTCTGTCAGTATAGCCTGTCCGCGGTGTGCTTTCCGTCGAAACCGCGCGCCCTTCGGTCTCTTTTTGCAAAGTCTTCCGTTTTTTCGTTTGCGTCCTCCGTGCAAATGCGCTAAGATGAAGCCACCAAAATAAGGAGGGAGCGCCTATGCGCCGCAGCGACCGTGAGATCACCGACCTTTCCGAGATCCTTTCCGTCATCAACAACTGTAAAGTCATTCACCTTGCCATTATTGACGAGGAGGGACTTCCCTATCTCATTCCGCTGAACTTCGGGTACCGATGCGAAAACGGCAGGCTCACTTTCTACTGCCACAGCGCGCGGGAGGGGCGCAAGCTCGACCTGCTGCGCCGCGATCCGCGCGTCACCTTTGAAATGGACTGCCGCGGCGCGTTGGAGGAGGCGGAGCGCGCCTGCAATTACAGCTATTTTTACGCCTCGGTCATCGGGCGCGCCACGGCGGAGCTGCTTGAGGGCGAGGAAAAGCTGCTGGGTCTGACCGCGCTCATGCGCCACATGACCGGACGCGAGGACCGCTTCACGCCCGAACAGGCGCGCGGAGTCGAGGTCATCGCGCTGCGCGTGCAGTCGCTCACGGCGAAGTCGAAAAAGCTCCGGACATAAGGAAAGCCGGCGCATGACTGTCGCCATGCGTCGGCTCGTTTCGATTTGTTTCCTTTTTTCAGCCGTTTTTGCGGCTCGCCTCCAAAACCTGCCAGTAGTCCCTGTAGTTTTCCTGCAAGAGCGCGGGCGTGTCCAGCCCGTAGGGGCACTTCGCCGCGCACTTTCCGCAGTGGCGGCAGTGCTCGATCAGGCGCATTTTCTCCTGCCACGCCTCGGTCAGCCAATCCTGCGCCGGCGCGCGGCGCAGCATCAGCGACATACGCGCGCACTGGTTGATCTCAATGCCTTCGGGACAGGGCATACAGTAGCCGCAGCCGAGGCAGAATTCGCCGCAAAGCTCCGCGCGGTCGCGCTCGATCTGCGCACGGCGCTCGTCGGTCAGCGCCGCGCCCTCGCGCACTGCCTGCAAAAACTGCTCCAGCTCGCTCTCGCGCTGCACGCCCCAGATCGGTACGACGCCCGCCTGTGTTTCCATCCATGCGGCCGCCGTCAGACCGTCGCGCAGAAGTCCGCCCGCCATGCCCTTCATCGCGATGAAGCCCATACCGCGTGCGCGGCATTTTTCCGCCAGCTCCTGCTCCTGCGCGCCCGCGAGGTAGCTGAACGGGAATTGCAGCGAGGCGTACAGCCCCGAGTCGATCGCCTCGTGCGCCACGGCAAGGCGGTGGTTCGTGATGGAGATGTGGCGGATCTTGCCCTGCTTTTTCGCCTCGAGCGCCGCGTCATACAGTCCGTCCTCGCCGCCCGGTTTCGGGCAGAAGGCGGGGTTGTGGAACTGGTAGATGTCGATGTAGTCCGTTTTGAGCGTGCGCAGACTCGTCTCGAGGTCGCGCCGGAAGCCCTCCGCTGTCACCGCTCCGGTCTTGGTCGCCAGCACGATCTTGTCGCGCATGGCGGAAAACGCCGCGCCGACCTTCTGCTCGCTGTCCGAATAGGCGCGGGCGGTATCGAAAAAGTTGATGCCGCTATCGTAAGCCTTGTGCAGCAGCTTCACCGCCTCCGCCTCGCTCACGCGCTGGATCGGCAGGCAGCCGAAGCCGTTTTTCTCGACGATTAGCCCCGTCGAGCCAAATTCGATCTTCTGCATGGTCTCTCCCCTCTCTATATCGGTGGTTTTAGTATAGCAAAAGAAAGAGGACTTGAAAAGTCCTCTTTCTTTTCTTTTTCGCTTACCTGCGCATCGCCGCTTCGGAAGCCTCCAGCTTTTCGATCAGCGCGCGCAGCTTCGCCGCGTCCTCCTTCGCGCCGTTGACAACCGCCTCGGGTGCCTTGGACACGAAGCCGGGGTTATTGAGCTTATTCTCGATGCCCGCGAGCTGCTTTTCCGCATTCGCCTTTTCCTTGGCGATGCGCGCGAGCTCCTTTTCAAAGTCCACCAGCTCCGCGAGCGGCATGAAGACGCGCGCGGCGTGGGTGATGACCTCGACCGAGCCGTCGGGCGCAGCGATGTCCGCGGCGGAGATCGTCACATCGCTCGCGGACGCAAGGCGCTTGAAGAACGCCGTGCCGCGCGAGAAGGTGTCGGCATGGACGGTCGCGATCGTGTAGTGGACCTTCTTCGAGGGCGCAACATTCATCTCGTTGCGGCGGGCGCGGATCGCAGTGATGGCGTCGATGATGAGACCCATCGCCTCTTCCTCCTGCGGGAAGGAGAGATCCGCGCGATGCTCCGGCCACTTTTGCAGCATGATGAACTCGCCCTGATCGTCCGCCGTGTGCGGCAGAGCCTGATAAATTTCCTCGGTGATGAAGGGCATGAAGGGGTGGAGCAGCTTGAGCGTTTCGATCAGCACATAGCAGAGAACATTCTGCGCGCCCAGCTTCGCCTGCTCGTCCTCACCCGTAAGGCGCGCCTTGGTCAGCTCGATGAACCAGTCGCAGTAGGTGTCCCAGATAAAGTCGTAGACCTTCGCGCTGGCAACGCCGATCTCGTAGGCGTCCATGTTGTCGGTGACTTCCTTCACGAGCGTGTTGAGCTTCGAGAGCACCCACTTATCCTCCAGCTCGAGCTTTTCGGGCAGCTCGACCTTGTCGATCGTAAGGTTCATCATCACGAAGCGGCTCGCGTTCCAGATCTTGTTCGCGAAATTGCGCATGGCCTCGCACTTTTCAATGTAGAAGCGCATGTCGTTGCCGGGGGAGTTGCCGGTGATGAGGTTGAAGCGCAGCGCGTCCGCGCCGTACTTCTCCGCCATCTC
>CAYWAS010000020.1:0-29658 GCA_964455915.1 uncultured Oscillibacter sp. | reverse complement strand
TCGTGCGCAGCCACAGCGTCTCGGTCGTCCTGCGCACGAAGGAGAAGATCAGCGTTGAGCGCGCGCGTGAGCTGATCGCCGCTGCCAAGGGCTGCCGCCTGACCGACGATCTCGCCGCGAAGGTCTACCCCATGCCGCTCGACACCTCCGATCAGGATCTCGTCTTCGTCGGCCGCATTCGCGACGATCTCACCGACGAGCGCGGGCTCAACCTCTGGTGCTGCGGCGACCAGGTGCGCAAGGGCGCGGCGACCAACACCGTGCAGATCGCCGAGCTGCTTTTGAACAGATAAGCCGCCGGTCAAACCGGTCAAAAAAATGCTTCCGTCTGCCTGACGGGAGCATTTTTGTCTGATTTGACATTTTTTTCGTCACTTTTTTGGTAATATAGGCAAGCCAAAGGGCTTTGACTTTTTTGGAAAAGACTGCTACAATAGAAGAAACGATACCGGTAACGATTCCGATAACGATTCCGGCATCGGAACTTCTTCTTCGAGGTATCTACCATGACCATCAAGGACATCGCCCGCCTGAGCGGTGTGGGCGTGAGCACCGTGTCGCGCGTGCTCAATGACCGTCCCGATGTGAGCGAGGCGAGCCGACAGCGCGTGCTTGCCGTCATCGCCGAGCACAACTATCTGCCCAACAACTCCGCGCGCAGCCTCGTGCGCACAAAGTCCGACACGGTGGGTCTTGTGGTGCGCGGCGTGCAGAACCCCTTTTATACCGACATTATCCGCGCCATCGAGGACCGCCTCGACGCGGAGGGCTACACGATGGTCATGCGCCAGATCCGCTCCTGCGACGACGAGATCAAGTGCGGCGCGGTGATGGAGCGCGAAAAGCGTCTGCAAGGCCTCATCTTCCTCGGCGGACGCTCCGACTACTCCCCCGCCGACCTCGCGCTGCTCAATGTCCCCTTCGTCTGCTGCTCCTACACCAACTCCTACGGCACGCTCGACCCCGCGCGCTACTCCTCCGTCTCCATCGCCGACGAGCAGGAGGCCTACCGCGCCGTGATGGAGCTGCACAAAAAGGGTCACACCCGCATCGCCGCGCTGACCGTCGGCCACTGGGACCGTTCGATCGCCGAACTGCGCTGCAATGGCTACACCCGCGCCCTGCGCGAGATCGGGCAGACGCATGAGGAGTTCATCAGCGCGGACGATTTCACCATCGAGAGCGCCTACCACGCCATGCGCGATCGGCTCACGCGCGCCGCGGACTTCACCGCCCTCTTCTCCATCGCGGACAATATGGCCATCGGCGCGATGCGCGCCCTGCGCGAGAGCGGACGCTCGATCCCCGAGGACTGCTCCGTCATCGCCATCGACGGCCTGACCATTTCCGAGTATATCCACCCCATGCTCACCACCCTCTGCCAGCCGACGGAGGCGATGGGCACGAAAAGCGTCGATATCCTCCTCAGCCTGCTCGCGGGCGGCGAGGCGCAGCATCTGACGCTCCCCACCACGCTGCGCGCGGGCTGCTCCGTGCGCGACCTGAACGAATGATTTTCCCGCGAGCACTCGCGTGAAAATAAAAAAATCGATCAAGGAGAACTATGAAAATGAAGAAGTATCTTGCACTTGTTTTAGCTCTTGTCATGGCGCTCTCCCTCGTCGCCTGCGGCGAGAAGGAGACCCCGCCCGACAGCAGCACGGACAACACCGGCACCGAAGCCGCCGGCCGCGTGTTCTGGCTGAACTTCAAGCCCGAGGCCGACGAGACCCTGCAAAAGGTCGCCACGATCTACACCGAGAAGACCGGTATCCCCGTGACCATTCAGACCGCTGCCTCCGGTACTTATGAGGAGACGCTCACCGCCGCCCTCGACAAGTCCGACGCGCCCACCCTGTTCATCATCGGCGGCTCGGACGGCCTCACCACCTGGGGTGACTACTGCTACGACCTCACCGGCACCCCCGTTGTCGGCGAGCTGAACACCGATGTCTACAACATCTACGCCGAGGACGGCGCTCTCTCCGCCATCGGCTACTGCTACGAGTGCTACGGCATCATCGTCAACCCCGACCTGCTCGAGAAGGCCGGCCACAGCCTCGACGAGATCACCAACTTCGAGACCCTCAAGGTCGTCGTTGAGGATATCCACGCCCGCGCCGACGAGCTCGGCTTCGATGCCTTCACCTCCTGCGATATGGACGGCTCCTCCTCCTGGCGCTTCACCGGCCACATGGCGAACCTCGAGTATTACTACGAGCAGGAAGGCAATGTCTGGACCGAGTGCCCCGAGACCATCACCGGCGCTTATCTGGATAACTTCAAGAACCTCTACACCCTCTGCATCAACAACTCCCTCACCGCTCCCACCGACCTCGCTGTCGGCGGTCACGACGCGAGCGAGGAGTTCCGCTCCGGCAAGGCTGCTTTCCAGGTCCAGGGCTCCTGGGAGTATTCCGGCATGAAGGATCAGGTCCCCAACGCCACGATGATCCCCTACTACTGCGGTGTTGAGGGCGAGGAGAAGGCAGGTCTCAACTGCGGCACCGAGAATTTCTGGGCTGTCAACGCCAAGTGCTCCGCCGAGGACATTCAGGCGACCCTCGACTTCATGTACTGGATGGTCACCGACGCTGAGGTCTCCCCGATGCTCGTCGAGGCGTTCGGCGCCATGCCCTTCAAGAACGCTGCCGAGTCCACCAACGGCTTCCTCGCCGATGCGAACGAGTACAGCAACAACGGCTGCTATGTCATGAACTGGGCGACCAACTTCCAGCCCAATGTCGAGACCTACCGCGCCGCGCTCGTCTCCGCCCTCAACCAGTTCAACGCCGACCAGAGCGACGCCAACTGGGCGCTGTTCGAGACCGCGTTCGTTCAGGGCTGGGCCACGCAGTATCAGGCCGCCAACGGCTAAACCTTCCCCCTGCGGGACAAACTATCGTGCATACACGAAGGGGCGGGCGAAAGCGCCCGCCCCTTCGCCCCCTCTTCTATACCGCGCGGCACGCTGCATGAGGCGTGCGCGTGACCCGTTTATCCAAATCAACCTGAGGAGATGATCGAATTGAAGCGTCAACGCAGCGCGGCAGCGCTCAACAGCGCCATGATCCGCCGCCCGATCCGCCGCTGGGCCCCGCTTCTCATGGGACCGATGGTCTGCGCGTTCCTGATCGGCTTTGTCTATCCGTTCTTAAAGGGCATTTACCTCTCCTTCTGCAAATTCAAAACCACCTCCGATGCCCAGTGGATCGGCATTGGCAACTACATCAAGGCGATCCATGACGAGAGCTTTCTCTACTCCTTCGGCTACACCGCGCTCTTCGCCGTGGTGTCGCTCGTGCTCATCAATGTGCTCGCCTTCGCCGCCGCCTATGCGCTCACGCAGGGCATCAAGGGCAGCAACCTCTACCGCACCGTCTTTTTCATGCCGAACCTCATCGGCGGCATCGTGCTCGGCCACATCTGGTCGATGATCTTCGACGGCATTCTCTCCCGCTACGGCACCTCGATCCTGCTCGAGACGAAATACGGCTTCTGGGGTCTCGTCATTCTCCTGTGCTGGCAGCAGATCGGCTATATGATGATCATTTACATCGCCGGTCTCCAGGCCGTGCCCGAGGATATGATGGAGGCCGCGAAGATCGACGGCGCGAACCGCTGGCAGACGCTCCGGAGCGTCACGATCCCCAATGTGATGCCCTCCATCACCATCTGCACCTTCCTCACGCTCACCAACGGCTTCAAGCTCTTCGACCAGAACCTCGCCCTCACCGGCGGTCAGCCCTTCACCATTCAGCCCGACGGCTCGACCATCAAAACGACCGAAATGCTGGCGCTGAACATCTACAACACCTTCTACGGGCAGAATGTCAACGCCCGCGGCACCGCGCAGGCGAAGGCGGTCATCTTCTTCCTGCTCGTCGCCGCCGTCGGTCTGCTCCAGCTCCGCGCCACCCGCAAAAAGGAGGTACAGCAGTGATGAACGCCCGTTCTCTTTCCGCCGAGGCCCGCCGCAAGCGCATTCTCTCGATCACGCTCGCCGTGATCTGCGTGATCTATGTCCTGCCCATGGTGACGGTCGTCCTCAACTCCTTCAAGCTCAACACCTTCGTCAAGACCGATACCTTTGCCCTCCCCACCGCGGAGAGCTTCGCGGGCTGGGCAAACTTCATCAAGGGCATGACCTTCGGCAACTACCCCTTCTGGAAGTCCGCCTTCTACTCCCTCTTCATCACCGTCGCCTCGACCGCGCTCATTCTTCTCTGCACCTCGATGGCGGCGTGGTACATCGCGCGCGTGGACAGCAAGCTCTGCCGCGTGATCTACTACCTCTGCGTGTTCTCGATGGTCGTCCCGTTCCAGATGGTCATGTTCACCCTCTCCAAGACCGCAGACACCGTCAAGCTCCCCTACTTCAATGCCGCCCATGTGAGCCTTGAGTGGGTCTCGCTCAATACGCCATGGACCATTCCCATCATCTACCTCGGCTTTGGCGCAGGCCTTGCGATCTTCATGTTCGTCGGCTTCGTCAAATCCATTCCGCTCGAGATCGAGGAAGCCGCCGCCATCGACGGCTGCGGTCCCCTGCGCACTTTCTTCTCCGTCGTGCTGCCGATGCTCAAGCCCACCCTCATCTCCGTCGGCATTCTGGAGATCATGTGGGTCTGGAACGACTATCTGCTGCCCTACCTCGTGCTCGATAACACCAAGTATAAGACCATTCCCATTCATATCCAGTACCTCAAGGGCAGCTACGGCACCGTCGATCTCGGCGCAACGATGGCGCTCATTCTCCTGAGCATCATTCCCGTCATCATCTTCTACCTTCTCTGTCAGAAGCACATCATCAAAGGCGTCGCCGCCGGCGCCGTGAAAGGCTGATCTCACATGGAACGATCCTCCGGCATCTTAATGCCGATCTCCTCCCTCCCCTCGCCCCACGGCATCGGCACCCTCGGGCGGGCAGCGTATGACTTTGCCGACTTCCTCCACGCCGCGGGGCAGAAATACTGGCAGCTCCTTCCGCTCGGCCCCACGAGCTACGGCGACTCGCCCTATCAGAGCTTTTCGACCTTCGCGGGCAACCCCTATTTCATCGACCTCGACCTTCTCGTCAAGGATAAGCTCCTGACGAAAAAGGAGATCGCCGCGTGCGACTGGGGCGCAGATCCCCGCTATGTGGACTACGGCAGGATCTACGAGAGCCGCTTCGCCCTGCTCGCGCGCGCCAAGGCGCGCGGCTGGGAGCGCGACCGCGAGGCGGTCGCCGCCTTCGAAGCGGAGAACGCCCGCTGGCTGCCGGACTATGCCCTCTTCATGGCGCTCAAGCGTCACTTCGGCATGAGCGCCTGGACGGAGTGGCCGGACGAGGAGGTCCGGCTCCACCACGCCGACGCGCTCGCGCGCTATCGCGAGGAGCTGCGCGAAGATGTGGAGCTGTTCACCTACCTCCAGTTCCTCTTCTTCTCGCAGTGGAGCGCGCTCAAGGCGTACATCAACGCCCTCGGTATCCGCATCATCGGCGATGTGCCGATCTATGTCGCGATGGACTCCTCCGATGTCTGGTCGGAGCCGGAGAAATTCCTGCTCGACGAGCACAATGTCCCCACCGAGGTCTCCGGCGTCCCGCCGGACTACTTCAGCGCGGACGGGCAGCTCTGGGGCAATCCGCTCTACAATTACGACGCCATGCGCGCCGACGGCTTTGAGTGGTGGATCCGTCGCATCGGCGGCGCCGCGCGGCTCTACGATGTCATTCGCATCGACCATTTCCGCGGCTTCGAGAGCTATTGGGCTGTTCCCTACGGCGAGACGACCGCGAAAAGCGGCCGCTGGGTCAAGGGCCCCGGCATGGCGCTCGTGGGCGTACTGACCGGCTGGTTCCACGACATCGAGTTCATCGCCGAGGATCTCGGCTACCCCACGCCCGAGGTCACGCAGCTCCTTGCCGACTCCGGACTTCCCGGCATGAAGGTGCTCGAGTTCGCCTTCGACTCCCGCGACCCGTCGAGCTACCTTCCTCACAGCTACGGCGAGAACTGCATCTGCTACACCGGTACGCACGACAACGCCCCCCTCGCCCTCTGGCACAAGGAGGCCGACCGCGCCGACCTTGCCTTCGCGCGGCAGTATCTCGGGCTCAACGAGCGCGAGGGCTTCAACCGCGGCGTGATCCGCGGCGGCATGGGCTCGGTCGCGCGGTTGTTCGTCGCGCAGATGCAGGACTGGCTGGAGCTCGGCAAGGGGCACCGCATGAATGTCCCCGGCACGAGCGCCGGCAACTGGGCCTGGCGGATGCTCCCGGGCGAGGCGAACAAAAAGCTCGCACGCGAAATTCACGAAATGACCCGCATCTACGCAAGACTTTGAAAAAAGGCTGTCGGAAACTTTCCGGCAGCCTTTTCTTTTCCTCATGCGTTGACGCGGCGGGCAAAGCGTGGTATCGTAGAGAAAAACCATTTCGCGCCGCACGGCGCTTTGCAGAGGAGCACCATGAAAAAGCTCGTCATCGGAATGCTCGCCCATGTGGACGCGGGCAAAACCACCCTCTCCGAGGGACTTCTATACGCCGCAGGCGCACTGCGCTCGCTCGGCCGCGTCGACCACGGCGACGCCTTCCTCGATACCGAAGCGCTCGAGCGCGAGCGCGGCATCACGATCTTCTCCAAGCAGGCGGTGCTCGAGTGCGCGCAGGCGCACATCACCCTGCTCGATACCCCCGGCCACATCGACTTCTCCGCCGAGATGGAGCGCACGCTCCGCGTGCTGGACGCCGCGGTGCTGGTCATCAGCGCGTCGGACGGCGTGCAGAGCCACACGCGCACGCTCTGGCGGCTGCTCGAGCGCTACGGTGTGCCGGTCTTTCTCTTTGTCAACAAGATGGACCTTGCCGGCACGGACCGCGCGGCGCTCCTCGCCGAGCTTCAGCGGAGCTTCGGCGCCTGCGTCGATTTCGGCGCGCCGCAGAGTGAGCGCGACGAGGCCGCCGCCCTCACCGACGAAGCCGCGCTCGAGGAGCTTTTGGAGCGCGGCGCGCTCTCGGACGAAACGCTCGCCTCTCTGATCGCCTCGCGTACTCTCTTTCCCTGCTGCTTCGGCGCAGCGCTCCGGCAGGACGGCGTGGAGGAATTTCTCCACCTCCTCGCGCGCTTCGCCCGCGCGCGGGAGCGCAAAGTCGACTTCGGCGCGCGCGTTTTCAAAATAAGCCGCGACGCGCAGGGCACGCGCCTGACGCACCTCAAGCTCACCGGCGGCACGCTGCGCGCGAAGGCGCAGCTCCCCTGCGGCAAGGTCGATCAGCTCCGGCTCTACTCGGGCGCGAAGTTCCGCCCGCTCGACATCGCCGAGGCGGGCGATGTCGTCGCCGTCACCGGACTTGAGGGCACCTACCCCGGACAGGGGCTCGGCTGCGAGACGGACGGCGGCAAGCCGATGCTCCAGAGCGTTTTGAGCTACCGCGTCTTCCTCCCCGAGGGGACGGACGCGCACACCGCCCTCCCCAAGCTCCGCCAGCTCGAGGACGAGGATCCGACGCTGCACATCGTCTGGGAGGAAGCGACCGGCGAGCTGCACGCCGAGCTCATGGGCGAGGTGCAGTTGGAGGTCTTGCAGCGTCTCATCGCCGACCGCTTCGGCCTTGCCGTCCACTTCGGCGAGGGCAGCATCGTCTACCGTGAGACCATCGCGGGCACCGTTGAGGGCATCGGTCACTTCGAGCCGCTGCGCCACTATGCCGAGGTCCATCTGCTCCTCGAGCCCGCGCCCCGCGGCAGCGGCGTGCAGCTCGCCTCCGCCTGCCCGACCGACGCGCTCGACCTCAACTGGCAGCGCCTTATTTTGACGCACCTTGCCGAGCGCGCGCACCCCGGCGTCCTGACCGGCAGCGCGCTGACCGATGTGAAAATCACGCTCCTCTCCGGCCGCGCGCACCTCAAGCACACCGAGGGCGGCGACTTCCGGCAGGCGACCTACCGCGCCGTGCGGCAGGGGCTGATGCAAGCCGAGAGCGTGCTGCTCGAGCCGTACTACGATTTCCGGCTCGAGCTCCCGCCCGAGTGCGTGGGGCGCGCGATGACCGACCTCTCCGCCATGGGCGGCACGGTCGAGCCGCCCGAGCTCCTTGCGGACGAGACCGTCCTCACCGGCTTCGCGCCCGTCGCACCGCTGCGCGGCTACGCGCGCGAGGTCGCCGCCTACACCCGCGGGCGCGGACGGCTGAGCTGCGCGCTGCGCGGCTATGAGCGCTGCGCGGACGCCGACGCGGTCGTTGCCGCCATCGGCTACGACCCCGAGCGCGACGCGGAAAATCCCACCGGCTCGGTCTTCTGCGAGCACGGCGCGGGCGTCTATGTCCGCTGGGACGAGGTCGCCTCCCGCGCGCACCTGCCCTGCCTCACGCCGACGCGCGAGGAGAGTGCCGCACCCTCCTCTCCCGCCCGCCGAAGCTCCTCCGGCACGCTCGCCGACGATAAGGAGCTGCTCGCGATCTTCGAGAGCACCTACGGCAAGGTCGAGCGCCGCGCCTTTGAGCCCAAGCGCGCGCCCGCGCGCACCTCGCTCGACGAGGGGAAGTACAACATCAAAAACCAGAAAACCGGTCCCGAGTACCTCATCGTGGACGGCTACAACATCATCTTCGCGTGGGACGCACTCAAAAAGCTCGCCGCGCAGGATCTCGCTGCCGCGCGCGAAGCGCTCGCCGACCTCCTCGCCAACTACCGTGGCTGGCGCAAGTGCGAGGTCATTCTCGTCTTTGATGCCTACAAGGTCAAGGGCGGCATCGGCTCGGTGGAGAAGAAAAACGGCATCTATATCGTCTACACCAAGGAGGCGCAGACCGCCGACAGCTACATCGAGCGCGCAACCTACGATCTCGGCAAGGAGCACCGCGTGCGCGTGGCGACCTCGGACAATATGGAGCAGGTCATCATTCTCGGTCACGGCGCGCTGCGCATCTCCGCCCGCGCCTTTGAAGAGGAGCTCCGCGAGGCCGAGGGTCAGATCGGTGACCTCATCGAGCGCTGGAACACGCGCGACTTCGCCCTGCGCCGAGTGCGCAGCACCGCCACCATCATCGACTCAGACGGTGCGGAGAAAAAGCAGCCCTGACGCGCGAAAAACCGGTGCGCCCCGTGGGTCACACCGGTTTTTTGATCGAAACGCTTTTCCGTCTCAGGGCGCAGCCGTCAGGTCGATGATCCTCGCGCCCTCCTCCGGCGCGGCAGCGGGTATCTCGTCCGCCGCGCTGCGGGCAGCACGGACCTCGCAGCTCGACGCGACGCCGCCCGACACGACGCTCCTGCTGTAATGCGTGGCAGCCTGACTGTCGCTCAGCGCGGCGCTCTCCCGCCGCACCGTCCCGTCGCTCCCGCGCTGCGCAAACGAATACGCCGCCTCGGCGCTGCCGTCCGCGTACAGCATCAGGTCGAGCCGCAGCTCCTCCACGCCGAGCGCGCGCAGCACCTGCGCGATGCTCTCGTCCGCGCCCTGCTCCGGCGCGGCAAGGTCAAAGCTCCACCGGCAGCCGTCGTCGGACCTCTCGCAGCGCTCGTCGCTCAAAAGCGCAGAGAGCAGCGTTGCCTTCAGCCCCGCCTTGCTCCAGCGCTCGAAAAAGCCCGCCTCGCCGCCTTGCAGCATCTGCCCGTAGCAGAGGCTGCCCAGCGTCCGCCCGCGCTCCCGGAGCGCGGCAAAGGGCGTATCGTTGATCACATACCACGCGCCGTCCACCGACGCGCTCTCATCTAACAGCGCCGAGCGCGCATAGACCTTTTCCCCGCAGATCAGCTCCATCGTGCCGTCCGCGAGCAGCGCGCGATACTGCGCGGGGAGCGCCGTGCCGGTCGCCGTCTCCAGCCACGCGAGCAGCGCGCCGCGCTCCATCTCAAGCGTCGCGCGCATAGCCTCCGCGCCGACAAGGGCTCTCGCCCTGCCGGAATAGCCGTAGCTGCGCACCGTGCCCGCCGCGTCCGCCGCCTTGACCTCGCCGGAGAGCGTCATCTCCTCGCGATAGCTCTGCGCAGGCGCGAAGCGCTCCGCCGCCTTCCCGAGCCGGTCGTTGACAAGCGTGCAGCTCCCGTCCACGGCGCGCGTCATGCTCTCGCGCTCGAGCAGAAAGACGAGCTTATAGTCCCCGTCCCAGAATACATCGTAGCCGAGCACCTGCGAGAAAACGCGCACCGGCACCATCGTCCGGTTCGACGCCGTCAGGTAGGACTGCGTGTCCATCTGCACCGTCGTGCCGTCACGCAGCTCGATCGTGCTGCTGCCGATGCGATGCGTGAAGCTCGCCTTCCCGCCCGTCACGATCACGCTCCCGCTTGCCCCGTCGTAATCGACCGACGCGCCCAGCGCCTCAAGCGCCGCGCGCAGCGGGACCATCGTGCGATCGTTCCTCAGCTCCGGCGCGGCGTCGCCGAAGGCGATGCAGCGGTCGCCCAGCAGCACATTGACCTGCCCGACCGTCCCGCCGAGCAGCCGGATCGCCTCCTCGCGCCGCGCCTGCTCCGCGCCCTCGTCCCCGACGCCCGACGCGCCCGCGCTCACCGTCAGCGTCAGCGTCAGCGCCAGCGCCGCGAGCAATGCCATCAGTCTTTTCATGGAAAAAAGCTCCTTTCCCGTTTTCCGGAAACGCCTCTCATGTTACGCTCTGAGAAAGCATACCATGAAGACGCCCACGATACAAGGGGGAGCTTTTGATTTTTTTGCCGCCGCGCGTGTCGCTCGCAGAATTTACCTGCTATGATCTGCGCAGGATCGCCCATGCTAAGGCATGAGGTGAAACGAATGGAAAACGGCTATTATGCACTTTTTATGCAGACCGGCGTGCCGGCCTTTTATCTTCTCGCACGGCGCGGCAGGCAAGCGAGCGACGCGCAGTAGCGCCGTCTCAGAGCGCCGTGTCCTCGTCCCGACGCCTTCTGCCCTCCGCCGCCCGCTTCTTGCGCCGCTCCAGCTCCACGATCATTCCGGGCGTGCGGTACGGCTCACTCAGATCCTTGTACTCGCCCGCGGAAAAGCAGGCGTTCAGCCCCTGCTCGCGCGCCTCGGCGAGCATCTCCCGCGCCCGCCCGAAATTCATCTTGTCCATCTCCTCAACGGCCTTCGTCACCGTCTCAAACAGCATCGCATACAGCACCCCAAAATCCGGCATAATATCAGCTTCCTTTAGATATAATTTGAACGCATTATGCGTTCATTTGAAACATAACATCGCATATTAGGCATATTCTAAATGCACAATAAATATATTGTGAGGTTTTATTATGTCTATTAAGAGTCTATCTATCCGAATCGATGAGACGATGCTCCACAAGCTCCATGTCGTTGCAGACTACGAAGGGCGCAGCGCAAACAACGAGATCCTGATCTTGATTCGCGACGCGATCGAAGCCTACGAGCAAAAGCACGGAAAGATCGAACTGTGAGCTCCCGATCCCACCGCTGTCCCAACGGCTGAGCGGAAACAGACGCACGCCGCCCCCCTGCACGGAGATCACCTCTTGCCGTCTATATTAGAACAGAATGTTCAAAAAGGCAATAGAATATTTTGTTCTAAGTATACTGTCGGTGGTGATGCAAAGTGAAATACCATCGTATTCGCGACCTGCGCGAAGACGCAGACCTGACGCAGCAACAAGTGGGAAAAGCGATCAATGTGCCACAGCGCACCTATGCATATTATGAGAGCGGCGAGCGTATGCTACCGCCGCATATTTTATGCGCACTTGCTGATTTTTACGATGTCAGCGTAGACTATCTTCTGGAGCGAACCGATAAAAAGAAGTGAGCGGCTGCTTTGCAGCCGCTCACTTCTTTCGCGTCTAAGATCTACGAAATATCCGCCAATTCGAGGTACTTATACCCATTCTCCGCAATATGAATTGCTCGCCGCGGCGCGGCGTCAATTCATGCCGATTTAATTGCGCGCTGACGCGCGGCTCGCATCGCTCCGCTCGCTCGCAGGATCATATCGCACCGGCCCCTGCTGCATGAAAGAGTTACGATATATCCGCCAATTCCAAATACTTATACCCATTCTCCGCGATATGATCCTTTCTCCCCTGCAAATTGTCCCCCAGCAGGAGATCGAAGACCCGCGCGGTCGCCTCCGCGTCCTCGGGCATGACCTTGATGAGCCGCCGCGTCTCGGGATTCATCGTCGTCAGCCACATCATCTCGGGGTCGTTCTCACCAAGACCCTTCGAGCGATCGACCTTATAGCGCTTGCCCTCAAGCGTCTTGACGATGTCGTTCTTCTCCCGGTCGGAATAGGCGAACCATGTCTTCTCGCCGCAGTTGATCTCAAAGAGCGGCGTCTCGGCGATATAGACATAGCCCTCACGAATGAGCGTCGGGCAGAGGCGGTAGATCATCGTCAGAATGAGCGTCCTGATCTGGAAGCCGTCCACATCGGCATCGGTGCAGATGACCACCTTGTTCCAGCGCAGATTGTTGATGTCGAAGGCATTGAGGTCCTTGACCGCCTTGCCCTGCACCTCCACGCCGCAGCCGAGCACCTTCAAAAGATCCGTGATGATCTCGCTCTTAAAGATGCGCGCGTAGTCCGCCTTCAGGCAGTTGAGGATCTTGCCGCGCACGGGCATGATGCCCTGAAACTCCGCGTCGCGCGAGAGCTTGACCGAGCCGAGGGCGCTGTCGCCCTCAACGATATAAATTTCGCGCCGCGACACATCGCGCGTGCGGCAGTCCACGAACTTCTGCACGCGGTTGGAGATGTCGATATTCCCCGAGAGCTTTTTCTTGATGTTCAGCCGCTGCTTTTCCGCGCTCTCGCGGCTTCGCTTGTTGATGAGCACCTGCTCGGCAATCTTGAGCGCCTCGACGCGATTTTCGATGAAGTAAGTCTCCAGCCGCGCCTTCAAAAAGTCCGTCATCGCCTCCTGCACGAACTTATTCGTGATGGACTTCTTCGTCTGATTCTCATAGCTCGTCTGCGTCGAGAAGTTGTTCGAAACGAGCACCATGCAGTCCTCGATGTCCTGCCAGGTGATCTTCGCTTCGCTCTTCTGATACTTCCCCGCGTCCTTGAGATACTTGTCGATCGCGTAGACGAACGCCGCCTTCGTCGCCTTCTCCGGCGCGCCGCCGTGCTCCAGCCACGAGGAGTTATGATAGTGCTCGATCACGCTCACGCGATTCGAAAAGCAGCACGCGCACGAGAGCTTCACCTTATACTCCGGCTTATCCTCCCTGTCGCGGCCGCGCCGCTCCGTCTCCCAGAAGACCGGCGAGGTCAGCGACCCCTCGCCCGCAAGCTCCGCGACATAGTCCACGATGCCGTTTTCGTAGAGGAACTCCTGCGTCTCGAACTTCCCACCCACCTCGTTGCGGAAGCGGAAGGTGATGCCCGCGTTGACCACCGCCTGACGGCGCAGCACATCGGTGAAATACTCCGCGGGGATATTGATATCGGTAAACACATCAAGGTCCGGCAGCCAGCGCGTGAGCGTTCCGGTCTTTTTGCCGCGGTCGGTCGGCTCGATCTTCAGCTCCTCGCCCTTCTTCCCCGTCACCTGCCCGCGCTCAAAGTGCAGCGAATACTTGTTCCCGTCGCGCCACACCGTGATGTCCATATACCGCGAGGCGTACTGCGTCGCGCACGCGCCGAGACCGTTGAGCCCCAGCGAATACTCGTAGTTGTCCCCGTCGAGATTATTATACTTCCCGCCCGCGTACAGCTCGCAGTACACCAGCTCCCAGTTGAAGCGCTTCTCCTTCGGGTTCCAGTCCACCGGACACCCGCGCCCCGCGTCCTCCACCTCGATGCTCCCGTCGGCGTAGTGCGTCAGCGTGATGACCTTCCCGTGCCCCTCGCGCGCCTCGTCGATCGAGTTCGATAAAATTTCAAACACCGCGTGCTCGCAGCCGTCCAGCCCGTCCGACCCGAAGATCACGCCCGGGCGCTTTCGCACGCGCTCCGCGCCCTCCAAGAGCGAAATACTGTCATTTCCGTAATTTTTCGTCGATTTTCCTGCCATTTTGTCTCTCCGTTTCTGCCGCTAAGGATACAATTCCTTGTGTATTATAGTGCTTTTTGCCCACAATGGCAAGTGTTTTGCGCGCCCCGCCGCCGATCGTGAAAAATACGCGCAAGGGCGGCAAAAAGTTCCCTCTTCCGCCAAAAAATAACGCGCTGTCAACCGGAATTTTCCCCATGAAATCAGGGTTATTCACACTTTCCACAGACTTTTCCACAATTATTATGTCAACACAAAAACGCGAAAAAGTTCGCTTTTTCCCCCGCGCCCGCCGACCGACCGCCGCATCTAAAATTTTTCTTAAAACTCGCAAAAAAAATTGAAATCCCGCGCCCGAGGCGCTATACTGTATTCGTAAAACGCTGCCCCGCACCGGAAGGCAGCACCGCATTGCAAGGGAGTACTCCCTTGCACGGGCTTATATAAGCCCGTGCAAATCCCTTTCACTTTTTTGCGTCCCCGCGGGAGAGGGGGCGCGCGAAAGCGAGGAATCGTCATGAAATATCTGCTCCGGACCACGCTCCTGTCCCTCCTGTTCTGCGCGGCGCTGCTGTCGACCTCGGCGCTCGCGGCAGGGGAGACCTATCTTTGGTACGACTCTGGTACCAGCAAAATCTATTCCTGCACCAACGAGTCAGATGTAAACAATACCAGCGACTCTACTGAGCTGACCGAAGACAGCGGCTACTACCCCCTCAACGGCGCGACCGCCACGACCTACAAGCTGATGAGCGATGTCACCATCGACAAGCCCATCTTGGTCACCGACACCGTCACCCTCGACCTCAACGGCTATGTGCTGAAATACGAAAATTCCAGCGTAAAGGGCAGCGTCATCAGAGTGGGAACATCTTCCTATAGCAGCAGCACCCTCACCACCAACCCCGGCTTCCTGACCCTGACGGACAGCAACACTTCCGCCCCCACGCACTACTTTACCGAGGACGCCACGACCCATCTGTGGAGCTATTATGGTACCACCCCCCCTGTTTCGGGTGATCATGAAACCGTCTCCGGCGGCATCATCACCGGCGGCACCGGCTCCTCCGGCTCCATTGTCCGCGGCGGCGGCGTGTTTGTCGACACGGGCAGCTCCTTCACCATGAACGGCGGCCATATCGTCGGCTGCACCGCCGCCGACGGCGGCGGCGGCGTGAGTGTCCGCGGCGACCCCTTCACCATCGCCCCCAACCTCCCCACCCCCACCACCTTCACCATGTCCGGCGGCAGCATTCGGGGCTGCACCGCCACCGGCAACGGCGGCGGCGTGTTCCTTGATAATCCCGGCGCTCAGTTCGAAATGTTGTCCGACAACGACCCCCTGATCGCTTCCTGCACCACCTCCAGCAACGGCGGCGGCGTGGGTGTCAGCAGCAACACCACCTTCACCATGTCCGGCGGCACGATCAAAGACTGCACCGCCAAGGGCAGCGACACCAGCAGCAAAGGCTTGGGCGGCGGCGTGTTTGTCAGCGGCACCTTCACCATGTCCGGCGGCACGATCAAAGACTGCACCGCCAACAACAGCAGCAGCGGCAACGGCGGCAAGGGCGGCGGCGTGTATGTCAACAGCAGCGGCAGCAGCAACTGCACGCTGCAGAGCGGCACGATCTCGAACTGCACCGCCACCGGCGACAGCGGCGGCAAGGGCGGCGGCGTGTTTGTCGATGTGGACAAGACCCTCACCGTGGGCGGCGGCTCCACCACTTTGACCATCACCGACAACACGAGCGGCACCACCTCCACCACCGACGACAACATCTGCCTCGGCAGCGCCGCCACGATCACCGTCCGCCCTTTGGCGAGCGGCTCCACCCCCTCTTTACCGATTACCTATACCCCCACGAATTTGAATTTGACCTCGCTTGACGCAGGCGATCTCACCACCAAGGGCTACGCCTGGGACAGCGGCAACAAAAAGCTGACCCTCCGGAATGTGACGCTCGGCAACATCACCCTCCCGAGCGAGGACACCACCATCATCATCGATGGCAATGTCACCGTGAACAGCATCGGCGATGCTTCTTTCGCCAAAGCGCTCACGATCGAAGGCAGCACCTCAACCCCAGCCGATTCAAAGCTGACCGTAAACGAGCGCATTACGTGTACTACCAATGCCAACCTTCTGACCCTCAAAAACATAACCGCCACCGTCGGCTGCATCAACTGGACTCATAATGTCGGTGCTCAGGGTCTCAAGCTGGAAAACAGCCTCCTGACCGTCAACGGCATCAACGAATCCGGCACTATGGTCGGCATTATTGCCGGTCAGATCACGCTCGACGACGACGCTTCCTCGATCACCCTGAGGAATGGATACATCTCCGGCAATGGCGACACCGCTCTCAACACCGTGCCGTCGTACTGCCCCTGCAACGGGAGCTACTCGATCGGAAATCCCGGCGGCGACGCTACTTACTACCTGCTGAATGGCGGTTCCATCGTCAACAGTGTCACCCTGCTGAAAAATCCGCCCGCGTCCACGCCTCCCTCCTCCTCTGACGACGGCCCCACCTACTACCGCATCACGGTCTCCGAGCCGGTGAACGGCGCGGTCGAAGCCAACCGCAAGACCGCCACCAGCGGCACGACCATCACCGTCACCGTCTCCCCCGCCTCCGGCTACGATCTCGAGACGCTCACCGTCCTCGACCGCCGCGACCGCGAGGTCAAGCTGACCGCCCTCGGCGACGGGAAGTACACCTTCAAGATGCCCTCGAGCAATGTCACCGTTTCGGCGCACTTCACGCTCCTGCCGGACTTTGACGATGTTGACCCCGAGGATTATTTCTACGATGCGCTCCGCTGGGCGGTGAATAACGATGTCACCGACGGCATCGGCGGCGGGAAATTTGGCCCCGACCTCACCTGCACCCGCGCGCAGATCGTCACTTTCCTCTGGCGCACCTCCGGCAGACCCATCGCGGCGCGCACGGAGATGCCCTTTAGCGATGTAGCGCCCGAAAGTTACTATCACGACGCCGTCCTCTGGGCGATCGAGACCGGCGTCACCACCGGCACGAGCGCGACGACCTTCTCGCCCGACCTCACCTGCACGCGCGAGCAGGCGGTCGCCTTCCTCTACCGCTACGCGCGCTACAACGGCATCGATGTGAGCGCCGGCGAGGACACGAATATTCTCAGCTACACCGACGCGACCTCGGTCGCCGACTACGCCTTCCCCGCCTTCCAGTGGGCGGTCGGCGCGGGCGTCGTGCGCGGCGCGGACGCGAAGCTCATGCCCGCCGACCCCTGCACGCGCGCCCAGATCATCACCATGCTCTATCGCACCATGAACCCGTGACCGACGCGGCTTTCGCCGTGTCGGAAAGAAGAGGAGCGACCGCACCGCGGCCGCTCCTTTTTCCTTCCCGCTCAGCCCAGCAGCATCAGCACCGCGCCGTAGACCACGCTCGCGAGCGTCCCGAAGACGATGACCGGTCCCGCGATGACGAACATTTTCGCCGCCATGCCGGTCACGATGCCCTCGGACTTAAAGTCGATGGCAGGCGAAACGACAGAATTCGCAAATCCCGTGATCGGCACGAGCGTCCCCGCTCCGGCGAAGCGCGCAAGGGAGTTATACACATTCAGCCCCGTGGCGAGCGCCGAGAGAAAGACGAGCGTGATCGAGGTCGCCGTCCCCGCGTCGATCTTCTCCAGTCCGAGCGCGCGATAGCCGTTCATGATGAGCTGTCCGAGCACGCAGATCGCGCCCCCGACTAAAAACGCGAGCGCCATGTCCCTCCCTATCGGCGAGCGCGGCGCCTTACCCTTGATATACTCCTGATATTCCTTCGCGCTCATATCCATTCTGACCCCTCCTTTTTGTGCATAGCATTTCCGGCAGGCGCTTTTTTATCCGCCGTTGCCTTTCCGCCGCAAATGCGCTACAATACCCGCAAGGCAGTCGGCGAAACTGCCCCGCCGCGCCGCAATACCTGCAAAGAGGTGATACCATGCCCTCTCTGGGACTTTATCTGCACATTCCCTTCTGCAAAGCAAAATGTATTTACTGCGATTTTTACTCGCTCCCCCACGCGCAGGAGCAGATGGACGCCTATGTTTCCGCGCTCACGCGCTCTCTGCGCGCATGGAGCGCCCGCGCCGCAAGCTACACGGTCGACACCGTCTACTTCGGCGGCGGCACGCCGAGCTACCTCGGCGCGGAGCGCCTGTGCCGCCTGCTCGAAGCCGTCACCGCGCACTACCGCGTCGCCTCCGACGCGGAGATCACGCTCGAAGCCAATCCCGACAGCGCGCAGGACCCCTCCGCCCTGCGCCAACTCCGCGCCGCGGGCTTTGACCGCATCTCGCTCGGAATGCAGTCCGCGGGCGACGCGGAGCTGCGCGCCATCGGCCGCGTCCACACGCACGCCGCCACCGTCCGCGCCGTCGAAAACGCCCGCGCCGCGGGCTTTTCCGACCTGAGCCTCGACCTCATCTACGGCCTGCCCGATCAGACGATGGCGCGCTGGGAGGCGAGTCTCGCCGCCGCGCTCGCCCTTGGCCCCGAGCACCTTTCCTGCTACGGGCTGAAGGTCGAGGAGGGCACGCCGCTTTTCGCGCAGCGCAACCGCTTCTCCCTGCCCGACGATGACGCGCAGGCGGCGCTGTACCTGCGCGCCGTCGAGCTCCTCGCCCACCACGGCTACGAGCAGTACGAAATTTCCAACTTCTGCCGCGCGGGACACCGCTCCCGCCACAACAGCCGCTACTGGGCGCTTTCGGAATACCTCGGCTTCGGCCCCGGCGCGGCGAGCGACTTCGGCGGCGAGCGCTTCACGCTCGCGCGCGATCTCGATCGCTTCCTCTCCGGCGCGGAGGACTTCTCCGAGCGCGAGCACCCCTCTCCCGCCGCGCGGGAGGCGGAGCGCGTCATGCTCGCCCTGCGCACGAGCCGCGGCCTTGCCGCCGCTTCCCTTCCCGACGCCGCCGTGCGCGTCCTCGAGCGCTGCGCCGCGCACGGTCTTGCCGCGTGCCATGCGGAGCGCTGGGCGCTCAAAGCGCGCGGATTTCTCGTCTCCAACGCCATCATCGTCGAAATTTTAGACGCGATGGGCCTTTGAGCGGAACTTTTTCCCGCCGTTTTTCGTCTTTACTTTCAGAGCGCAATCTGTTATAGTAGTATTATGTCAACTTCCGCGCCATATATCAAAAGGAGAACGCCATGAACGCACGATCCCGCAAAGTCCTTTCCTTCCTCCTCGCCCTGTCCCTGCTGCTGACGCTCGCGCCGACCGGCGCGCACGCCTCCGAAGCACTGGGCAGCGATCTTGCCGCGCGCACGGAAACGCTCCACCGCGGCGTCACGCTCGCCGAGGGCGCCTTCTGGAGCAGCGCCTATTCCGACCTGCGCCACGAAAACTACATTCTCTACACGCCCAACGACGCCGTGACGCCCATCGTCACCTACGGAAGCTGCGTGACCGAGCGCGGCAGCACCGTCAGCGCCGCCCGTCAGCTCGAAGCGCAGGGTTACCGCGTGGTCGCGGGCATCAACGGCGACTATTACGACACGAACAACGGGATTCCGCTCGGCACGATGCTCACCGACGGCGTGCTGCGCGTCACCTCCGCCGGCGGCTACGCCGCGGGCTTCCGCGCGGACGGCACGGCGATCCTCGGCGCGCCGGCGCTCACGCTCACAGCCGACAGCGCCTTCGGCAGCTTCCCCGTGTCCGCCGTCAATCAGGTGCGCTACACCTACGGCGGCATCTATCTCTACACGCATGACTTCAACTCCCGCCACACCACCGGCACGAATGCCGCCGGCTACGACCTCGTCTGCTCCGTCGCGGACGGTCGGCTGAGCATCGGCGAAACGCTCACGCTCACCGTGGACGAGATCCTGCCCGATGCGACCGACACCGTCGTTCCCGAGGGCAAGTATGTCCTGACCGCCAACCTCCTCTCGGGCGAAGAAAACCTCTCCCGTCTGCGCGCCCTCTCCGTCGGCGACACGCTCACCGTCTCTGCCGCCGCAGCCGACGAGGGCTGGAACGATGTGGAGTACATGATCGGCGCGCTCTATCAGCTCGTCGAAAACGGCGCGGTCTGCACCGGACTGGCGGCAGGTGCCGCCCCCCGCACCGCCATCGGTCAGCGCGCCGACGGCACCCTCGTCCTCTACACGATCGACGGCCGTCAGAGCGGCTACTCCATCGGCGCGAGTCTGACGCAGGTCGCGCAGCGCATGGTCGAACTCGGCTGCGTCACCGCGCTCAGTCTCGACGGCGGCGGCTCGACGACCCTGACCGTCACCCTGCCCGAAAACGAAAGCTCCACCGTCTGCAACACGCCCTCCGACGGCGCGCCGCGCGCGGTCACCAACCACATCTTCCTCGTCGCATCGGCGCAGCCGAGCGGCGTCCTCGATCACATCGCGCTGCGCACCGAGAGTGACCGCGTCCTGACCGGCGCACAGGTCCGACTCTACGCCGCCGCGATCGACACGAACCATCTCCCGATGGCGCGCAGCGTCTCCCTCGCGAGCGACCGCGGCAGCGTGAGCACGAACGAAGCGGGCGAGAGCATCTTCACCGCGCCCGCCGCAGCGGGAACCGCGACCGTCGGCGCGAAGGCCGACGGCAAGTATACGACCGCCGCGATCACCGTGGTCGGCTCGCCCGACACCATCACGCTCAGCGCGGGCGGCAGCGCACTCAAGGAGCTGCGCCTCTCCCCCGGCAGCTCCGCAGAGCTGACCGCGAGCGCCTATCAAAACCACCTCAAGCTCCTCGCGCAGAACCGCTGCTTCACCTGGAGCGTGGAGGGCGGCATCGGCACGGTCGATGAAAACGGGCTCTTCACCGCCGCCGATCACGCCGCCTACGGCGCACTGATCGTCCGCGCGGGCGATACGGAGCTGCGCCTTCCCGTCTATGTCTCCGCGGACCCCACCGTCCTGCTCGATGGCTTTGAGAGCGCGCAGACCGTCTTCACCGCCAACACCGATAAGACCTTCGTCCGCTTCGGCTCCGCCTCCGCCCGCTGGGACTACAGCACCGAGCCCCTCACGGGCGCGGAGGAAGCCGCGCTACGCGTCGAGCAGAGCTATGCGCTCCCCTCCGGCTATGACCGCGCGGCGCTCTGGGTCTACAGCGACAGCAGCGGCACGCGCCTCTCTCTCCTGACCGACGCGGGAGAGACCGACGGCGTTGCCGTCGACGCAGCCGGCTGGCAGCGCCTTTCCTACAAACTGCCGAGCGGCGCGCGGCACATCACCGGCTTCGCGCTGCACAGTGAAGATCGCACGAGCGGCACGCTCTATCTCGACCAGCTCATCGCCGCTGCGACGGGCATCGCCGACACCGCCGCGCCCGAGATCACCCTCTCCCTCTCTGCCGACGGCAGCGCGCTCAGCGGCAGCGTGTTCGACCTTGTCGACGGCGGCGCGCTCACCACGCTGCGCGTGACGCTCGACGGCAAAGCCCTCAGCTATACCTACGACCACCAGACCGGCGCGCTGCACGCGCAGCTCCCCGCCGCAAACGGTGCCGTCCACCGCCTCGCCGTCGTCGCGGGCGACGCGAGCGGCAACCTCGCCCGCGCGGGCGTGAATCTTGTCCCGCAGGAGCTCGCCCCCGCCTTCCCCGACACGGCGGGTCATTGGGCAAACGCCGCGGTCAGCTATCTCAAGGCAGCCGGCGTCACCAACGGCAACGACCTCGGGAACTTCGCGCCGGACAGCAGCATCACCCGTCAGGAGTTCGCCGCGCTGCTCGCGCGCTGGCTCGCGCCGACCGGTGACTACTCCTCCGTCGCCCTCCCCTTCGCGGACAGCGGCTCGATCTCCGACTGGGCGCTCGACAGCGTGCGCGCCATGTACGCCCTCGGCATCACGAAGGGCAGCACCGCCGCAGACGGCTCGCTGAGCTTCCTCCCCACCTCCACCATCAGCCGTCAGGAGGCGCTGACGATGCTCGGCAGGCTCCTCGAACGCGGCTACCCCTCTCCCGCGTGGAACTTCACCGACAGCGCCGCCATCTCCGGCTGGGCGCTTGAGCACATCAACACGCTCTGCGCCATTGGCGCGGTCTCCGGCTTCAGCGACGGCGCCATTCGCCCCACCGAGCCGATCACCCGCGCGCAGGTCGCCGCGATCCTCTTCTCCCTCACCTGAGAAAAAACACAAACAGCCCCTGCCGAAGCTGGCAGGAGCTGTCTGCGTGATTGTGTGGAGGGACTTGCGTCCCCTGGTATAGAAACCGCCTTCGGGCGGTTTTTATCTTTTTAATCGTCGTTGTCGAGCATTCGGTAGCCGACGCCGATCTCCGTAAAGATGTACTCGGGCGTCGCGGGATTCTTCTCGATCTTGCGGCGGATATTCGCCATATTGACGCGCAGGATCTGATTGTCCGCCTTCGCCTTGGGTCCCCAGATCTCGCGGATCAGGAAATCGTAGGTCAAAACCTTGCCCGCGTACTTTCCGAGCAGCGCCACGATCTTGAACTCATTGAGCGTGAGGTGGACATCTTCGCCCCGCATGAGCACATGGTGCTTATCGTAATCGATCGTCAGGTCGCGCACCGTGTACTTGCCCGACTGCGCGATGCTGTCGTGATCGAGCGAGGTGCGCGTGTGGCGGATCGCCGTGCGGATACGCGCAAGCAGCTCAGAGGTGCCGAAGGGCTTTTCGATGTAGTCGTCCGCCCCCAGATCGAGCGCCGTGACCTTGTCGCCCTCGTGCGTGCGCGCGGATACCACGATCACCGGCACGCTCGACCAGGCGCGCACCTGCTTGAGGACCTCCATGCCGTCCATATCGGGAAGCCCCAGGTCCAGCAAAATAAGGTCGGGACAGTGCGACGAGATCATCGACAGCGCTTCGCGCGCGCTGCCCGCCATGAGCGTGTCGAAATTGTTGGCGGTCAGCACGGTAGACATGAAATTTTTGATGTTCTGCTCGTCCTCAACGATCAAAACCTTATCCCTGATCTTCATTGTCTTTTTCCTCCCCGATCGGCAGATAGAATTTGAATTGCGCGCCCCCCTCGGGACGGTTCTCCGCTGTGATCCTGCCGCCGTGCGCCTTGACGATGGTCGCGCAGACGGACAGTCCGATGCCCATATTTTTCTTCATATCGGCCCCGCCGCTCTTCTCTCCCGCGAGCGAGCCGTCGAACAGCGTGGCGAGCCGCTCGCGCGCGATGCCCGCACCGTTATCGCTGACGGTGAAGCGGGCGCTGTCCCCACAGCGCTCCACGCCGATCGCAAGCTCCGTCGTATGCTCGCCGTGCAGCACGGCGTTTTCCATCAGATTCGTCAGCACCTGCTGAATGAGCGTCGCGTCCATCGGCACGAGCAGCACCTCGTCCGGCACCGTGACCGTGACGGTGATCTCATTGCGAAAGCGCTTTTCAAACTTATGCACCGAGGAGGCGATGATCTCCTCCGCTGCCTCATATTCCTTGCGGATCTTCGTCTGCTCGCCCGAAATGCGCGTGATCGAGAGCAGATTCTCCACCATGCGGATCAGCCACTGCGCGTCCTCGCTCACATCGTGCAGCAGCTCGCGCCGCTGCTCTCTGGTGAGCGAATCCTCATTCTCCAGGATCGCCGCCGTGTTGCCCACGATGCTCGTGAGCGGCGTGCGGATATCGTGCGACATCGCGCGCAGCAGATTGGCGCGCATCTTCTCGCGCTCCGCCTCCGTGCGCAGACGCTCCTGCTTTTTGATCTTGGTGGTCATCGCGCTGATGATGATCGACACCGCCAGCATCGCAAGGAAGGTCAGCGGATAGCCGGTGAGCGTAAAGTTGAACGCCCAGAACGGATAGGTGAACACATAGTTCACGCACACCACACCGAACAGCGCGCTGAAGATGCCCCAGAAATAGCCCTCGGTAAAGCGCGAGATGACCGCCACCGCCAGCACGAAAATCAGCGTTGTAAAGTTACCCGCCTCGTCAAGCTGACGCAGCAGAAAGCAGACCGCAGCCGCCGCGCCGAGGAGCAGCACCGTCAGCAGCAAATCCTTGCGAAGTCTCACCGGATCCAGTTCTGTTTTCACCGCCGCCCTCCTTCCGCGTTGCGTTGACACGATCCTGCCGCTGCATGACCGCTTTGTGCTTGTTGCGGCACCGCCACCGGCTGTGCCGCAGGGCATCTTCGCCGGTCGACCCGCAGGGACGAGGCGAAATGCCATAAGCTGCATAATAACTCCGTGGTTATTGTAGCATACTTCGCGCTAATTATCTGCTAATTTTTCAAAAATTTTCAGTAAATACGCACTTCTTTTTCCGTTTCTTTTCCACCCGCGCGCCGATGCATAAAGGAAAGCGACGGGAGCGGCGTGCCGTACCGCTCCCGTCGCTTTCTATCGCCGGAAAGAGAAAAAGGACTTTTGGATCTATGTAGCTGTTCGCCGCCCTTACAGCTTGCGGATCTCGATGGAACCGACACGCGCCAGGTCAAATCCGGGCTCCTGCTGCAGCGCCGCGATGATCGCGACCTTGACCTCGGCAGTCAGCCCGTCCGCGGGAACCGCGGGAGCCGCCGCGACAGGCGCGGGCGCAGCGGCCTTCGCCGGCGCGCTCTGCTCATCGGTGTGCAGGATCTTGCCCATCAGCATCGTCAGGAAGATGATCGCGATCAGACCGACAAAGGTGGTGCCCATACCCATCAGGCAAACGAACAGATTGGAAACTTCCATTAGAAAACACGCTCCTCTTTTTGATGGACGCCGCGACCGACGCCCTCCGCTTTTCGTGTTTTCATTATACGGCTGCAAGTTTTCCTGCACAAGAGGTTTGCACCTCTCTTCACGCTTTCTTTATGCCCCTTTTGTTTCTCTTAACACAGCATTAACCATCTTGCCTTCCGCCGCCGTCCTCCGACAGCTCCGTCACCGTCAGCACGCCCTCCGCCACGCGGAAGCGCACCTCCAGCCCCGCGAAGCTCATGCCGTACACGCGCTGCGGATCGCTCTGATAGTGCGGACGCGGGTCCTGCGCAAGCACGCCGCAAAGCGCCTCACGCCCGTCCTCCGGCACGCGCGCGAGCAGCTCCGGCGGGAAGTCCACGCGCAGCTCCTCCCCCCGCGCGGGAGCGAAGCCGCCGACCGCCTCGCTCCGGCAGTCCGCGTAGGGCAGATAGGGCTTGATGTCGTAGATGGGCGTGCCGTCCATCAGGTCTGCGCCCGAAACGACGAGCACCGCCCCCTCCGCTCTCTGCTCCACGCCCTCGAGCTTCACACAGCTCAGCCCGAGCGCGTTCGGGCGGAAGGGCGAGCGCGTGGCGAACACGCCCATGCGCGCGTTCCCGCCGAGCCGCGGCGGACGCACGGTGGGCGACCAGCCCTCGCGCACCGCCTCGGAAAACTGCCAGATCAGCCACAGATGCGAAAAGCCCTCGATGCCCCGCAGCGCGTCGGGATTGCGATACTCCGGCTCGAACACCACCTCCGCGCGCAGCGCCCCCACCAGCCCGCTCTGACGCGGGATACCGAACTTTTCCGGAAATTCGCTGCGAATGCGCGCGATGACCTTGATGCTGTGCTGCTCCATGCCCCGCCTCCTGAAAAAGTAAATGTTAAACGCGAAAGACTCCCCGCAACGGGAAGGAAGATAGCTACGAAAGAAACCCAGGAAGGGTGTCTTTCGTTTTCGATCAATAAGTTTTCAAAAACCGGCTCTTACCGGTTTTTGAAAACTTGCGCTGCTGTGCTGTGAAATGCTTTCACAGCGCAGCAGCGCTGCGGCTATTGTATCAGCCGCAGCGCTTTTTTGCAATTTTTATTTCAGCTTCATCGGCGTCAGCGCCAGATAATCGTCGAGCGTGCCGTCGTGCAGGCAGCAGTCGATGATCTCGCGTCCGAGCGGATCGAGGTCGTCGCAGACGAACTGCGCGAGCTGCTCCTTGAAGAAATCGGTGAGGATCTTCGCGCCGGCGTCGTAGCCGTCGAGCCCCAGCTTGGACTGCGTCTCCGGCCGCAGGAAGGTCTGACGGACGAACTGACCGTCGAGCTTCATCTCGTCGAGCGCGTAGCCGAAGAGCGGGCAGCGCGCGGGCACCAGATGCTTCGCGCGGACATAGCCGAGGTGTCGGGCAAGATACTCGCGGCTGAGCCACTCGCCCATGAAGCCGACATGGTACGCGCCGATGTGCTGGTTCGGGATCAGCACATTGGTCGTCTTGGGCGCGGACATGATCTGCTCGAGCAGCAGATTCGCCTGCGTGACCTTCTTGCCGGTCGCGAACGGCCAGTAGGAGCCGACGCCCTCGGCCTTCAGGCCGCTGCCCGCGTTCACATCGGCGATCGACGGGTTCTTGAAGCCGCGCGGGGAGATCAGCCTCCACAGCCACGCCACGGACTGCGGCACCACCTGCAGCATACCCATCACGCCGTAGTTGGGATTCTTCGCCGTGCTCGGCGGCATACGCACGCCGAACGAGCGCACATCGACCTCCACGGGGTCGGTGTCCGGCACGATGTTATCGACCATCTTGCGCGGCAGGATCACGCGCGGGTTCGAGCAGGGCTTGCCGTTCGACTCGATCACATGCTCCCAGATCAGGCAGGTCGAGCCCGGCACGCCGTCCATATTGAAGAACTCCAGCGGCTCAGACGGGTGGATACAGATGCGCTCATAGAGCGGGCTGTTGCCGTAGGCATTCATGCCGTCCATGCGCAGAAACCAGCCCGCCTCGGCGTCGAGAATGCGCAGCTTCCCGCTCTCCTTGTCCTGGAAATCCTTGTGCGCGCAGGCCATATCGTCGGCGATGGGGTGGATCTTGCAGCTCTCGCCGAGCGTCATATAATATTTTTCGCCCGTGACCGTGTGCGTGCCGATCAGCAGCCGGTCGTCGTCCTCGCGGTGGAAGTCCTCGAGCATCTCGCTCTTGCCGCCGCCGCTCGCGCCCTCGTGCATGAAGACGATCTCGTTTTCATACGGCGTTTCGACCATCGCCGCGCTCGTATGGCAGCACACCCAGCCCTCGCGCTCGCCGATGTCGAGCAGCAGCGAGAAAACGCCCTTCTTCGCGCTCGGACCCGGATAGAGGTTGTACGCCCAGACCTCGTGCAGCTCGTCGCTGCGGTTGTGGACCACGACCTGCTTGCCCTCGAAGTGCGTGTGGCGGAACGGCGGCGCGACGAAGATGATCGCGCGCGGCTTATAGTGCTCCGGCACATCGACGATGCTCATAAAGCCCTGCATATTCGCCAGCGACAGCGCAAAGAACGCCGCGTTCATCGGGCAGACCATCAGGCTCGGATAGCCGTGTCCACTCGGGCCGGCGTAAAACGGCAGCAGAACGACCTGCTGCGTCGAGAGCCAGTCGAGCGTCTCCTGCCGCAGCGTCGAGAACTCGTAGCCGAAGCGGTCCTTGAAGCGCGGCTTATCGGTCGGCAGCTCGTCGCCGATGGCCATGCTGTTCGGGTCGCGGCGGCGCATATAGTCCTCCATGAAGTTCACCACGCAGCCGTTCTTGCAGCGCACGACCTCGGCCTCCTTCACCATGCCGCGCCCCTCGATGGGATAGACCACATCGTAGCGCGAGGTGTGCGTCGGGCCGTAGGCCATTTCCTGCAATTCCTCCTTGGTCTCCGCATAGGCGATGCAGCGGCACTTTTTCAGTGCCTCCGCCACCTCGGGCGCCAATTCAAAGCGGTTGAAATAGTTGTCCGTATACATAAAAGAAGCAGCCTCCTTCAAATGAAAAGATTAGTTCGTACAATATCACATTTTTACCGAAAAAGCAACAAAAGATTTATAAACCTATCCATTTGTTTATCTAATATGCACAAATTCCGCCAAATTCCCGTCTCTTTTGCAGGAAACGCTGCAAATCCGTCCTTCTTCGCAAAAAAGGGGGAGACGCCCGCAGCGTCTCCCCCTCGTCTCTCCGCGCGTCCCCGTCAGGAGAGCTTGCGGATAAAATTCCCGTGAATGCTCACGCCCTCCTGCGTGATGAAGAAGGCGTTCGGGTCCAGCTCACGCACCACGCCGTAGAGGTCCGCCTCCTCGAACTTGGAGACGCACACGCACAGCACGCGCAGCTCCGAGCCCGTGTAAGCGCCGCGCCCCTCCCAGTAGGTCACGCCGCGCCCGATGCGCGTCATGATGTTCTTGGGCAGCTCCGGGTCCTCGTCCTTGGTGAAGATGAGCACCTGCTCGGTGATGTTCTGCTGATGCCCGCGGTCGATGAACAGCGAGCAGAACACCGTGTAGATGACCGAATAGATCGCCGCGCGCAGACCGAACAGCGCCGCGCACAGCGCATAGAGCGCCGCGTTGAAGCTCAGGCTGAAGCGTCCCACGCTGAAGCCCTTGCCCTTTTTCGCAAGGCACAGCCCCACGATGTCCAGTCCGCCCGTCGAGCAGCCGCAGGTGAGCACGATGCCCAGCGCAAAGCCGACGAGAATGCCGCCAAGCACGCAGTTCGTCAGCGTCTCCTCCACCAGCGGCACCGCCGGCGCGGGCAGCACGCTCAAAAAGATCGAGGACGACACCGTACACACCATCGTGCGCATGAAAAAGCCCCGACCGAGAATGCGCCACGCCAGCAGCAAAATCGGCACATTGGCGAGCAGGTACAAAATACCCGAAAAGTCCACCGCGCCGCTCAGCCCCAGCGCGTCGGCGATCAGCGTGCGCAAAACCTGGCAAAGCCCCAGCAGCCCGCCCGTATAAAGTCCCATCGGCACGATGAACCAGTTCACCCCGATGGCATAGATCACCGTCGCCGCCACCGCGACGGCAAGACGGCACCATTGATTCTGTATCGCTTTATGCAGCATGACATTTCCTCCGTTTCTTTCCCGCCCATTGTATGCGACCGCCGCGCCGAAGTCAAGAGGCGAACGCACTACAGCGCATAACGCAGGCATTTATAGAGCCGCCGCTTGGCGCGCGTGAGCGTGCGCGAGATCGTGGACTTGTTCACGCCCAGCGCCTGCGCGATCTCCGTCACGGTCATATTCTGCTCAAAATTCATGCGCAGTATTTCCCGCTGCCGCTCCGTCAGCTCGTCGCGCCGCGCAAGGCGCAGATTCCGCTTTAGCCGCCGCAGCTCGTTTTCGTTGTCCGCGCCGTTGGCGCGCAGCCACGCCGCCAGCTCGCCGTATCCGCCGCCGCCCGTGCTCCTATAGGGTGTACCTTTCATCGCGGTGATAGCTCCTTTCGTAGTATCGTTTCGTCAGCTCCGCCAGCTCGCTCGACTGACGCCGCAGCACCTCCAGCTCGGCGATGCGGCGCTTATACCGCTCCGCCTCCTCGCGTGACGCGGCAGCCCTCGCCGCCGCGCGCAGCTCCGAGATGCGTCCGCGCAGCACACAGGCGTCCGCGCGGTATGTAAAGGATATCTGATACAGTGTCATCGCTCCTCCTCCATTCCGAACACCGTCTCACAGCACGCCAGCTCCGCGCGGGCGAAGGCGGGAAAGCAGTCCGCGCAGACGAACTGCCCGTTCAGATACCAGCCCCGCTCGCCGCGCAGCAGCGTGCCCGCACACAGCGAACAGCAGCCGCAGGGCCGGCCAAGCGCCGCCCTCCTTGCCGCCGTCGTATCCAATTTAAAGCGCAAAAGAAAAACCTCCCGAAAAAACGAAATTTTCTCTTGACAAACCACACATCATCTGTTAAAATCTGTTTTGTTGCTGAAATGCTGGTATAGCTCAGTTGGTAGAGCAGCTGATTTGTAATCAGCAGGTCGGGGGTTCGAGTCCGTCTACCAGCTCCAATTCCTGCAG